>NZ_CP144913.1:3040610-3360916 GCF_037198315.1 Janibacter sp. A1S7 | reverse complement strand
CGAGCTCTACGACCTCAACCTCGAGGTCAGGGAGCAGACCGAGGAGTCCTCCGCGCCGGTCGGCACGATCCTCGCGCAGAACCCCGCGGCGGGCAGCGTGAAGCAGGGCACGGAGGTCACCTTCGTCGTCGCGGAGAAGCCCGCCTCCACGGTGACCGAGTCGCCGAGCAGCACGAGCGAGACCAGTGAGCCGTCCGACTCGGAGTCCACGTCCGACGAGTCCGAGCCGACGTCGACGGACTCGGACTCGGAGTCGTCGTCGCAGTCGCAGTCGCCGGACCCGAGCGGTACCTCGCCCTCGCCGACAGAGCCTGACACCGGCTCCTCACCGCGTAGTACCCGCTCACCGGGCAGCCCGTAGGTCCGCTCCGGTGACGCACCCGTCGTGCGCCGCCGCGTGGCGGGAGAACGGCGGACGACGCCGTCCGGACGAATCCGCCTGAGCGGATTCGCGTCCGGAGGAGGGGGTGGGCGTGCCGGACGGATCAGCCCTGCGCGACGACCCGGGCGACGCCCTCGGCATCACGGACGAGGGGAGACATGCCCTCACTGCGCGCGACGGCACCGGAGGCGCCGGTGGTCGCCAGCCAGTTGGCGAGGATGCGGTGACCACCCTCCGTGAGCACCGACTCGGGGTGGAACTGGACCCCGTGCAGGGGCAGGTGGCGGTGCCTGGCGGCCATGATGACGCCGGACTCGGTGTGCCCGTTCGGGACGAGCTCGTCCGGCACGGTCGCGGGGTCGATCGTCAGGGAGTGGTAGCGGGTCGCGGTGAACGGGGACGGCAGTCCGGCGAGCACGCCGTCCTCGTCGTGCAGGACCCGGCTGGTCTTGCCGTGGAGGAGCTCGGGCGCACGGCCGACGCGTGCTCCGAGGACGACGCCGAGGGCTTGGTGACCCAGGCACACTCCGAGCATCGGCTGGGCTCGCTCCGCGCACGCCTCGATCATCGCCGTGGAGACGCCTGCCTCCTCGGGGGTGCCTGGCCCCGGGGAGACGAGCACCCCGTCGAAGTCCGCACCATCGGCCGGGGAGATCGCGTCGTTGCGGACCACCGTGGTCGCGGCACCGAGCTGCTGCAGGTACCCGACGATGGTGAAGACGAAGCTGTCGTAGTTGTCGACGACGAGGATCTGGCTCACCCGGCCAGTATGGACCTCACCCGCCGTCGGGCATCGCCCGGGCGTGCTCCAGGCGGGTCCGCCCCGAGAACGCGGGCAGCTCCTGCTCCTCGTCCACCGTCACCTCGTAGCCGAGACCGACCGCGTCGACGTACTGCCGGAAGATCTCGACGGCGGGGTCCTCGTCGAGTGCTTCCTGCAGCTCGTCCGGGTTGCCGATCGCGGTGATCGTGAAGGGCGGGGAGTAGACACGTCCCTGCAGGATCAGGGTGTTGCCGACGCAGCGCACGGCGCTGGTGGAGATCACGCGTTGGTCCATGATCTGCATCGCCTCCGCGCCCCCCCGCCACAGCGCATTGACGACTCCCTGCACGTCCTGCTGGTGGACGATCACGTCGTTGACGGTGAATCCGTTGGGGATCTCGTCGGCGTCGAGGTGAGCGTCATCGAGGGAGACGGTCACCGCCTCTCCGGTGGCCGGAGTCAGTCCGGCGTCGTCGGCGACGGCCGTGGCCCGCGTGTCGAGCTCGCGCAACCGCTTGCTGCCGGGAGCCGCCTCGCGGGTGAGCCGGTCGATGTCCGTACGAAGTCCTTCGACCCGCTTCGAGGCCTGCTCGTTCTCGCGGGTGCCTTCCTTGATGATGCCCGGCAGGTCGGCGCTCTCGGCCCGCAGGTCGGTGCCTCGGGCGGTGGCACCGGATGTGGCGAAGAGCAGCCCGGCGCCCACGGCGATGACCGGCACCAGGGCCGACCATCCGGTGGGCCGGTGCGTCAACCACGCTCGGATTCGCCCTTCCCGGGCAGGCTCCGGATCTCCCCCGGGGCCCGACCCACGGGACGGGATCGCCTGCTCGCCGGCAGAGGTCTCGTCCTCGCCCACGGATGTCCCACCCCCTTCGCTCGGTCGAACCGGTGGAGACCTCTACGCTAGGCCACGAACCTGACACCCTGAAGGAGCACGCAGTGGCGAAGTCAGCCGATGACGCGAAGGACACCCCGACGAAGGCCTCGGCCACCTCCGGGAAGACCAAGGCCGGCCTCTCACGCTCCGGCGACCCCAGCAGACGTGCCACCGCCGAGGCCGCCACCCAGCAGGCGGAGGCCAAGCAGCGGCACAAGGCCAAGGCACAACGTGTCGGCAACCCGCCGTGGTTCGTCCCGGTCATGCTCGCCCTGATGATCATCGGTCTGGTCTGGGTGGTGACGTTCTACATCACCGGCCAGCAGTACCCGGTCCCCAGCTGGGGGATGTGGAATCTCGGCATCGGGTTCGGTTTCATCCTCGCCGGCTTCGCCATGACGACCCGGTGGAAGTAGCTGCGCCACCGTCGCTCGACCAGCGGAGCCCGCACCTGCGCCCAGCAGGTGCGGGCTCCGTCAGCTCTCCCCACAACCCTGTGGACAACTCGAGTTGTCCACAGGGTTGTCCCCATCTGGGGACAATTACACAGGTGTAACTCGCTCAACCGAGGGGCAGCAACCCGGTCGGCGACAGGGCGTACTTGCCCACGGCGAGGACGACGACCAGGGCGAGGACGCCGAGGATCCCGGCCCAGGCGATGACGGGGCTGCGCCGGGAGCGGGCCACCGTCAGGGCCAGGGCGACGAGCGCGCCGGCGACGAGCCCGCCGAGGTGCGCCTGCCAGGCGACGTTGGGGATGATGAAGCCGAGGACGGCATTGATGCCGATGATGGCCAGCATCCCCGAGCTGTCCCGGCCGAGGTGCCGGTTGAGCACGATCACGGCAGCGAAGAGCCCGAAGACCGCGCCCGAGGCACCCACGATCGGGGTGTAGGCCCCCGGGTCGCTGGGATCCACGGGTTGGAAGAGCAGCCACGTCACCGACCCGGCGAGGGCGGTCACGAGGTAGATGGCGAGGTATCGCGCCCACCCCATCATCTGCTCGAGGTAGCCGCCGACGATCCACAGGGCGAACATGTTGAAGCCGATGTGCATGATCTGGTTCGGGCTGTGGGCGAAGGCCGAGGTGAGTAGCCGCCAGGGCTCGCTGGGCCCGAGGGCCGGCGCGAAGGCGACCTCCTGGAAGACCCGCGGCGAGACCTGCTCGCCGAGCCAGACCAGCACGCAGATCGCGATGATCGCCATCGTCAGGTACGGCTTGTCGGCACCGGCTCGTCCACCCAGGACGGTGACCGGGCGACGCTCCCCCTTCGCCTGCTCACGCACGCAGTCCACGCACTGGACACCCACGGCGGCGCTCCGCTGGCAGTCCGGACAGGCCGGCCGGCGGCAACGTTGGCAGCGGATGTAGGAGACGCGGTCGGGGTGCCGGGGACAGACCGGAACGTCGGATCCACCGGCACCGCCCTGCGGGCCCGTGGATCCTCCCCAGCCGGGGGGCGGCTGGGTCACGCGATCAGTCCTGGATGATCTCTACGGAGTCGATGGTGACCGGCTCGGCCGGCTTGTCCATCGCACCGGTCGGGACGGCGGCGATCGTGTCGACCACCTCGCGGCTCGGGGCGTCGGAGACCTCGCCGAAGATCGTGTGCTTGCCGTTGAGCCACGGCGTCTCACCGACCGTGACGAAGAACTGGGATCCGTTGGTGCCCTTGCCCATCTGCTTGCCGGCGTTGGCCATGGCCAGCAGGTACGGCTTGCTGAAGGTCAGGTCGGGGTGGATCTCGTCGTCGAAGGTGTAGCCGGGGCCGCCGACGCCCTGACCCAGCGGGCAACCGCCCTGGATCATGAAGCCGGGGATGATCCGGTGGAAGCCGAGGCCGTCGTAGAACTTCGTGGGGTTGGACCGGCCCGCGTCGTCGGAGTACTCCTTCTCACCGGTGGCGAGACCGGCGAAGTTGTCGACCGTCTTGGGGGCCTGGTTGGGGAACAGCTCGATGGAGATGTCGCCATGGTTCGTGTGCAGGATCGCCTTCATGCCCTCATCGTAGTCAGCGGTTGTGACAGGAGGACGATCCGGGTCCCGAGGTGCTCTCGGTTTTGCTGGGCCACGATCCGGTGCAGGATGGGGGGTGTAGTCCATCGCGCAGGAGGAATGGTGTTCCAGAAGAACAACAAGGTCGAGGACGGGCGCGTACGCGCCCACGAGACCGCCGAGACCGCTGCGGTCAAGGTCCACGAGATCATCGACAAGGTAGCCGAGCAGACCGAGCACGGCAGCGAGCGGGCGCAGGAGCTTCGTGCCGCCGCCGCCGAGCAGGCCGCAACCACTCGCGAGGCGGCGACCGCTCGCGCCAACGAGCTGCGCCAGCAGGCCGAGGAAGCGCAGAAGGACGTCAAGAAGCGTCGCAAGGCCGCTGCCAAGGACGCCAAGAAGCGGGCGAAGAAGGCCCGCAAGGCCAAGGACGACGTCAGCAAGGAGGTCGCCCGGACCGGGGACGACCTCGGCAAGGACTTCGCCGAGGCCCGCGACAAGTTCGTCGGTACCGCAAGCACCCTGGCCGCGGCCGGTGTCGCCGCGGGCCGCAAGGCCGCCGACGAGGCCGTCGTGCGTGGCCCGGAGGTCCTCGCCGCCCTGCGTGACGAGCAGGACCCGTCCGCAGCGCTGAGCGCCGCCAAGGGCAACGCCAAGCCCAAGAAGAAGAAGGGCCGCAAGCGCAAGCTGCTCCTCCTGGCCGTCGTCGCCGGTGGCGTCGCCGCCGTCGCGGCCAAGCAGAAGCAGGGACCGAAGAAGGACCCGTGGGCCGTCCCCACCGGCGATCCCTACAAGGCACCGACCACCGGCCGTGACTCCTCCGTGGCCGGCGGTCTCGCGGCCACCGGCGTGGCCCCGGCCGCCGAGGCAGCGGACGCCGCCCCGGTGACTCCGGCGACCTCCACCGGAGAGAGCGCCGAGGGGGCCGACGCGTGGACCAACGCGCGTGACTGGGCGGACAACTCGGCCGTGCCGTCCACCACGGACGGTGCGGAGCACGCCGACCTCACGCCGGACCACCTCGACGGTGACCTCCCCGTGGAGGGCGACGACAAGCCCTGAGCCCTACCCGTCATGACGATGGGGGCCGGCCCGCTTGGCAGCGGGACCGGCCCCCTTCGCCGTGCCACGCCGGTGCCGTGAGCAGGGTGGGTGTCACTGTCGGTGACCATGCCCTCGCGACGCTGCCGAAGACGTGCCGTCCCGCGGCGGACTGACCCGGATCAGGCGAGGAAGTCGCCCACGAGACGGGTGAAGTCCTGCGTGTGCTCGATCTGCACCCAGTGGCCGCACTGGCCGAAGACGTGCAGCTGGGACTGCTCGATGAGCTCGTGCAGGCGCATCGAGTTGCTGAGCGGGATGACCTCGTCGTCGCGTCCGTGGATGACCAGCGTCGGCTGGGTGAGGGCGCGGATGTCCTGGTCGGGGATCGTCATCGCCTCGACCGACCGCTGCCGCGGCGCCGGGAACATCGAGCTGTAGGCCTCGTGCACCCCGGGTCGGGTCGCGGCCTCGAGCCGCAGCCGGGCCAGGTCCTCGGTCAGGAGCGAACGGTCGTAGGCGAAGACGTCCATGAGGTCGACCATGTTCTCCAGGGAGGGCTCGAAGCCCCAGACCTTGTCCAGTCCCTCGGTGATCTCGAAGGGCACGCCCACCGCACCCATGAGCACGAGCCTGGTCACGCGCTCGGGGTGATGGGCCGCGACATTGAGGGCGAGCGCGCCGCCGAAGCTGTTGCCCACCACCGCGGCCTTCTCGATGCCCAGGGCGTCCATCAGGCCGACGAGGTGCTCGGTCCACGTCGCCATGTCGTAGGTGACGCCCTCCGGCCGCTCGGTGTATCCGAAGCCGAGCACGTCCGGTGCGATGACGCGATGGTTCCGGGACAGCTCGGGCAGGACGGCGCGCCAGTTGGCGTACGCGCTCACGCCGGGGCCGGAGCCGTGGATCAGCAGGACGGAGTCGCCCTCACCGACGTCGTGGTAGTTCGTCGCGATGCCGTTGACGTCGATCGTCTCGGCGACCTCGGGGTTGGCGGTCTCGACAGTGGTCATGCGGGCCTCCTCGTGTGTGGCTTCCTCGCCAACGTAGGCCGATCGCCGCACGCAATGGCCCCTCGGTGCGCAGAGCGGAACGCGCATGACGAAGGGGGCCGGCCCGCCTCGGCGGACCGGCCCCCTTCGCTCTCGGTGGAGGCGATCGGACTCGAACCGACAACCCCCTGCTTGCAAAGCAGGTGCGCTACCAATTGCGCCACGCCCCCGAGGGCTGGTGGATCAGGACGGACGGTCCGTGGCGGCCGCCCAGGCCCCACCGCTCGTCGCGGTGGAGGTCTGCATCCGGGAGGTCGCAGCATGCAGATCCTTCTCGGACCGCTGCTGCTCGACCTTGTGCCGGGCGTACGCCGCCCCGGCTGCGGCAGCGGCGACGAGGGCGAGAACCTTCTTCATGATCTCTCCTTCACCGCCCGTGGTGGGCCTACCTGGACTTGAACCAGGGACCTCTTCCTTATCAGGGAAGCGCTCTAACCGAGCTGAGCTATAGGCCCGCGCGCACCGTTGGTGCGACGCCCGACAGTACCTCACTCCGCGCGCCGTTTCCAAAACGGCGTCGCGGCGCGGATCAGTCGTCCGTCAGGGTCATGTGGATGCCGCCGACGAGGCTGGCAACGACGTTGTAGAGGAAGGCTCCGAGGGTCGCGATCGCCGTCATCAGGATGACGTCGATGACGGCCACGATGATGGCCAGCGACAGCACCCGGCCGAAGCCGAGGAAGTCCATGATGTCGAACTCCTGACCCGAACCCTCACCGATGATCTGCCCAGCGAGCTCATTGACGGTGTCGAAGACGCCCATCGCCCCCATGAGCATCCACACGACACCCGTCATCACCACGAAGGCGATACCCATGGCCACGGACACCAGGAAGCCGACCTTCATGACGGAGAAGGGGTCGACCCGGGAGACCATGAGCCGCACCCGGCGCCCACCCCTGGGAGCAGGCCTGGGGGCGGGACCGCCCTGTGGACGGCCCGCGGAGTCGGACGATGCCCTCATCGTCGTGGTGTCTCCTGGTGAACTCACTCGTCGTCACCTCCGGGGGCGTGCCCCTGCTGGCCGGGGTCCGTCGAGCCGGTCTCGTCGGACTTCGCGTCAGGGTCCGACGCTACCTCCCCGTCCTCGATCTCCGCGTCTTCGCCACGATCGACATTCCGGGCAACTGCCACGATCGAGTCGCCCTTGCGCGGCTTGGCGAAGGTGACCCCCTGCGTGTTGCGGCTGGTGCGGTTGATCTCGGTGACGGCGGAGCGGACGATGTTGCCCTTCTCCATCACGACCATGACCTCGTCGTGCTCGTCGACGACGAGGGCACCGACGAGCTGGCCTCCCTTGTCCGAGTTGGCGGCCAGGACTCCCAGGCCCGCGCGGCCCTTGGCCGTCCACTGGGAGGCCGCGGTCCGTTTGGCGACACCCTGCTCGAAGACGACGAAGACGTCCGGGTCACTGCCGTCGGGGATGACGTTGAGTGCGAGCAACGAGTCGCCGTCACGGAACTTCATCCCCGTGACACCGCTGGTCGAGCGCCCCATCGGCCGGATCACGTCGTCCGTGGCGTGGAAGCGCACCGACTGCGCGTTGCGCGAGACGAGCAGCAGGTCGTCCTCCGCGTGGACCAGCCCGGCCCCGATGAGCTCGTCGTCCTCGCGCAGCTTGATCGCGATCAGTCCACCGGTGCGCGGCGAGTCGTACTCCTCCAGCCGGGTCTTCTTGACCAGGCCCCGCTTGGTCGCGAGCACCAGATAGGGCGCGACCTCGTAGTCCCTGATCGCGTAGACGGCCGCGATCTGCTCGTCCGGTTGGAAGGCGAGCAGGTTGGCCACGTGCTGGCCCTTGCCCTCTCGCGCCGCCTCCGGCAGCTCGTAGGCCTTGATCCGGTAGACCCGGCCCATGTTGGTGAAGAAGAGCAGCCAGTGGTGGGAGGTCGTGGTGAAGAAGTTGCGCACGACGTCCTCGCCCCGCAGGGTGGCGCCCCGCACCCCCTTCCCGCCGCGCTTCTGGGCCCGGTACTCGTCCACCCGCGTGCGCTTGGCGTACCCGCCCCGGGTGATCGTCACGACCACGTCCTCCTCGGGGATCAGGTCCTCGATCGCGACGTCGCCGTCGTAGGGCAGGATCCGACTGCGCCGATCGTCGCCGTAGCGGTCGACGATCTCGGTCAGCTCCTCGCGCACGATCTGGCGCTGCCGCTCGGGCTTGGCGAGGATGTCCTTGTAGTCGATGATCCGGGCTTCGATCTCGTCGTGCTCGTCGATGATCTTCTGCCGCTCCAGCGCGGCCAGGCGGCGCAGCTGGAGGTCGAGGATCGCCCGCGCCTGCAGCTCGTCGATGTCGAGGAGTTGGATCAGACCCTCGCGGGCCTCCTCGACCGTGGGCGAGCGGCGGATCAGCGCGATCACCTCGTCGAGCATGTCGAGGGCCTTGAGGTAGCCGCTCAGGATGTGGATCGCGGCCTCGTCCTTGCGCAGCCGGTACTCGGTGCGCCGCACGATGACGTCGATCTGGTGCTCGACCCAGTGCCGGATGAAGGCAGAGACCGGCAGGGTCCTCGGCACGCCGTCGACCAGGGCGAGCATGTTGGCGCCGAAGGTCGTCTGCAGCTGGGTGTGCTTGTAGAGGTTGTTGAGCACGACCTTGGCCACGGCGTCACGCTTGAGCACGATGACCAGACGCTGACCGGTCCGACCGGAGGTCTCGTCGCGGATGTCGGCGATGCCCGAGAGACGACCCTCCTTGGTCATCTCGGCGATCTTCTGCGCGAGCGTGTCCGGATTGACCTGGTAGGGCAGCTCGGTGACGACGAGGCAGGTGCGGCCCTGGATCTCCTCGACCTCGACGACCGCCCGCATGATGATCGAGCCGCGGCCGGTGCGGTAGGCGTCCTCGATGCCGCGGGTGCCCATGATCAGCGCACCCGTGGGGAAGTCCGGGCCCTTGATGATCCCCATGATCGCCTCGAGAGCCTCCTCGCGGGTGCTCTCGTGGTGGTCGAGCATCCAGTGGGCGGCCTCGGCGACCTCGCGCAGGTTGTGCGGCGGGATCTGGGTGGCCATGCCGACCGCGATGCCGGCGGAGCCGTTGGCCAGCAGGTTGGGGAAGCGCGCCGGCAGCACGTCCGGCTGCATCGTCTTGCCGTCGTAGTTGGGGACGAAGTCGACCGTCTCCTGGTCGATGTCGCGCACCAGCTCCAGAGACAGCGGCGCCATCTTGCACTCGGTGTACCGCGGGGCGGCCGCACCGTCGTTGCCCGCGGAGCCGAAGTTGCCCTGGCCGTCGATGAGCGGGTACCGCAGCGACCACGGCTGCACGAGCCGGACCATCGCGTCGTAGATCGCCGTGTCGCCGTGCGGGTGGTACTGACCCATGACGTCACCGACGACGCGGGAGCACTTGTTGTAGCCACGGTCGGGGCGGTAACCGCCGTCGTACATGGCGTAGACGATGCGCCGGTGCACGGGCTTGAGGCCGTCGCGCACGTCCGGCAGCGCGCGGGAGACGATGACGCTCATCGCGTACTCGATGTAGCTGCGCTGCATCTCCGCGTTGAGGTCGATCGGTTCGGTGCGGTCGTGCTGCTCGTCGGTGGTGGGGATGTCGGTCATGTGGTCAGGTCACCTCGGGGTCGTGGCCGAAGGGGGAAGGTCGGGTGCGTCGTCCGGGCCAGGGAGCGGGTTCTCGGGGGAGTCCCTCCGGGGCGGGGCCCCGGAGGTGGACGATCAGATGTCGAGGAAGCGCACGTCGCGGGCGTTCTTCTGGATGAAGCTGCGCCGGGACTCCACGTCCTCGCCCATCAGCACGGAGAAGATCTCATCGGCCGCGGCCGCGTCGTCGAGGGTCACCTGCAGCAGCACCCGGGACTCGGGGTTCATCGTGGTCTCCCACAGCTCCTGGTAGTTCATCTCGCCGAGGCCCTTGTACCGCTGGACCGAGTTCTCCTTGGGCAGGCGCCACCCCTTCGCCTGTCCCTCGGCGATCTTCGCGTCGCGTTCGCGGTCGGTGAAGGCGAATCCGTGCTCGTGGTTGGACCACTTGAGGCGGTACAGCGGGGGCTGGGCGAGGTAGACGTAGCCGGCCTCGATCATCGGCTTCATGAACCGGAAGAGCAGTGTCAGCAGGAGGGTGCGGATGTGCATGCCGTCGACGTCGGCGTCGGCCATCAGCACGATCTTGTGGTAACGCGCCTTGGTGATGTCGAAGTCCTCACCGATGCCGGTACCGAACGCCGAGATCAGCGCCTGGACCTCCAGGTTGGCCAGGATCTTGTCGATCCGGGCCTTCTCGACGTTGAGGATCTTGCCGCGGATGGGAAGGATCGCCTGGTTCCACGGGTTGCGGCCGGCCTTGGCCGAGCCACCGGCGGAGTCACCCTCGACGATGAAGACCTCGGAGAGGCTCGGGTCCTTGGTCTGGCAGTCGGAGAGCTTGCCGGGCAGTCCGCCGGACTCCAGCAGACCCTTGCGACGGGTCGCTTCCCGGGCCTTGCGCGCGGCCATCCGCGCGGCCGAGGCCTGGATGGCCTTGCGGACGATGTCCTTGCCCTCGTTCGGGTGGGTCTCGAGCCAGTGGCCGAACTCGTCGGTCATGGCCCGCTGGACGAACCCCTTGACCTCGGAGTTGCCGAGCTTGGTCTTGGTCTGCCCCTCGAACTGCGGCTCGCCGAGCTTGACCGAGATGACTGCGGTCAGGCCCTCACGGATGTCGTCACCGGTGAGGTTGTCGTCCTTGTCCTTGAGCATGTTCTGCCGACGGGTGAAGTCGTTGACGAGCTTGGTCAGCGCCGACCGGAAGCCCTCCTCGTGGGTGCCGCCCTCGTGGGTGTTGATCGCGTTGGCGTAGGTGTGGACGGACTCGCTGTAGGCGGTCGTCCACTGCATGGCGATCTCGAGGGAGAGCTCACGCTCGGTGTCCTCGTTCTCCATGTCGATGATCTCGCTCGTGATCGGCTCGGCCTTCTTGGAGCCCACGAGGTGCTCGACGTAGTCGACCAGGCCGTTGTCGTAGCGGTAGGAGACCTTGCGGGCCTTCTTGGGCGCTGCCGTGGCCTCCTCGGAGTCGACGACCTCGGTGATGTCGGCGTCGACGCGGTCGAGGTCCTCGTCCTGCTCCTCGTCGGTCAGCTCCGCCGGGATCCGCTGGTCGACGAGGTTGATCGTCAGACCCTTGTTGAGGAAGGCCATCTGCTGGAACCGGGCACGGATCGTCTCGAAGTCGTGGTCGACCGACTCGAAGATCTCGTCGTTGGGCCAGTAGGTGATCGTGGTGCCGGTGGCCTCGGTCTCCTCCTCCTGGCGAAGGGAGCCGGTCGGCACCCCGTGCTCGAAGGACATCCGGTGGGCATGGCCCTTCTGCCGCACGCACACGTCCATGCGGGAGGAGAGGGCGTTGACGACGGAGGAACCGACGCCGTGCAGACCGCCGGAGACCTTGTACCCGCCGCCACCGAACTTGCCGCCCGCGTGCAGCTGGGTCAGGACGAGCTCGACGGCGGAGACGCCCTCGGCCTCGTGGATGTCGGTGGGGATGCCGCGGCCGTTGTCCTTGACCCGGACCGCGCCGTCCGCCATGAGGGTGACGTCGATGGTGTCGGCGTAGTCGGCCATCGCCTCGTCCACGGCGTTGTCGACGATCTCCCACACGAGGTGGTGCAGACCACGCTCGCCGGTCGAGCCGATGTACATGCCGGGCCGCTTGCGCACGGCCTCCAGGCCCTCGAGCACGGTGATGGCACTGGCGTCGTACTCGGCGCCACCCGTGCCACCGGGGTCAGACGTTGTCGGCTGGATCTCTGACGGCGACTGCTCGTCTGCCACGGTGCTCCTCGAGTGCGTGCACGGATCGCCGCGGGCTGACCCACCAGGGTCGGCGCCACGGCCTCAACCCCCCGATCCTACCTCTCCGAGGGATGCGAGGACGCACCTGTACGGCCCGTGGCGGCCGTTCTCGCCGCAGAAACCGCCGGTTGATGACTCCCGGTACATCAGCCACGCCGTCAGGCGCTCTGAGCCGCACTCCTGCCATCCGTCGATGAGGCCCGGCGACGAGCCCGGAGGACGCCCCGGTGCAGGTGGCCCAGTCTGCTCAGCAGGACCCGTTCGGCAGGGCCTTCCGGTGGCGATCGAGCACTGCGGCCACCTCGTCCATGATCGCCGTCCCCTGCTCGTGGGTCCCGGTGCGCACCTGCACGGCCGCGGCCGTCCCCCCCTTCGCGCCCGGGAGGATGCCGAGCTGGCGGACCACGTAGCCCTCGGGGGTGGGCCCCCACCCGCCCTTGAAGCGGGTGCCCTCGATCACGCCCAGGCCCCACCGCTGGCCCTCGACGACCCGACCCATCGCCTCGGTGACCGGTGATGAGCCGTTCAGGCAGGGGAGGGCGGCGGTGAATGCGGCCTGGTCGATCAGGCGCCACGTCGACTGGCCGAAGGCCGAGTACCCGGGCACGGTCACTGCGGAAGGGACCTGCGTGCGCGCGTCCCCGCCACGGCGCAACTGGCTCTCGACCGCCCCGGCGGCCTCCTGGGGGGTCCCGAGGGACTCCCAGAGACGATCTGCGGCCGCGTTGTCCGAGGCGGTCAGGGCCGCGTCGATGTCCGCCATCGCCTCGGTCCCGGATCCCAGGACGGCCAACGCCAACGGCACCTTGATCGTCGACCAGGCGATGAGCGACGGTGCGTCGCCGAGGACTCGTGGGCGCTCGTGCGACCCGATGGGGGCAAGGGCGAGGGAGACCTCGGCCCGGTCATCGGCCCGCAGGACCTCTTCGAGGTCCGCGACGAGCGACGAGTCCAGGGCCCTGCGGCCCTCGCCGGTCGACGACGAGGGCGAGGTCGACGAGGCGGAGGTCGCGGACGGGGTCCCGGTCTGCGACGGTGCCGGTCCTGCCTCACCCGGGAGCGAGCACGCCGCCACCGCCAGGGCCACGGTGACGGCCCCGGCGAGACGGCGCAGCACGATCAGTAGAGGACGACGACGGCGTTGTTGCCGCCGGTGCACGTCGTGACCGCCGCACCGGAGCAGCTCATCGTGTAGGCCTTGTTGGTCACCGGGGAGGTCACCCGCAGGTTCGCCGCGCCGTTGGAGTCGCCCGCGACATAGGCATCGCGCACGGCGACGGCGAACGCACAGGACGTCACGTCCGAGCCGGTACCGACGGCCACCCCACCGGACGGGCCGGCGCACTGGGAGACGTCGGCCGGCTTCGTGCCGGACCGCTCGGCCGTCGTCGAGCTCGAGGACGAACTCGAGGAGGAACGCGAGGACGAGCTCGAGGAGGACGAGGGGGAGGAGCTCGACGAGGTGTCACTGGACGACTCACTCGGCTCGGTGGTCGAGGTGGGCGAGCCGGTCTCGGTCACGGTCTCCCGGGCGGTCGGCTGCCCTGAATCATCACTGCCCGGACCCAGACCCATGGCCATGACGCCACCGACGACCAGGCCACCGAGCAGGACCCCACCGACGAGCATGGCCACGAGGCCGAGGGTGGAGATGCCCTTGCGTGGTGGCTGCCGGTCCTCCCGGGGTGGCGTCGCCGTGGTCTCCCAGGTCGACGCAGGCGCCGCTGCGGTCTTCTCGGGCTCGGCGGCCCACCATCTCTCCGGGACGGCGCCCGTCGCGATGGTCGGCTCGTACGACGGCTCGGCCGTCGGTGTCGGCTGCGTCTGGGTCTCATCCCCACCGTCGGCGTCCATGCGTGTGGTGGGAGTGTCGCCGGGACCGCTCCTCGGGCGCTGCTCCGCCGCCGGACCCATCCGTCCGGACGGGCTCGGGTCACCGAAGAAGTCATCGAAGGCGTCGCCGCGCCGCCTGTCCTCCGGACCACTCATGGGAACTCCTCGTAGGCATCTCGCGCTCTCGGAATCAAGAGCGGCACCTCACGATGCCATAACGACCCGGGGGGTCCACCAATCGCCGTTTCGGTGGGTGGACTCCTCCGGGTCGGCGACGGGGGTCAGCCGGCCCCGGGGACGGTCCGGTCGATCTGCATGACGACCGCCTTGGGCTCGGTGAAGAACTCACGGCTGAAGTCCCCGCCCTCACGTCCGACGCCGGAGTCACCGACACCACCGAAGGGCGTGCGCAGATCGCGGATGAAGAAGCAGTTGACCCAGACCGTGCCGGCGCGCAGGTTCGAGGAGACCCGGTGGGCGCGGGAGAGGTTCTCGGTGAAGAGCATGGCATTGAGTCCGTACCGGGTGTCGTTGGCCAGGTGCACGGCTTCCGCCTCGGTGTCGAAGCGGTTGACGACGACGACCGGGCCGAAGATCTCCTCGCAGTACTGCTTGGAGTCGAGCGGCAGGTCGGTGAGGACCGTCGGCCTGACCAACCAGCGCCCGTCCTCGTCCACACCACCGGTGACCATCGTCCCTCCCTGCGCCTCGACGTCCTCGAGGTAGGAGGCGACCTTGTCGAAGTGCTTCTTGCTCGCCAGCGAGGAGAACTTCTTCTCGGGGTCGAAGGGGTCACCGATCGGCAGTGCCTCGGCAGCCGCGACGAAGCGCTCCATGAACTCGTCGTAGATGCCGGACTGGACGAACAGGCGCGAGCCGGCCAGGCAGATCTGGCCGGAGTTGCGGAAGATCGCCTCCACGGCCCAGTGGACGGCGTTGTCGATCTCGGCGTCGTCGAAGACGAGGTTGGCCCCCTTCCCGCCGAGCTCGAGCGAGACCGGGGCGAGGTGCGTCGCCGCGGAGGCCATGACGGTCTTGCCGGTCGCCGAGGACCCGGTGAACGTCACGCGGTCGACCCGGTCGTCCTCGGTCAGCGACGCGCCGGCAGGCGCACCGTGGCCGTTGAGGACGTTGAGGACACCGGGCGGGAAGCCGGCCTCGACCGCGAGGCGGCCGAGCAGCGTCACCGAGGCCGGGGTGTCCTCGCTCGGCTTGATGATGCAGGTGTTGCCCCAGGCGATCGCCGGGGCGATCTTCCACGAGGCCATCATCAGCGGGAAGTTCCACGGGGAGATGGCCGCGACGACGCCGACGGGGCCGAACTCGCTGTAGGTGTGGTGACCCGAGGGCATCGGGTAGACCTCACCGTTGTGGTCACGCTGGTGGTCGGCGAAGAAACGGAAGTTCCAGACCGAGCGGCCGACGTCGTGCTTGGCCTGCGCGACGGGCTTGCCCATGTTGGTCGCGTCGAGGGTGGCCAGCTCGTCGGCGCGCTCCTCCATGAGGTCCGCGAGCGTGTGGATGGCCGCTGCGCGCTCGGGACGGGTCATCCGGGGCCAGGGACCTTCGTCGAAGGCGCGGCGGGCGCTGGCGATCGCGCGGTCGGCGTCCTGGGCTGACCCCTCGGCGGCCTGGGCGAAGACCTCCTGCGTCCAGGGGTTCCACACGTCGAAGCGCTCGCCACTGAGCGACTCGACCTCTTCGTTGTCGATGATGTGGCCGAAGAACTGGGTACTCACGACTGGCCTTCCTTGCTCTCGGTGTCGGCCGTCCGGCCCGCGTGCCGCTCGGCGATGGTGACGTCACCGGCGGCGAAGTGCTCGGTGGGGATCTCGTTGACGAGGACACGGACGTTCTCCTCGGGGGCGACGCCCGTGTCGGCCAGGGCCCGGGTGATGGCGGAGATCATCGACCGGATGGTCTCCGGCGTGCGGCCGTGGGTGAGGGTGACCTGGACGACCGGCACGTCACTCGCCCCCGTGGACGCGGACCGAGCCGAGGTTGGTGAAGTGGCAGGCGACCGACGAACCGGGGGGCGCGAACTGGGCGTCGGTCATGCCGCCGGTCAGGACGATCCAGCCCGCCTCGATGGCGTGACCGCGCGTGGCCAGGTCGTTGGCCGCGAGCGCGAGCGCCTCGCCCGGGTGTCCCTGCACGGCGGCGCCGGTCGCCGAGTCGACGACCTCGCCGTCCACCTCGACGAGGACCGCTTCGAGGGAGAGGTCGAGCTCGCTCGGGGGGAGGGAGACCGGCCCGGTGACGTAGGCACCGGAGCTGGCGTTGTCGGCGATGACGTCACCGGCCGCGAACTTGAAGTCCCGGTACCGGCTGTCGATGATCTCGGCGCCACCGAGGACGTGGCTGACGGCGGCCATCGCCTGGGCGGCGGTGACGCCGGGGCCCTCGAGCCGCTCGCCCATGACGAAGACGAGCTCCGGCTCGATCCGCGGGTGGATGAGCGCGTCCTGGGGGACCGGGTCGCCGGCCGGCAGGACCATGGCGTCGGTCAGCCAGGCGACGAAGGGGGTGTCGACCCCCATCCGCTGCTGCTTGGCCCGCGAGGTGAGGCCGAGCTTGATGCCGACGAGGTGCTCACCCCGGTCCAGCCGCCGCCGGAGGGTCAGGTCCTGGATCTCGTAGCCGGTGGCGACGTCCAGCTCGGGCCACTCATCGGTGAACTTCACCCGGTCTCGGCGCTCTGCCTCGCAGGCGAGGAGCTCGGTGGCAACGGACTCGACGTCCCAGGTGGTGCTCATGCGCTCACCGTCCGATCGTCACGCAGTGCCGTCTGCTGGTCGCGCAGCTCCAGGGCCACGTCGATGATCATGTCCTCCTGGCCGCCGACGTAGCCGTACTCGCCGACCTTGGTGAGGATCTCGTGGGCCGGGACACCGTAGCGCTGCGCGGCCCGCTCCGCGTGCAGCAGGAAGGAGCTGTACACCCCGGCGTAGCCCTGGGTGATCGACGCACGGTCCATCACCGGCATCCGACGGATGATCGGGGTGACGACGTCCTCGGCCGCACCGAGGATGGCGCCCAGATCGATGCCCGTCCTGATGCCGAGTCGCTCGAAGGCGGTCGCGAGCACCTCGGTGGGCGAGTTGCCGGCGCCGGCGCCGAGGGCGCGCAGCGAGCCGTCGATCTGCGTGGCGCCGGCTCGGTGGGCGAGCACCGAGTTGGCGACGCCGAAGGACATGTTCTGGTGGCCGTGGTAGCCGACCTGGGCGTCCGTGCCCACCTCGGCGATGATCGCCTCGACCCGATCGGAGACGTCCTCGAGGATGAGGGCGCCGGCGCTGTCGACGACGTAGACGCACTGGCACCCGGCGTCGACCATGATCCGTGCCTGCTGGGCCAGCCCCTCGGGTGTGTTCATGTGGCTGAGCATGAGGAACCCGACGGTCTCCATGCCCAGGTCGCGGGCCGCCCCGAAGTGCTGGATCGAGACGTCCGCCTCCGTGCTGTGGGTGGCGATGCGCGCGATCTGGGCGCCCATGGTGTGCGCCTCGTGCAGCTTCTCCACGGTGCCGAGGCCGGGGAGCATGAGCACCGCGATCTTCGCCTGGTGCGCCTCCGCGACGGCTGCCTTGACCAGGGCCATCTCGTCGACGGCGGAAAAGCCGTAGTTGAAGGAGCTGCCGCCGAGACCGTCGCCGTGGGTCACCTCGATGACCTGGACACCCGCGTCGTCGAGGGCGCGCACGGTGGTGCGCACCTGCTCCTCGGTGAACTGGTGGGACTGGGCGTGCGATCCGTCGCGCAGCGTGGTGTCGGTGATGCGCACATCGACGTCTCCATCGAAGAGCACGGGCGCGGGGGCCGTGCTGGTGTTGTCGCTCATGCGGGGACCTCCTGGCCGGTCGTGCTGCTCGTGTCGGACGCGACCCAGCCGGAGTCGACCCCCAGGCGGTGCGCGACCATCATGTCGCCCACGCGGGCGGCAGCGGACGTGATGATGTCGAGGTTGCCGGCGTACTCCGGCAGGTAGTCACCGCGCCCCTTCACCTCGATCGGGACGGTGACCCGTGCCATGCCGTTCCACAGGTCGCGGGCGTCGTCGAACTGCGGATCGGTGCGCAGGTGGTAGCCGGGCACGTACTCCTGGACGCGCGCGACCATCGCGTGGATCGACTCCTCCACCTCGTCACGCAGCGGGCCGGCCTCGGCGGCGGCCTGCGGGATGGCGCAGAACACGGTGTTGCGCATCATCAGCGGCGGCTCGACCGGGTTGAGGATGATGATCGCCTTGCCGGTCCTGGCGCCACCGACGACCTCGAGCGCCTCGCTCGTGGTCTCGGTGAACTCATCGATGTTGGCGCGGGTGCCCGGACCGGCGGACTTGCTCGAGATGGAGGCGACGATCTCGGCGTACGGCACGTCCACGACTCGCGAGACTGCGGAGACGATCGGCGTCGTGGCCTGGCCACCGCAGGTGATCATGTTGACGTTCTGCGCGTCGAGGTTGAAGTCGAGGTTCACCGGTGGGCAGAGGTAGGGGCCCACGGCCGCCGGGGTGAGGTCGACGGCGAGGATCCCGGCCTCGGCGTACTTGGGGGCGTTGGCCTGGTGCGCCTTCGCGGAGGTGCACTCGAAGACGACGTCGGGCAACTCGTCCTGGGCGAGCAACCAGTCGACACCCTCGTGGCTGGCCTCGAGGCCGAGTGTCCTGGCCCGACGCAGACCGTCACTGGCCGGGTCGACACCGACCATGTAGCGCGGCTGGAGGACGTTCGAGCGTCGCATGAGCTTGAACATCAGGTCGGTGCCGATGTTGCCCGGTCCGACGATCGCGGCTGTTCCCTGGGTGCGCTGCGGCATGGGTTGACCTTTCACTTGTCTGCGAAGCGGGCGGTGACGCTGCCGAGACCGGCGAAGGTCGCGGTGAGGACGTCGCCCGCGGCGACCGGGACCATCGAGGTGACGGACCCGGGGAGGATGACGTGACCGGCCTCGAGGGTGGTGCCGAGGGCACCGACCGTGTTGGCCAGCCACACGAGGCTGGTGATCGGGGAACCGAGCACGGCGCCGCCGGCCCCGGTCCCGACGATGCGGGAGTTGCGGGAGAAGACGCACCCGGTCAGGCGCAGGTCGACGTCCTGCAGCCGCGTCGGCGTCGAGCCGAGGACGAAGCCGCCGGAGCTGGCGTTGTCCGCGATGGTGTCGACCAGCGTGATCTTCCAGTCGGCGACGCGACTGTCGACGATCTCCAGCGCCGGCAGGACGTAGTCGACGGCGTCGATCGCCTGGGCGACGTTCACGCCGGGCCCGGTGAGGGGCTTGCGCAGCACGAAGGCGATCTCCGGCTCGATGCGCGGCTGGAGGTACCCCGCCAGCGGGATGGCCTGGTGCTCGAGGTGGACGAAGTCGTCCATGAGGTGGCCGAAGTCGGGCTGGTCCACCCCGAGCTGCTTCTGCATCGCGGCGGAGGTCAGGCCGACCTTGTGCCCGATGACGGTGCGGCCCGCGGCCGTCCAGCCGGCCACCTGCGCGAGCTGGATCGCGTACGCGTCCTCGACGGTCAGCCCGTCGAACTGCTCGGTGAGCGGGGCAGTCGGGACGCCGCTGGCGTACGCCTGCAGCAGGACACGGGCCGCGTCGTCCCGGGTGGTCGTGGACGCTTCCATGGTTGTCACGCTAGGACTGCCCTTCATCGATTCGGGGGTTCGTTCCCGTGGCGGGAACGAACGGGAGTGTCGAGGGTGCCCGGGCAGGTTCGTGTCCTGACGATCGTGCCGGGGCGTCGTGGTCAGGAGGTGTACTGCTTGGCGATGCGGTTGGCGGCCGCGGTGAGCAGCGGAACCGCCCGGCGTACGTCGGGTTCGATCAGCGGCGTCGGCCCGAACACGGAGATCGAACCGATCGCCACGCCCTGCACGCGGATCGGTACGGCAAGCGAGCTCGCGTCGGCGAAGGACCCCGAACTCAGCGCCGCGTACCCCCGGCGCCGCACCTCGGCCAGGGTCCGGTCCCAGTCCTCGACCCGACGGATGGTCCCGCGTGCCTTGGGTGGGAAGCCGGCCTCACGGCGCTCGTACTCGAGGGTCGGGTTGAAGGCGGCGATGGCCAGGCCGGAGCTGACGCAGTGCGCCGGCAGCCGGCGACCGAAGTGCCCGAGGATACGTACCCCGTCCATCGACTCGATGCGCTCGAGGAAGACGACATCCGCCCCGTCGGGCACCCCCAGATTGACCGTGTGCCCGGTCTGCTCGGCCACCGCCCGGATCGTGGGAAGGGCCACGTGACGCAACCCGTTGCGGGCATGGGAGAGCATCCCGAGCTCGTAGAGGTGCAGACCGAGGCGATAGGAACCGCTCGCGTCCTGCTCGACGAACCCACGACCGGCCAGCGTCGTCAGGACGCGGTGCGCGGTCGACTTCGCGACACCGAGCCTGCGCGCCACGTCGGAGACACCCAGGGTGCTGTCGACCGCGAAGCACTCGAGCACGTCCAGCGCGGTACCGACCGAGCGCAGCCCTGCGGCGCCCCCCCGGCGGGGTGTGGACGTACACCAGGCACTGTCGCTGACGCTCTCCGTGGGGGTTTCGTGAGGAATGGTGGTCATCGTCGTCCACACCCTTCTCCAGCTCGAGGTGTCTGTACTGTCGCCCCGATCACGGGCATGATCAAGGAATGCGTTCCGCTGATCGAAACGACCCGCCGATCTCCGTCGTCGGGCGGGTCAGTGCGATCCTGAGCGCCCTGGAGGACGCCCCCGGCCCGCTGGGGATCAGTGAGCTGTCCGCCACGACGGGACTGGCCAAGGGCACGGTCCACCGCCTCGTGGGCCAACTCGTGGATGAGCGGATCCTCAAGCGGACCCAGGACTCGCGTCTGGACCTGGGTGTACGCCTCTTCGAGCTCGGATCGCGCGTCTCCCTGCCGCGGACGCTCACCGACGTCGCCCGTCCGCTGATGGACGACCTGCACCGGGCCACCGGCCGGCAGATCCACCTCGCCGCGCTCGACGGGGTCGACGTCGTCTACGTCGCCATCGTCCACGGCGGTCTCCCGCTGTCCTCGAGCACCGGTGGTCGGCTGCCCGCCCATGCCACCGGTGTCGGCAAGGCAATGCTCGCCTACTCCCCCCGCTCCGTGGTCAGGGCGCGGGTCGACGCCGGGCTGCCAGCGATGACCCCGAGGACCATCGTCACACCGGGTGGCCTCGCCCGCGAGCTGCAGAACATCCGCTCGGTGGGGACCTCCTACGACCACGAGGAATCCCACCCCGGGATCTCGTGCGTGTCCGCCCCGGTGTTCGGGGCGGACAAACGCATCCGTGCGGCGATCTCCGCGACCGGGCAGACCCAGCAGATGGACCTGGACCGGCTTGGTGTGGCGGTGCGCACCGCAGCCTTCGCGATCTCACGACAGCTGCGGGACGCCGGACTGTGAGTCATCGCTTGATGAGTGGGCTCTTCAGCCCGGAACTGTTCTTGTCCGACTCGTCGAAGAAGTCCTCACGGAAGATGTCCCTGGGGAAGAGGCGACGGCTCATCAGGGTCTTCAGCGCTGCGTCCACCATTGCCGGCGGACCGCAGAGGTAGCCGCGGCAGCCACCGAGACGCTCGTGGTCGGACTCGATGACGTCGGTGACCATGCCGTAGGCGTAGGCGTGCGGGTCGTCACCGGAGGCCTCGACCTCCTCCGGGGTCTCGTCGGAGAGGCACGGTCGGTAGGTGAACTCCTCGTACTGCTCCTCGAGCTCCCGGAAGGTCGCCACGTCGTAGAGCCATGCACGGGTGCGTCCCCCGGCGTAGAGCGTGAGGTCACCGTCGTACTCACCGGCCTCGAGCGCGTGCCGGACCATCGACTTCAAGGGCGCGACACCGGTGCCACCACCAACGAGGATCGCGTGCTTGTCATCGCTCGTCTTGAGGACGAATCGGCCGTAGGGGCCGGAGAGGCGGACCTGATCACCCTCGGCGAGCGAGGCAAAGACCCAGCCGTCGGTGCCACGGCCACCCGTGACGTTGCGGATGTGGAACTCCAGGCGGGTGGTCTCGCCCGGAGGAGAGGCGATCGACCAGGTGCGGTCGACCTCACCGACCTCCGCGCCGTCGACGGTGGCGGCCGGGACGGTGAACTTCATGTACTGCCCGGCGTTGAAGCCGATCTCGCGGTCGAGCTCGACCACGAGACGCTTGGTCTGCTCCGCGATGTCCTCGAGGACGAGGACCGTCCCGGTGAAGTCCTGCACCGGGTGGACCTCCAGGTCCTCGTCGACATCGAGATCGGCCTCGATCGTCACGTCCTCCCGGGGCTTCGCGCAGCAGGTGAGCAGCTTCCCTTCGTCCCGCTCGAAGTCCATGAGGGCGAAGGTGCTCGCCTCACCCAGATCCACCTCACCGTCGAGCTTGTCGACCTTGCAGGTCGCGCAGGTGCCGTGGGTACAGCTGTGCGGCAACCACACCCCGGCGCGCAGACAGGCGTCGAGGATCGTCTGGTCCTCGTCACACTCGACCTCGCGGCCGACCGGTTCGACAGTGATCGTGTACGTGCTCATGGGATCTCCTTGCAGAGCGGGACGAAGGGAGTGCGGCCGCGTCAGGCAGCCACGCGAGTGCCGATGACGTCCTTGTGGCGGACGCCGAGCTCGGACAGCGTCCTGCCGTCCTCCGGCTCGAACGGCTTGCCGTGCAGGGTCCACGCACGGGGAGCGGACGGGTCGAAGTCCGGGTCCTCCTCGGCGAAGGGCACGAACACCTGGGCCTTGAAATCACCCCAGGTCATCTCCCGCGGGGCGCGGAACATCGCGGGGGAGCAGAACCACATCGTGTCCTGGAACCAGACGGTGACGAGCTGGTCATCGCCGTAGAGCTCCTGCCGGGAGCGGGACGGGAAGTTGTACTCGCCCAGGCTCTTGATCGCCATCTCAGGCACCTGCCTTCTTCTCGTTGGTCGGGGCGGCGGTGTCGGCAGCGGCCTCGCCCTGCCACGCCACCCAGTTCTGATGGTCCTTCGACCCGAGGTACTCACCGGCGTCACCGTCCTTGAGGCCGTACCACTCCAAGACCTCGGGGACGCTGGGACCGCCGCAGTTGCCCTGGTAGATCTGGTGCACCGGCAGCCAGGCCTGGCGGTACTTCTCCGGCTCCCGCTCGAAGATCCACTGGCACCCGTTGGAGCAGGTGTGGTAGATCTCCCCCTCGAACTCGGACTCGCGCTGGCACAGCGTCGTCGGGTCACCGGGCTCGGTGAAGCCCATCGGGATCTGGCAGACCTGGCACAGCTGGGGCAGGCCCCGGGCGAAGTGCCGCCCGCCGTTCGCGATGTTCTTCTTCTCCTTCTCCCACAACGGTCGGTAGTGCTTGTCGAAGGTGTCCGGGTATGCCTGCGAGAGCCAGTCCATGTGCTCATCGGTCGGGGCCGAGGTGGTGAAGCTCGCGGCGAAGGAGAACTGGTAGAGGATCCAGTACACCTGGTGGGAGAGAAGCTCCTTCTCCGCGATGGCGTCCTCGACGTGGCGCGGGGGCTTGATGCCGTAGAAGGCGAGGTCCTCGAAGAGACCGCCGAGCATCTGCTCCTCGAAGTACAGCTCGAAGGACTCCTTCCAGCTCATCACCTTGCGCGGGAGCATGTAGTCGAGCATCTGGGCCACGAGGGCGGTGACTCGGTAGGAGCGCCAGAACCACTTGTCGATCCAGCCCTGGACGATCTCGACGTTCGCCTCGTCCTGCTCGAGGAGGAACTTGATCGCCTCGAGGCCCAGGGTCATGTGGCGCGACTCGTCGGACTGCGCCGAGAAGCCGAAGGTCATCGTCGGCAGGTCGCCGTTGAAGGAGGCGCCGGACATGAAGGGCACGAAGAGCAGGTTGGTCAGCAGGTACTCGAAGGAGAACCCGACCGCGATGAGGAACTCGAACGGCCCGCAGGAGAGGGCGTCCTCGAAGAAGCTCTTCGGCACCGACAGGTACCAGACGCGGTCGTGGTTCTCCGACCAGTTGTGCATGCCGGAGTAGAGCTTGTTGTAGTTGCTCAACGTGTGGATCTCGGTCTGCATGTGCCGGATCTCATCGATCGACTGGCACAGGGCCGCGAAGCGCGGGCCCGGGCCGGCGAAGTGCCGTGCAAGATAGGCGAAGTGGCGGTGCGCGCCGTACTCCAAGGGGGTGACGCCACCGAGGAAGACCTTCATCGCGTTGAGGTAGGACGCGTCGGTCAGGTTGAGGTGCCCCTGGCCCTGGGCGAAGCCGTCGAGAACCGCGTAGAGGCGCTTGTCCTTCTCCGCCTGGTACTTGCAGTAGGCGTCGATCGTCAGACGGAAGGGGTCCTCCCAGGCCGACCAGTCGTGGATCGTGATGCCTTCGTAGTCGAGGTGCGGGAACATCTCGCTCTTCTGGACGTAGCTCGGCTCCCAGTCCAGGCCGCGGGTGAGCGCCTCGTAGCGGGCCTTCATCGACAGCTTCTTCGGCTTCTTGGTCTTCTTCTGCTCCGGTGCGAGAGTCATCTCGTCCTCCTGTGAACGTCGTTGTCCTGGTCAGTGCTGGTCTGTGGGGGGGGTCCGGTCACCCGTGGGTCACGAGCCGTGACGGGCTCAGTGGTCCCAGGCGATGACGATCTCGTCGTCGTCCCACTCCTGGATGTTTCCGAAGTAGGAGACGATCGCCATCTGGAACTCGTGGGTCTCCCACTCGCGGCCGAGCTTCTCCTCGACCGTCTCCTGGGTGATCACGATCCGTTGTGGGGCGGTGATCCGTACGAGCCCCGGCGAGTGCGAGATGGTGCACGCGGGGTTGTCCTGCTCGATGGCTTCGATGACGGGGCGGTTGTTCTCCGACTCCTGGATGACGACGCCGACATCGCGGGCGGCCTTGGTCTCGGTCTGATCGCTCATGTCCGTTCCTTCCTCTTCCCCGGCCCTCAGGCCTGCTCCGCCGCGTGCGCACTGCGCACCTCGGCGGCCTTGGCGTTGACGCAGTCGACGGCGCCGACGCCGATCAGTTCATCGATGCGGGCGGCGAAGGGTGTGACGGCCTCGAGCGCCCGGTCCACGGCCCGCTGGCCGTGCTCCTCGAGCAGCGCGGCGTTGGTGTCGCCGAGCTGCTCGTCGGCGCGCCAGGCCTTGTACAGCGCGTCGATCCACTTGCGGTTGTCGGCGAACCAGCTCGCCATGTGCTGCGAGATCAGCGAGTAGGCCGGAGCGCCGGCGACGACGGCCTCGTCGTCGAGGTGACGGTAGAGGAGGTCGTAGAGGAGCTGGTCGACCGCGTCGAGCTGCAGGAGCGCGACACCCCAGTCGCTCTCGACGATCGTCTCCTCGGTCAGCTTGCGCAGGCCCTGCAGGGAGGCGTCCTCCATCCAGTGCTCCTTGGCTTCGCCCAGGAGATCCGCGGTGCCGCCGCCGAGGGCGATCCCGGCGCGGCTGAGGACCTGGGCGTTGCCGACGCGGTCGAAGGCGGAGTATGCCGCCGCTTGGGTGATCGTCGCGCCGAAGCCGAAGCGGGCCATGCCGCAGAGGATGAGCTGGCCACCACTCTCGAGATGACGTAGCGGCACGACGAGTTCGGTCAGGACGCTCTTCCATCCGTCCGGGAGTCGCTCGAGGAGTCCGCGGTCCTCGATGTAGGACAGGGACGTGGCGAAGGCCTCGTGGTGACCGGCCCGTGCCGTGACGTAGGGCGCGTAATAGTACTGCCTCGGGTCGAGGTAGGAGTAGGGGTCGGTCAGGCGGAAGAGACTGAAGGTGTCGTCGTAGATCTCTCGCTGCGGGTCCCACGTGGGCCGGTAGTGGAAGTTTTCCTTCGGCTGCACGTCGATGATGCCCTCGAGGTAGCGCGAAGCCGGCTTGTCGCCGTAGCGCTTCTCGATGGCCGTGAAGGTGCTGCGCTGGGGTTCGATGACCTGGGTCTTGAGTTCGTACTGCACTGGACGTTCTCCTCGGGTTCGATCGGGCGAAGGGGTCAGGCCGGGGCCTGCGTGGGGGTCACGGACTCGGCGCTGGCCTCCATGAGGCGGATCAGCAGGTCGGGAAGCGCGTCGGGCCCGTGGAGCTCGCGGGCTTCCTCTCCCTCGAAGAAGCTCCCGACGAGGCGGCCGAAGGCGCGCCCGTCGGAGAAGAGCGTCGAGCAGCGTGCGCCCTGGTCGCGGTAGGTCACGGTGAAGGCGAGCTCGTCGGGGAGGGGCTCGTCGACGAGGTCGAGGTGGTCCTTGCCCGGCCCGAGGACCGCGTTGGCCTCGCACACGTACTGCTCGGCCAGAGAGCGCAGCGCCACGTGCCGGTCCGCCCCGGTGCCGGTGGCCACCCGGCGGCTGAGCCGGGTCTCCGGCATGGTGGTGCGCCTCGAAGAGATCGGTGGCACGTCGGCCATCTCCTCGTGTGCGGGCGTACCGATGAACTCGGCCACGCGGGTCATGAAGGGCGTCATTGCTCTTCTCCTGGGGTCGGGAGGTGCGTCGTCGTCCACGAACGTAGGACGACCCCGACCGTTCGGCGATCCACGTGGCGAAAATCGTGTCCACCCAGCGCAACCAACCGCCGGCCCCACGCGGGCAGGCACGCCCCCTTCGGTCCCGGTCGGGTGGGCCCAACCCAGCAGGAGCCCGTGGTGTCACCAGTCGTTCCGCGGTGGCGAACGCGGGGCTCCGCCTGTCGACGACGTGCCCATCCTGCTGTGGACACGGACGTGAAGAAGGAGTGCAATGAAGCATCTTCTGGAGTCGGCGTCGACCTTCGAGGACTGGGAAGGGGTCCACAGCGCGGTCGCGAACGCCTACTTCCCCCACGACATGAGACCTCGCTCCCGAGGACCCGCGTCGCACAGCGGTCTGGAGATCGTGGACCTGTCCGTGTGCCGACTGGCCCACATGCGTTTCGGCGCGACCGTCGACATCGTCACCGATCACCCCGACGCCACCGCGATCAACATCCAGCTCGAGGGCAGTATGGAGTCACGGGTCGGCTCCGAATCGTTCACCACCACGCCGGGCGAGGCGATGGTCTTCCCCGCCGACACCCCGGCCCGCCTTCCCGCGTGGCCGGCGGACCGCGCCGTCCTCGGACTACGCATCGACAGCGACTACCTCTCCCGGGAGGTCGAGCGCGTCTTCGGCGGCAAGCACGTGCAGCTGCCCCGGGTGATCGACCTGCGCGGTCCCGACGGGGCCGCGTGGTTGACGCTGGCGCGCACGACCTTCGACAACGCCAGGCAGGCCGGGGGCAGCCTCTACACCAGGGACCAGGTCGCGCAGTCCGTCGCCAGCATGCTCGTGACGGGACTGCTGCTCACCGCCGTGCCCGAGGAGGACTTCTCGGCCTGTCCGACGGGGCTGCGGCCACGCCCCATCCGCCGGGTCATGGACGCCATCGAGCTCGACCCTGCCCGTGCGTGGGCGCCCGCCGAGCTCGCCGAGATCGCGGGCGTGAGCGTGCGTCGGCTCCAGCAGTGCTTCCGCGAGAACGTGGGGACGACGCCCCTGGGCCACGTCCACCAGGTGCGGCTGGAACGCGTGCACGACGACCTCGTGCACGGTCGCGGACAGAGCGTCACCGACGTGGCCCTGCGCTGGGGCGTGTCGCATCTGGGTCGCTTCGCAGCGGCCTACCGGCAGAGCTACGGGGAGCTGCCCAGCCGCACCCTGGCACGCTGCGCCTGACCGGTTCACGCAGACAACGACTCTGCCTGGGCACAGTCGTGTCCCCACGAACGTGCCCAGGCAGAGTCGGGACGGACGCGACGCCCGTCAGTGCGTGGCGACCGCGGCGGCGCCGGCGGCCGCCACCTGCTCGTCCTCCTGCGCCGAGCCACCGGAGGCGCCGATCGCCCCGACGAGCTCACCCTCGACGTGGATCGGGACCCCACCACCGAAGGCGGCCACGCCCGGGCGGTTGCCGATGCCGCGGATCACTGCGTCCTCCCCGGCCAGCGCTTCGTAGAGCCGGGCCGTCGGAGCGCCACCGAAACCGACGGTCGTGCACGCCTTGTCGATCGCGATCGGGCCGGAGTGGACGAAGGCGCCGTCCATCCGCGCGAACGCCAGCAGCGATCCGCCGGTGTCCACCACGGCGATGTTCATCCTCAGGCCGTGCTCGGTGGCATGGGCCAGGGCGGCGTCGAGCGCCGCCCTGGCCCCGGCGAGGGTCAGGACGGCGCTGGAGCGGACGTGGTCCATCAGGTCAGGACCGAGGTGAAGCGCTCGTTCAGCTCGCGGGCGTGGTAGAAGATGCCCTGGCCGAGCTGGTCGACGGTCCAGACGTTGGTCGGACGGTCGGGGAACGCGAGGTACCCACCCGCGAAGACCTCGTTGCGGTTGCCACTCGGGTCGAAGAAGTAGGTCGTCACGCCGCGCGTGATGCCGTGTCGGGTCGGTGTGACGTCGACCGACACGTCGTCCATCGTCAGCAGGTCGGCCGCGTGCCCGACCTCGCTCCAGTCGTCCAGCCGGAAGGCGAAGTGGTGCAACTTGCCCTGGGGGCCCCCGATGACGGCCAGCTGGTGGATCTGATTGTTGGACGTCAACCAGGTCCCGACGAGGTCGTGGTCGTCGTCGAGGCTGGTCTGCACCCTCTCGGTCGCGTAGAAGTCGAAGACCTCCATGAGCAACCTCTCCATCAGCTTCGGGTCCTCGCAGGTGATGAGCGAGTGGTCCAGGGCCGGGACCCCGACGCCGACGAGGTGGCGGGGGAAGGGGTCGGGATTGTGCGTCCCGACCTCGGTGCCGATCGCGGTCTGCGAGTGGTAGACCTCGAAGACGTGGTCGCTGGTGGTGCTGAAGCGGATGCCGTCACCGACCTCGGGGTTCTCCCCCTTCGCCATCCGCTCGACCGTGAGGCCGAAGGTCTGCGCCTTCTTCTCGATGGCCTCGATGTCGGCTTCGTTCTCGACCTTCCAGCCGTACTTGACGACGCCGACGCCCCCCTCCTCGAGGACCACGGAGTGGTGGTCCCACTCGTCCCAGCCCTTGTAGAAGACACGCTTGTTCCCCTCCGGGGAGGTGTCCTCCAGGGTCTCGTACAGACCCAGGGTCGACGCGTAGTGGTTCTTCGCCTCGGTCATGTCGGTGACACGCACGTGGGCGTACCCCATTCGCATGATGCCCATGTCTACTGCTCCTCCGGTGCGGTGCTGGCTGCCTTGGCGCGCTCACGCGCTCTGGCATTGATCTGTCCCAGCAGGGGGTTGGCGAGGCGCAGGGACGCGTCTCGCAGTTGAATCGTCACGTCGTCGGTGGGGACGGCACGGCAGCTCAGGCAGGTGCCGTCCGAGCGCTCCTGCTCGCTGATGACCGTGTCGGCCACCGGCCGGCAGTAGGAGAACGTGCCCTCGAGGACGTCGATCTTGCAGATCCCGCAGCCACCGCGACGGCAGCCGACCGTGTAGGCGTAGCCGGCCTTCTGCAGGCCTGCCAGCACGGTGTCACCGGGCTCGATGTGGATCTCGGTCCCCGATGGCTGCACGATGATGGTCGTCACCGGACACTCCTTCGTGGTCGTCACACGGAGCGGTGCGCCACTGCCCCGTGTGACCTGACTCTCCACCACGAGACCGGCAATGGCGTGGGTCGTTCCCACCCGCGGAACAGCCACGGGTACCGGCCCGAGGCGGTCGACCGGGTCCGGGCCTCCTCAGCCATAGGTGTCACGAGGGCCACGACCATCGCTGGTGCGCCGGAGCCCACGCGACCACGAGGGCGCACTCGGTCCGTGCACCCGCAGCTCGTGCACGACGTCGGGGCCGGCTGCATCCGCGATGCGCCCCAGCAGCGAGCTGGACAGCAGTCGGATCTGGGTGGCCCAGGCCGTCGAGTCGGCACGCACCGACAACACCCCGTCCTCGAAGCTGACCGGCTGGCAGTGCTCGGCCACCTCTCGACCGACGATCTCGTCCCACCGGCCCATGACGGAACCCGCCGCGACGTCGACCTGCCAGCCCCGGTTGTCGACGAGGCGATCGACCTGGTCACCGATGGTCATCGGGTCACGCCCCCGGGCACCCTTCGCTGACCCGGGGTGCTGCCGACGTCGCTTCGGGCGCGGCTTCATCCCAGGCCGCAGGCCCTTCTTCGTCGCCATGGCGCGGGCCCGGGCGAGGGCGGAGGCGGCGGCATCCTCGATGCTCGGCTCGACCTCGTCGTCCTCCACCGGTGCGGGCCCGGTCATCGCCTCCGGTGCAGCACCCGGGTCCGGGTCCCCGGCAGGACCGGTCAGGGGGTCGTCACCCTCGGTCACGATGCCTCGCCGACCTCGCCGAGCGAGACGGTGTAGCGCCGGCCGGCCAGGGACTCGGGCACGTCCGCGGGGACCGCGGCGGTGATGAGCACCTGCTCGCAGTCGCTGATGAGCGCAGCCAGACGTTCACGCCGGCCGCTGTCCAGCTCGGCGAAGACGTCGTCGAGGATCAGCACCGGGTCGTCCCCGAGGTCGTGGCGCAGCAGGTGGTAGGCCGCCAGACGCAACCCCAGGGCGAAGGACCACGACTCGCCGTGGGAGGCGTACCCCTTCGCCGGCATCGGCCCGAGCCCCAGCACGAGGTCGTCCCGGTGGGGTCCGACGAGGTTGACCCCCCGGTCGACCTCCTGGTCCCGGACCCGGGCGAGCGACTCGAGGATCATCGTGCGCAGCTCGGGCACCTCCGGGACCTCGCCGGCGGCGATCGTTTCGGCGGCTTCCTCGTGCAGGGAGGAGCGGTAGACCGCGGTGGCCCCCGACTGGTTCGCGCTGACCTCGCGATAGGCCTCCTGGAGGTGCGGCACCAGATCGCGCAGCAGACGCAGCCGAGCGTAGAGCAGCTGCGACCCGACGGTGGCCAGGTTCTCGTCCCAGATCTCGAGGGTGCGCAAGGCGTCCTCGGCCGCTGCCGTCGGGTCGGTCCCCTCGGCAGCGGTCGAGCTGCGACGGCGACGTCCGCGCTTCGAGCCCAGGAGGGAGGCGGCCGACTTCAGCAGCGCACCCCGCTGGCGCACGATCTTGTCGTAGTCGGAGCGCACGCCGGACCAGCGGGGCTGGCGCTGGACGAGCAGGTCGTCGAGGAAGCGACGTCGCTCCCCGGGGTCACCCTTGACCAGGGCGAGGTCCTCGGGGGCGAAGAGCACGGTCCGCAGGGTGCCGAGCACGTCCCGGGTGCGGGGGAGGGGGGAGCGGTTGAGCTGGGCGCGATTGGCCTTGCCGGGCGTGATCTCCAGCTCGACGAGACTCTCCCGCTCATCACGCACCACGGCGGCACGCACGATCGCGCGATCCGTGCCGAAGCGCACGAGCGGCTGATCGGTCGCCACCCGGTGGCTGGAGAGGGAGGCCACGTAGCCGATCGCCTCGACGAGGTTGGTCTTGCCCTGCCCGTTGAGACCGACGAGGGTCGTCACCCCCGGCTCCAGAGCCAGCTCGGCGGCCGGGTAGCTGCGGAAGTCGCCGATGCTCAGGTGGCGGACGTACACGTCACTCGGTCGACGCGGAACCGCTGGTCGGGCCCGGCGAGCCCCCGGTGCTGTCCGTCCCGGAGGTGGGACCGGCGGCGGCAGCGTCACCCTTCGACGAGTCGGTGGGTGCGGCCGCGGGGCTGACCTTCTTCTCCTCCTGGACCTGGCTGGCGCCGGGGGAGGCCACCCCCTTCGCGGCCTCGGCACGCAGCTCCTCGCCCTCGGCGACGGTCATCACCTGGTGCCCACCGAACTGTCCGCGCAGCGCGGCCACGGCCTGCATGGCCGGGCTGACCTGCTGACGCGATCCGAAGCGGGCGAAGAGCGCAGCCGAGATGACCGGCATCGGCACGGCGTTGTCGATGGCCTCCTCGACGGTCCAGCGTCCCTCCCCGGAGTCGGCGGTGAAGTCGCTGACATCGGTCATCTCGGGGTTCTCCTCGAGCGCCTTGACCATGAGGTCGAGCAGCCAGGAGCGCACCACGGTGCCACGACTCCACGCCTTGAAGGAGCCGGGGACGTCGGTGACGATGTCCTTCTTCTCCAGCAGCTCGTAGCCCTCGGCGTAGGCGTGCATCAGTCCGTACTCGATGCCGTTGTGGACCATCTTCACGTAGTGGCCGGCACCGACGTCGCCCGCGTGGACGAACCCCTCGTCCCGGGGCCCCTCGGGCCGGAGCGCATCGAAGATGGGCATCGCCTTCTCGACGTCCTCCTTCGCCCCGCCGCACATCAGTCCGTAGCCGTTCTCCAGACCCCAGATACCGCCGGAGACACCGCAGTCGACGAAGCCGATGCCGTGCTGACCGAGCTCCTGCGCGTGGGGCACGTCGTCGGTGAAGCGCGAGTTGCCGCCGTCGATGACCAGGTCGCCGGGGGAGAGACGGGCGGCGAGGTCGGAGACCACGCTCTGGGTGACCTCGCCCGCCGGCACCATGACCCACACGACGCGTGGCGTCTGGAGGGCATCGACCATCGCCTGGACGCTCTCGACGTCGCTGACGTCGGGATCGGTGTCGTAACCGATGACCTCGTGACCGGCGCGGCGCACACGCTGACGCATGTTGCCACCCATCTTGCCGAGACCGATGAGACCGAGCTGCATGTCGGACCTTCCTTTGTCGACGTCGGGCGAGGGGACGAAGGGGGGTCAGCCGGCCAGGCGGACCGGCTGGAGGACGTAGCGGTAGGTGGTGTCGATCTCGGCCTCGAGGGACTCCTGGCCGGTCATCATCGCCGGCTTCAGCGGAGCGGTGAAGGACAGGCGGGTGAACGTCGTGCCGAGCACGCCGAGCCCGTCGAGGAGGTAGCCCGGGTTGAAGGCGACCTCGATCTCCGGTCCCTCGACGGTGGCCTCGATGGCCTCGGAGGCCTGGGCGTCATCGCCGGTGCCGGCCTCGATGGTGACCTGGCCGTCGGCGAAGCGCAGTCGCACCGGGGTGTTGCGCTCGGTGACCAGGGCGACGCGCTTGACGGCCTCGGTGAGCAACTCGGTGCCGATGACGGCCTCGGTCTCGCTCGTCGTGGGGAAGATCTTCGAGACCTTGGGGTACTCGCCGTCGAGCAGGCGGCTGGTCGTGTGTCGCTGGCCGGCCTCGAATCCGACCAGACCGGCAGAGCCGCCGGCGGTGGCGGCGCCGAGGGAGACCTCGATCGATCCTGCGGCACCGAGGGCCTTGGCGGTCTCGGCGAGGGTGCGTGCCGGGATCAGCGCGATGTGGTCCGCGTCCGAGGCGCGGGGCTGCCAGACGAGCTCACGCATCGCGAGCCGGTAGCGGTCCGTGGCCAGCAGGGTCATCTTCTCCCCCTGGATCTCCACCCGGACACCGGTGAGGATCGGCAGGGTGTCACCGCGGTCGGCGGCGATCTGCACCTGCTGCACCGCCTGGGTGAAGAGGGTCCCGTCGACGGTGCCGCTGCCCTCGGGCGAGGTCGGCAGGGTCGGGTACTCGTCCGCGGGCATCTGCAGCAGGGCGAAGCGTGAGCTGCCGCAGGTGACCTGGACCTTCGCTGCCTCGGTCGTGACGTCCACCGGCTTGCCGGGCAGGTTGCGCGAGATGTCGGCCAGCAGTCGCCCGAGCACGAGCGCGGTTCCCGGTTCGCTGACCTCCGCAGCAACGGTGATCCGTGCCGAGACCTCGTAGTCGAACGTGGACAGGGTCAGTGCACCGTCATCGGTGGCCTCGAGGAGGACACCCGCCAGGACGGGCACCGGTGGCCGGTTCGGCAGGCTTCGGGCCACCCAGGTGACCGCCTCGGCCAGCACATCGCGCTCGACGCGGAACTTCACGACAGACCTACCCTTCGACGCGCTGTGAGCGCGAGGTCACGGGATGACACGGAACCCACACCAAAAGACGTGGGCTCCCTGACATTACGCGGTGGGAGCCGGTCTGTGGAACTGAGGGGTTCGTTGTCATTCATCGACGAACGTCCGTCCACACCCGGGCATCCCGCAATGCGTGGGGGAGGGAATGGATGGATGGAGGACTCATCGTTGTCTTCGGCGGTGTGGACACCGTGGACAACTGCCTCCGGGGCGCTCGTGGCGCGGTTGTCGGCTGTGGACCTCCTGTGGAGAGAACGTGGACGACGAGACTCTCCCTGTGGGCGGACGTCACCCGTCACCAGGCCCAACGCGTCGTGCACAGCTTCTGCACATCCTGTGCACACGCTCGTCCGCAGGAAATCCCGTGCTGAGAGGCGATCCGAGGCGGGTTGGTGAGCACTGCGGGTGACCGGACGCCGTGCGCGCGGCGGTGGCGGCGTGTCGCGGCGCGTCCTGTGGACGAGGTCGGGCGTGTTGTCCGAGTCCATGCGACCGGGTGGTACCCACAAGCTTGTCCACAGCCTGTGGATCTGTGGACAACTCCGACGTCGGGGCGCTCAGGGACATCGGGGGACCGGGAGATGAATCGAACAGCGGCAGGCGCACACAGGTGGGGAGAACCCTGTGGATATCCCTGCTGCCGATCTATCCGGTTGTATTATCTGAAATACAGAGTCGTATATACGGTGCGATGCTCGGGTCAGCCGGCCTGCTGCTTGATCCGGTTCGTCAACTCGGTCACCTGGTTGTAGATGGCGCGGCGCTCACCCATGAGCTCACGGATCTTGCGTTCGGCGTGCATGACGGTCGTGTGGTCCCGTCCACCGAACTGATCGCCGATCCGTGGGAGTGACATGTCGGTGAGCTCGCGGCACAGGTACATCGCGATCTGGCGGGCGGTGACGAGCAGGCGGGTGCGCGAAGGGCTCTGCAGATCCTCGATGTTCAGCCCGAAGTAGTCGGCCGTCTGGGCCATGATCGTCGCGCTGGAGATCTCGCTCGACTGCTCGTTGGGGATGAGGTCCTTGAGCACGATCTGGGCCAGGCCGATGTCGACCGGCTGCCGGTTGAGGCTGGCGAAGGCGGTGACGCGGATGAGGGCGCCCTCGAGTTCGCGGATGTTCGTGCTGATCCGGCTGGCGATGAACTCGAGCACGTCGGCCGGGACCGAGAGCTTTTCCTGGATGGCCTTCTTGCGCAGGATGGCGATCCGCGTCTCGAGGTCGGGTGGTTGCACGTCCGTCAGCAGGCCCCACTCGAACCGGCTGCGCATGCGCTCCTCGAAGCCGGAGAGCAGCTTCGGCGCGACGTCCGAGGTGATGACGACCTGTTTGTTCGCGTTGTGCAGCGTGTTGAAGGTGTGGAAGAACTCCTCCTGCGTCTGCATCTTGCCCTGGAGGAACTGGATGTCGTCGATGAGCAGGACGTCCACATCGCGGTAGCGGCGCTGGAAGTTCGCGGCCTTGTCGTCACGGATGCTGTTGATGAAGTCGTTGGTGAACTCCTCGGAGTTCACGTAGCGCACCTTCACGTGCGGGTAGAGGCTGCGGGCATAGTGACCGATCGCGTGCAGCAGGTGCGTCTTGCCCAGCCCGGACTCGCCGTAGATGAAGAGCGGGTTGTAGGCCTTCGCCGGCGCCTCCGCCACAGCGACGGCCGCGGCATTGGCGAAGCGGTTGCTCGCCCCGATGACGAAGGTGTCGAAGGTGTACTTCGGGTTCAGCCGGGTCAGCTCGACCTGCTCCGGCTCGGGGCGACCGCGACGCGGGCGCACGGGCGCGGGCGGCTCCGGGTCCTCGTCGACGAGGCCATCGTCCACGTCGTCGACGGGCAGTGTCGAGGAGAGTCCCTGCGGGCGCGTGGGCCGGGACGTTGACGGGTCGTCCTCGTCGGCGATGCCCTGGGTCGGCGGGAGGGAGTCCTCCTCGGCGAGGTCGGGGTCGACCGTGACGGCGAGGCGGACCTCGCGGCCGAGCTGCTCGGACAGTGCTTGGGTGACGTGCATCCGCAGGCGCTGCTCGACGAAGTTCTTGGAGAAGTCGTCAGGGACCGCGATCAGTGCGGTGTCGTCGAGGAGACCGACGAGTCGGGCCATGCTCAGGAAGGCCCGTCGTGTCACCGGGACGCCGTCGGCGTCAAGGGTGTCCAGGGTGGTGCGCCACACCTGACCGAAGTCGACCTCGGCTTCGGCCACGTACGCACACCTCATTTTCCTGCGGCTCGTGGCCGGTCGGGTTCCTCGTCACCTGTCATTCAACCCCATGTGGGGTCGGTTTCCACATCATTGTCCACATCTGTGGGTATGCCATGTCTGCCACGGTGATGAGGAGTGACGCTAACAACTCGGATCAGCAAACGGCAACTGTCGGCAGCGGCAATTTGGCCCTCCCCGGCGTGTCGACGCCGGGATCGGTCGCCCCGCTGGCAATGTCGGCGGGTTCGGGCGAAGGGAGTGGGTCCCCTCGTCGTGGTTTGACCCCTGGGACACGGCTGCCGTACCTTTGTCCGAGGCCTGTCGGCCGCTTTCGCATGCCCATGCTCGTCCCGACTCGATCAGGGAAGCACGACGTGGGTTTCCGATGGCGACCGATGCCATCGACCTGAGCACCGGACCCCCACGGGGATCCACCGATCATCGGAGACTGCAATGAGCAAGCGCACCTTCCAGCCGAACACCCGTCGCCGTGCGAAGACCCACGGCTTCCGCGCCCGGATGCGCACTCGTGCCGGCCGCTCGATCCTGGCGAACCGTCGCTCCAAGGGTCGCAGCAAGCTCTCGGCCTGACGAGCTGACGGTGCTGCCTCCGCGGCACCGCCTGACGCATCGCGCGGACTTCGCGGCAACGATCCGAGGCCGGGGCACCGCCCGCCGCGGCTCCCGTCTCCTCGTGGTCCATGCCCGCCCGGCGGACGCCCCTCGGACCGACGCACGAGATGAGGTCTCGCGCGTCGGTCTCGTCGTGTCCAAAGCGGTGGGCAATGCCGTGACCCGCACGCGCGTCAAGCGACGGTTGCGCGCCCAGATGGCGCTGCTGCTCCCGACTCTGCAGGTCGGGACCGACGTGGTGATCCGGGCCAACCCACCTGCTGCGCACGCGACGTCGCAGGAGTTGGGCCACGCCCTTCGGCACTGCTTGGGCGAGCTGCTCGTTGGTGAGGACGAATGACGCTCTTGGCACTCCCCCTGATCTGGCTCGTGAAGATCTACCAGCTGACGATCTCCCCGCTGCTGCCCCCGAGCTGCCGGTACTACCCGAGCTGCTCCGGGTATGCAGTCACGTCCCTGCAGCGGTTCGGCCCGCTGCATGGCGGCTATCTGTCCGTGCACCGCCTGGTGCGGTGCAACCCCTGGTCCGCCGGGGGAATCGACCACGTGCCCGCCACCTGGGCCGACCGGGGTTCGCCGGAGCTGGCGAAGCCGCAGTTGGCCGGTGTGGCGGACCACGACGACGGCGTCGCGCCCGACGTCACCGACCAAAGGATGTTCACCGAGTGAGCTTCAGCGACCTCCTCTACCCCTTCGAGTGGCTCGTCGCCTGGATCATGTATCTCTGGCACGAGGCCCTGACGATGATCGGTCTGCCGGAGACGAGTGGCTGGACGTGGACGCTGTCCATCGTCGGCCTCGTGCTGATCATGCGTGCGGCGCTGATCCCGCTCTTCGTCAAGCAGATCCACGCCTCGCGCAAGATGCAGCTCATCCAGCCCGAGATGCAGAAGATCCAGGCGAAGTACAAGGACAAGAAGGACCCGGAGTCCCGTCAGAAGATGACGGAAGAGACGATGGCGATGTACAAGGACACCGGGACCAACCCGTTCTCGTCCTGCCTACCCATCCTGGCCCAGTCCCCCTTCTTCTTCGGGCTCTTCCGCGTGCTGAACTCGCTCGACGAGATCGGTGCCGGCACGGCGGACGCGATCGGACCGATCACCCAGCACGTCGCGGCCCAGGCCGAGTCGTCCGCGATTTTCGGCGCCCAGCTGTCCGCACAGTTCAGCTCCGCGGAGAACCTCTCCGTGCGCATCGTCACCGTCGTGCTCATCATCCTGATGTCGGCGACGACCTTCACCACGCAGTACCAACTGATGCGCAAGAACATGCCTGCGTCGGCGCTGGAGGGGCAGTTCGCCCAGCAGCAGAAGATGATGCTGTACCTCTTCCCGATCATCTTCGCCGTCTCGGGTGTCTTCTTCCCCGTCGGTGTGCTCATCTACTGGTTCACCACCAACCTGTGGACGATGCTGCAGCAGTTCTACGTCATCCGCCGCATGCCTGCGCCCGGTTCCGCCGCCGAGAAGGCGATGCAGGATCGTCGCCGGAAGAAGGGCAAGCCGATCGACACCTACGAGGAGACCCGTGAGCGGGCGCACGACCTCGAGATGGAGGAGGAGCTGCGCACCAAGGGCGTGCTGTCCGGGCAGCGACAGCAGCCCAAGTCGAAGAAGCGCGCCAAGAAGTCCGGCGGACAGACGCCGAAGAAGCCCGGCAACAGCACCTGACCTCGGTCGTGACCGGCGGCAACACGCCGGACGCCACCGCCCGCACCACGCAGCAGGAGAGACCATGAGCGAGAACAGCATGTCCGTCGGCTCGTCGAGCCGCGACGAGCCGGACCAGGAGGCGACCGTGACGTCCGATGTGGCGACGACCGGCCAGATCGATCAGGAGAGCGCGGCCGGGTCGGGCTCGACCCACGGCGGTGGCCGTCGTCGCAGTCTTGAGCGCGAAGGGGAGGTTGCCGCGGACTTCCTCGAGACCCTGCTCGACATCGCTGACCTCGACGGCGACATCGACCTGGACATCGATGGTGACCGCGCTGCGGTGGCGGTCGTGGACTCCGATGAGGGCAGGGTGCCACGTCGCCTGGTGGGGCAGAACGGGAAGGTCCTGGAGGCTCTCCAGGAGCTGACCCGTCTGGCGGTCCAGTCGGCCACCGGTGACCGCAGCCGCCTGATGCTCGATGTCGCCGGTCACCGCGCTGCGCGACGAGCCGAGCTGGTGGAGGTGGCTCGCGCTGCCATCGCCTCGGTGAAGGAGTCCGGCGAGTCCGTCGACCTGGATCCGATGACGGCCTTCGAGCGCAAGGTCGTCCACGACGAGGTGCTGGCCAGTGGGCTCGTCTCCGACTCCTCCGGCACCGAACCGCGTCGCTTCGTCGTCGTGCACCCGGCCGAGGACGGGCTCGCGTCGCGACCGGGAGAGGATGCTGCCGGCACGGGGTCCGAGGCGTCGACGAGTGGTCCGCCCCCGGTGACGGACGACGGGCCCGCGGACCCGGCGTGACCGGACGCGTTTCACGTGAAACGCTGACGGCATGACGACTGACGTCCCCCCACCCACGGAAGGCGCTCACCGGTTCTTTGGTGAGCGCCTTCCGCATGCCGAGGTGTTCGCCGCGCTCTTGGCCGACACCGGAGTGAGTCACGGTCTGATCGGCCCACGGGAGGTGTCGATCCTGTGGGAGCGGCACATCCTCAACTGTGCGGTCATCGAGGACGCCTTCCCTGACGGTGCCCGCCTGATCGATGTCGGATCGGGCGCAGGCCTCCCCGGTGTGGCTCTGGCCATCGCGCGACCGGACCTGGAGGTCCACCTCGTCGAGCCCATGCAGCGCCGGACCGAGTGGTTGGAGTCCGCGATCGCTGAGATCGGGCTGGACACGGTGACCGTGCACCGCGGCCGCGCTGAGGAGTTCCACGGGCAGCTGACCGCGCCGTACGTGACGGCCCGAGCCGTGGCCCGTCTGGACAAGCTGGCCCGGTGGTGCTTTCCGCTCCTGGAGCACGAGGGCCGGATGGTGGCCCTCAAGGGACGATCGGCCGAGGATGAGCTTGCGGCGACGACCACGGCGCTGCGCAAAATGGGTCTCGTGCGGGCCGACGTCGGATCACATGGTGCCGACGTGCTGGCGGCGCCGACGTTGACGGTAACCTGCCACGTGCGTCACGGCCGCTGACGTTCCATGTGAAACGTGGTCATGCCTCGCCGACGGCAGACGCAGGACCGCGCGGGTACGGCCCATGCGTGGACCGTTTCACGTGAAACGACACCAGTATCCAGCTCCGTTCCACGTGAAACGTTGCGCCTGAAGTGCGTCCTGCACCCATCTGCTGGCATCGCTTCCCGCCGTGGACGACGGCCCGTTTGGCGTGTCGTCCCCGCGTGGGGTTGTATGGCGGGGCTCCCAGCCCTCAGGAGGAATGACTCGGTGACCAGCGCACGATCCGTCGTCACGGGGATCGGATGGCCCACGCTGTCCGAGCCGACGACATCCGAACCCATCGGGTGGCCGACCGGTCGACCCGAACAGGCCCTAGTGACCACTCACCGCACGGCCGCCCCCGAGAGCACCCCCGTGCGCGAGGACGAGCCCGCCAGCTCGGTACCGGAGGTACCTGTGACCACGTCGACGCCCATCGCGGACTCCGGGCAGCCGGCAGTCGGTACACCCCGGGCGGCGCCCGTCGACCCGCACGAGTCGACACCGACCGAGCCCACCCTGCCCCGCCCGGCACAACCACGCGTGATCACCGTGTCCAACCAGAAGGGCGGCGTCGGCAAGACGACGAGCGCGGTGAACCTCGCCGCTGCTCTCGCGCAGAACGGACTGCGGGTGCTGCTGATCGACACCGACCCCCAGGGCAACGCCAGTACGGCGCTGAACATCGACCACCACGCAGAGATCCCCAGCGTGTACGACGTGCTTGTCGAGGGGGCCGTGATCCGCGAGATCATGCAGCCCTGCCCCGATGTGGAGAACCTGTGGTGTGTGCCTGCGACGATCGATCTCGCGGGCGCCGAGATCGAGCTGGTGTCGCTGGTGGCCCGGGAGAGTCGTATGGCCAAGGCGGTCGCCGGCCTCCAGCACGACCTGCAGACCGCGGGTGAACCTCCCTTGGACTACGTGCTCATCGATTGCCCGCCGAGCCTGGGTCTGCTCACGGTCAACGCCTTCGTGGCGGCGCAGGAAGTCCTCATCCCCATCCAGTGCGAGTACTACGCCCTCGAGGGGCTGAGCCAGCTGCTCAACAACATCACCCTGATCCAGACCCACCTGAACCACGACCTGCACGTCTCGACCATCCTGCTGACGATGTACGACGCGCGGACCCGGCTGTCGTCCCAGGTGGCTCAGGAAGTTCGGGAGCACTTTCCCGACCAGGTCCTCGAGGCGACGATTCCCCGGTCGGTCCGCGTCTCCGAGGCCCCGAGCTTCGGGCAGACCGTCATCACGTACGACCCGCAGAGCACCGGCGCCCGGTGCTACCAGGAGGCCGCGGCGGAGATCGCCCATCGCGGTGCAGCTATGAAGGACGATGCATGAGTGAGAAGCGACGCGGCCTCGGCCGTGGGCTGGGTGCCCTCATCCCCGACGCCGCCCCGACCGGACGACCCGGGACCGAGCGTCCCGTCGATGTCTGGTTCCGCGACCAGGAGCGTCCGACGACCCCGCACACCGCCGCAGGAATGCTCGCGGACGCGAGCTCCGAGGGACCGCCAGAGATGGCCGAGCGCGGTCCCGACCCAGCGAGCGGGACCCCCGCGGCGCCGCCCGCGCAGGCAGTCACCCCCGGATCCGCAGGTGCGGACCAGCAGGTGCCGGCAGAGCGGGGGGGGCCCGGCCTGGCGCCGGTGCCCGGAGCCTCCTACGGCGAGATCCCGGTGGCGGCCATCCGGCCCAACCCGAAGCAGCCACGCAACGTCTTCGACGAGGACGACATGGCCGAGCTCGTGCAGTCGATCGAGCAGATCGGTGTCCTCCAGCCGATCGTCGTGCGCCGAGTCGACCCCGATGACGGGGTCGAGTTCGAACTGATCATGGGCGAGCGGCGCTGGCGGGCCAGTCGTGAGGCCGCGCGAGAGACGATCCCGGCAATCGTGCGCACGACCGAGGACGGGGACCTGCTGCGGGACGCGCTGCTGGAGAACCTCCACCGCAGCAACCTCAACCCGCTCGAGGAGGCAGCGGCCTACCGCCAGCTCCTCGATGACTTCGGCTGCAGCCAGGAGGAGCTGTCCACGCGCATCGGTCGCAGTCGACCGCAGATCTCCAACACCCTTCGTCTGCTGCGGTTGCCGCCCATGGTGGCCCGACGCGTCGCCGCCGGTGTCCTCAGCGCGGGCCACGCCCGTGCGCTGCTGACCCTCGAGGACGGTGGCCAGATGGAGCATCTCGCCCAACGGATCGTCGCCGAGGGTCTTTCCGTGCGCAGCGTGGAGGAGATCGTCGCCCTCGGCGTGGAACCGGAGTCCTCCTCCCGCAGCGCCTCACCGGGACGCCGGGAGCGCGACGCCCAGCTGGACGATCTCGCGGGACGAATCAGCGACCGCTTCGATACCCGGGTCAAGATCGATCTGGGCAAGCGGAAGGGGCGGATGACCATCGAGTTCGCCTCGCGCGAGGACCTCCACCGGGTCCTCGGCCAGATGGGCGTCGACACCGACGACTCCTGACCCACCACGAGTGCGGCGCACGACGCCCGTGGCCCTCCTCGGTGGATGACGACGCCGCGAGGGTTCCCGTGCGCCCCGACTCAGGTCCACGGCGTGACACAGGTGCCACGAGACCTGCCGGGACCGGACATGACAAAGGTGCCAAGGTTCGTGTGGGAGTGCCCCGACTCAGGGCCTGGGCCTGCGACGGCCACAGGGGCGCCCCATCGAACCTTGGCACCGGATGCCAAGACTGTGGCAGAACGTGAATCACCTTCTGCCACACGTGAACTCAGCCGACGAACGGCTCCAGCTCCTTGACCAGCTTCGGCTTCGGCATGGCGCCGACGAGCGTCTTGACGACCTCGCCGCCCTGGAAGACGTGCATGGTCGGGATGGACGTGATCCCGTATCGGGCGGTGATCTGCGGGTTGGCGTCGGTGTCGAGCTTGACGATCTTCAACTTGCCGTCGTAGTCGCCGGACAGCTCCTCCAGAACCGGTGCGACGGCGCGGCACGGGCCGCACCAGGTGGCCCAGAAGTCCACGAGGACCGGGGTGTCACTCTTGAGGACGTCCTCGTCGAAGGTTGCGTCGGTGGTCGGGGTGGTGGCCATGCGGATCTTCCTCTCGGTGATGCGTGTGTTCGGGGGGTTCAGCGGACGCCGACGGTTCCGGCGACCGGGTTGTCCTGCGCGATGAGCGCCTGGTCCTCGGCGGGATCCGCGGCCTCCTCGCGTGCGGCGAGGAAGCGCTCCGCGTCCAGTGCTGCGGAGCACCCGGTGCCGGCAGCGGTGATCGCCTGGCGGTAGGTGTGGTCAACGAGGTCCCCGCAGGCGAAGACGCCATCGACGTTGGTGCGGGTCGAGCGGCCTTCGACGAGGACATACCCCTCGTCGTCGAGGTCGACGACGCCGGTGATCAACTCGTTGCGCGGGTCGTGGCCGATGGCGACGAAGAGGCCGGTGGCCGCGATATCGCGGGTCTGCCCGGTTACGGTGTCGCGCAGCGTCAGGCCGGAGAGCTTGTCCTCGCCGTGGATGGCCAGGACCTCGGAGTTCCACGCGAACGAGATCTTGTCGTTGGCGTGCGCCCGGTCAGCCATGATCTTGCTGGCCCGCAGCTCGTCGCGGCGGTGCACGATCGTCACGGAGCGGGCGAACTTGGTCAGGAAGGTGGCCTCCTCGACGGCGGAGTCCCCGCCACCGACGACGACGATGTCCTGATCCCGGAAGAAGAAGCCGTCGCAGGTGGCACACCAGCTGACGCCTCGCCCGGACAGACGCTTCTCGTCCTCGAGGCCGAGCTCGCGATAGGCGGAGCCCATGGCCAGGATGACGGAGTGGGCCCGGTGCTGGTTGCCCGCACCGTCGGTGACGACCTTGACCTCGCCCTCGAGCGAGACCTCGGTGACATCGTCCGTGACGATCTCGGCGCCGAAACGGTCGGCCTGGGCTCGCATGTTGAGCATGAGGTCCGGGCCCATGATCCCGTCGGTGAAGCCGGGGAAGTTCTCGACGTCGGTCGTGTTCATCAGTGCGCCACCGGCGGTGACGGAGCCCTCGAACATCAGCGGCTCGAGGTTGGCCCGGGCGGCATAGACGGCAGCCGTGTAGCCGGCCGGACCCGAGCCGATGATGATGACGTTGCGGACGGTGGAGGTGTTGGCGTCGGCCACGGAGTCGGTCCTTGAAGGGTTGGTGGTACCGGAGCGGTCGAGCCGCCCGCGGGAGGTTACGCAGATGTCAACGCCATCGTAGGTCCCGTCTGTTCCCGACACCGGTCCGCAGCCGGGTCACCCCTGTGGTATCGAGAAGGCCTCGTCCCAGATCGGCTCGCAGCCGGTGGTCACCGCCCACGCCCGGACCTTGCCCTCGGGTGCCTCCTCGGCCACGAGCAGCAGCCCGTCCCGGCCGTCGAACGTGGCGACGTCGATGACGATCGGCAGCAGCTCCGGCTGGCCGATGCGGGCGAGGCAGTCACTGGCGGCTGCGGCGGTGTCCATGCCGTCGAGGCGTCCCGGGTCCTCCAGCTCGGGGGCACTGAGGGGGTCCGCCTCGAGCTCGGCCGCCTTCGCGGGCAGGTTCGCGCGCGAGTAGTCGGTATCGGTGTCGGTGATCGCGAAGGCCGGCACCTGGGAGGGGGTACCGGCCGAGCTCGAGGACGAGGCCGACTCCTGCGAGGACGAGGTCCCCTCGCCCTCGCCCTCGCCCTCGCTCGCGGGAGCGCTGGCCTGTGGACCGTCGGCCTTCTGATCCGGCTCGTCGGAGCCGAGCGCGACGATGCCCCCGATCCCCAGGGCGACGACCACGGCCACCGCAAGGCCCAGCACCCAGCGGCCGGTGTGACCGCGGCGTCGCGTGGATCCCCGGTCCTCGGAGTCCACCTCCGACCAGAAGCCGGTGTCGTCCCCGTCGGTGGACGCGTCGGGCGTCTTCCCGCGTGCCGCCTGCTCCTGCTCCAGACTGGCTCGAATGCGGTCATTCAGATCGTCGGGCATTGGTCCGCTCTCCTTCAGTCCGGCAAGCAGGTGACTCATACCGGTCGGGTCCTGATCGTCGGTCATGGCCACCTCCCTTCGCACCGTGTGGTCCCCGGTATCGACGAAGTGGAGGCCTTCTGGGTTCCGGCGATCGTCTCGGCGGCCGTGCCGGGCGAGCGGATCGCCGCCGGATCATTTGATGGTGATCTCACCCAACGAGGCCCGGTACCGGCCCTCGCCGTCGGGCGTGAGCGAGGTGAACCACACGGTGACGTACCTGCCCGGGGTCGGGTCCGACGTGGAGAGGGTGACTTCACCGGTCTGGCCGTCCGTCGTGCCGATCTCGGTGCCGGAGTTCGACGGTGCGTCCCCGGCGAAGACGGTGGCGTTGGCGCTGGTCGGCAGGTCCAGTGTCACGGTGCTGATCTCCTGGGCCTGACCCAAATCGACCGTGACACCCACTCCGGTCTTGCCTCCGCCGAAGTCCGGGGTCGCGTAGCCCTCGGTCGTCCACACGGTGTCCGGGTCGCCGTCGTAGATCCGCGCAGCCTCGGCGTTGTGTTCGACGCCGTCCCCCGAGGGGTCGTACCCTGCCGCATTGATGATGCCGAAGGGCTCGTCGTCGGCCCCGTCGCCCGCCGAGGAGTCCTTCGACCCGGAGCCCGCGGACGAGCCGTCGGTGGGGCCGGTCTGCGTGGGGGTGCTCCCCTCGCCGACGAAGATCTCGTCCAGATCGCTGCCGTCACCGATCTGCGAGACCCCGACCCAGCCGAAGACGCAGGCGACGGCGACGAAGGCGGCGACGATCAGCAGCACGAGGTTGGACTGGGCGCGGGTGGGCGCCTGACCGGCCTCTGCCGGCAGCAGCGGCGCGGGCGCCTCGACCTCGGCGGACACGGTGGCCGCGCCGAGTGAGGAGTTCCTGGTGCGGTCCTCGCGGATGGCCTCACGCCGGGCGCGGGACTCGTGCAGCGCCTCCCGGGATCGCTCGGCGGCGGTCCTGGATGCCTTGCCGAGGCGATCGCCGATGACCTTGGCTCCGGTGCCGACCGCGCCGGCGGCGGCTGCCGCGCCGGCAGCCGCCCGGGTCGTACCCCCGTGGCCCCTCTCGGTGTCCGGCTCGTCGCTCCCGTCCGTGGTGCCACCCGCGGTGGCAGGGGCCGCGTCGTCCTGGTACTGGGGTATCTCGGTGGTCTCGGGGTCGTCATCCGCGTCGGTGGATCCGACACCGGAAGGAGCAGCCGTGCCTGCGGCTGCTGCAGCGCCCCCGGCCACAGCAGCCCCTCCGGCAGCCGCGGTGTCCGCCGAGGGATCGACGGACGCGGTGTCGGACGCGACGTCGGACGCGGGGACGCCCCGCTGGTCGGCGAGATCGGTGGCGGCGGCACGGGTCTGCGGTGTGGTGCGCACGGAGCCGGCCAGCGGGATGCGTGACCAGGGAGCCACCTGGGCGGCATAGTCACCCGGCGAGTCGGGGCCGGTGCCCTCGCCGAGCGTCTCGCGGCAGATCGTGTCGAGGTCACCGGGGACACCGACGGCGATCCGCGAGGGCGGTGGTGGCCCGTCCTCACCGCGACGGGCGGCGGGCACGCCTGATGCGGTCTCCAGCGGCCAGGTCGCGGTCAGACCGGCGTAGGCGAGGGCGACGACGCCCATGGCGTCATCGCGGTCGGCGTCCTCGCCCTCGGTCTCGATACCGGCCAGGGCTGCGGTGGTGGCCAGACCGCGGACCTTGATGCGCCCGTCCGAGGTCAGCAGCACTGACTCGGGGGTGAGCGCGAGGTGGTGCAGCCCGCGCATGCGGGCCGCCTCGAGGCCGGTGGCGACCTCGCCGGTGATCCGGCGGACCTCCTCGGCCGGCACCCCCTTCGTCCCGATCAGCGTCGCGAAGGTGGTCGGGTCCTCGACGTGCTCCTCGCACACGTAGCCGAACGACCCCTGGGTCCCGACGTCGAGGATGCGCACGAGCTGCGCGCTCTCGATGCCGGCGGCCCGGCGGGCGGCATCGAGGGCGGCGGCGGTCTCCGGGTCGTCGGTGGGCATGACCAAGACGGTCACGTCGCGCTCCAGCGTGGTGTCGCGCGCGGTCCACCGTTCGCCGCCGGACACCGTCTCGATCTGCGCGTCGAGCGTGTAGCGACCGAGTTCGGTCCCCGGGTTCACCCCGTGCACGGTGTCCCTCTCGTCGATGGTCTGGCCTGCCGCGCCATCCTAGATCCACAACGGCCCCGACTCGGGGAGCCGCACGGGCGCGTCAGCCGTTGGAGAGCCGGCGCGTCAGTGGTTCGAGGACCTCGGTGACCTCGCGCACCCGCAGTCTGGCGGCGATGGCGAGGGTGATGACGAGGAGGAGGGTGCCGATCACCAGGCAGATGATGACCGAGCCGAGCCAGGTATCGACCGCGACGGGGCCGCTCAGCAGCTGCAGGACCCCCCAGCCGGCCGCGGTGGCGACACCGGTCGCGAGCACGAGGCGCACGTTCTGGCGCACGACCCGACCCAGTCGCAGCGGACCCAGGCGGCGGTGGAGCAGCCACAGACCGATGAGCGCTGCGCAGAGGTTGGACAGGGTCTGGCCGGAGCCGACCCAGGTGGCCACCTGCTCGGCGGGTCGTGTGCTCCCGATGAGGGTGACGGCGACCGCGACCAGCGTGACCACGATCTGCAGGGCGAAGGGGGTGCGTCCGTCCTCGTAGGCGTAGAAGGCACGCTGGACGAGGAAGAACCAGCCGTAGGGGACCAGCCCGAGCATCATCGTCACCAGGACCCCGACCGAGGCGTTCGTCGCGGCCCGGTCGGTACCGGGCAGGATCGCGGCGAGGACGTAGGGGGCGAGCAGCACGACCGCTGCGGTCGCCGGGATCAGCAGGACGGCGGGCATCGTCATGCCGCGACGCAGGTCGGCGGTGACGGCGGGGGTGTCCCCGTCGTGCGCCGCGTGCGACAGCCGGGTGAAGAGGGCGGTCACGAGGGAGACCGTGACGAGCCCGTGCGGCAGCATGAAGAGCAGGTAGGCATTGGCGTATGCGGTCAGCCCCGCGCCCTCGATGCCTTGCTCGGCGGCTCGCTGGGTCGCGCCGGTGAGGACCCGCGAGTTGACGAAGTAGCCCAGCTGACCCACGGCCACGGCGGCGAAGGCCCACAGGGCCATCCGCGAGGCCGACCCCAGGCCGCTGCCGCGGATCCCCCAGACCGGGCGGAAGCGCAGCCCGGTGGCGCGCAGCGGCGGAATGAGCACGAGGGCCTGCAGGGCGATGCCCAACGTCGCCGATCCGCCGAGGACGGCGATCATCGTCGGCGTCCACTGCGAGACCGGTGCCTGGAGCGGGGCTCCCGTCAGGAGGAACCACGACAGGCCCGCGATGGCCACGACATTGGCCAGGGCGGGAGCCCACATGAACATGCCGAAGCGGTTGTGCGCGGTGAGCACCTGCCCGAGCAGCGTGTAGAGGCCGTAGAAGAAGACCTGGGGCAGGCAGATCACGGCGAAGGCCGTCGCCAGCCCACGCGAGGGCCCGTCCCAGCTGCTCGAGACGACGAGGGAGATGAGCAGCGGCGCGGCGAGCGTGAGGACGAGGGTCACACCGGCGAGCACGGTGACCGCGAGGGTCAGCAGCCGGTTGATGTAGACCACGCCGCCGTCCTCGTGCCGCAGCGCCTTGGTGATCTGCGGGACGATCACCGCGTTGAGCACCCCACCGGCGATGAGCAGGTGGAAGATGTTCGGCAGCGTGTTCGCCGCGTTCCACGCATCGGAGGGGATGAGGTTGAGCCCGACGACGGCGATGGTCAGCGTGTTGCGGACCAGGCCGAGGATGCGCGAGGCCAGGCTGCCGGCAGCCATGATCGCGCTGGAGCGCATGATCGAGGGTGATTCCACCGTCGTGCCCGGGGCGACGTCCTCGCTGCCACGATCGGGCGTCGGAGCGCTGGGTGGCTCGCTCATGCACTGTCCTCGTTCACGGTGGTCCTCGTCCGACGGCGAAGGCTACGCCACGTACCCACACCGAGGAGGACGACGGCGATGCCGCCGATGGCCCAGTAGACGGTCTCGCCCGTGGGTCGCATCCGTACCTCCAGGGTGGCCTGTTCGGTCAGCTCGTGACCGTTCGGCGTGGTGACGACGACGTGCACGGGGGTGCGGCCGGCGGCCAGGGCGGTCGCCTGCACGGTGACCTTCTGCCGCCCGTCGGGTCCGATCGTCACGGGCTTGGACGGTTCCTGGATACGGAAGGAGGGATTCTGCGACTCCACCCGGACGTCGAGGTTCGTCAGCCTCACGTCCGTCTTGTTGATGATGGTGATCTGCAATCGCCCCTTGTCGGCGAAGAAGTTGACCTCCCCCGACGAGACGACGAGGTCGTCGTGGCTCAGGGTGACCTCCGTGGCCAGCTGGTCGTGCAACGCGTCGAAGGCTGCGGTGTCGCTGCGCCAGCGGGCGGAGGTCAACTGGTCGAGGGCCGGGTCGACCGCCTCCTTCCAGACCTCGCCGTCGGAGCGCACGGAGGCGAAGATCGACATGGACCGCCTGTCCTCGGCGATGCGCGTGGCCGACGTCGGGGTGAGCACGGGCGGGACCGGCTTCTCGTCGGTGGCACGGGCGATCTGCTGGGTGGTCCGGGGAACGGCCGTCTGCTGGGCCCGATCGACCCCGTCGAGCAGGTCGTCGAATCTGCCCCGGTCGAGCCACGGGATCTCGTCGACGACGCCCCGCAGATCGGCGTAGGCCTCGGGCGACGGTGAGCTCGCGCGGGCGGGGACGACCAGCAGCGTCCGGGGCGTGCCGGGGCGCTCGCCCAGGAGCACGGAGGTCTCGGCGACGATGCGCTGTCGGGCGAGCGTCGCGTCGGAAGGGGAGGTCAGCTCGCCCGCGAGGGTGGAGAGGGAGTGGTCGGCGACCAGCAACCCACTGCCGTGGGTGGTGCGGGTCGCGCCGGTGGGGGTGAATCCTCCGGGCGCGATGGCGGAGGTGTCGGTCAGCACGGTCGGCGGCGTGGACCCGGGCTGGAGCCGGCCCAGGGCCGTGGTGCGCGACTCGGTGACGACACCGTCGGCCGGCCACTGGATGTCGCCGTGGGAGTCGTCGAGCAGGTCGGCGGACCGCACGCCCTCCTCGACCTGCGGGGCGACGAGCTCGGCGACGTCCTGCCATCGGGCCGCCGCGGCGACGTCGGCATCCCCTGAGGGCAGCACGATGGTCTGCTCCGGATCCAGGGTGGAGCGGACCCGACTGGCCCACTCGGCCCGGACCTCCCGCTCGGCATTCAGCGCACGGGTGAGGTTCTGGCCGGTGTCCTCCGTCGGCTCCGGTGGCAGGGACAGCAGGCTCGGGTCGAGGATCCACGTCTCGTCCTCTGCCGGCGGTTCCTCGGTCAGCTGCCACAGGCGCGACTCGGGCCCGACGGTCTCCTTCCACGCCTGGACGCGGTCGGGGCCGGGTTCGCCGAAGAGGCGCTCGTCGGCCGGGAGCAGGAGTGGGACCCCCCAGACCATGCCCATCGGGACGTACTCCTTGGCCCGGTGCACCCCGATGAAGGTGTGCACCGCGGTCTGCGACGTCTGCACGCTCACCCACGCCGCGCCGGCGGTCAGCCCGGGCGCCAGCTCGTCGGCGGTGACCTCGAGGGTGAAGGGCGCGGACTCCCCGGGATCGAGGTCCTCGAGGGTGACCGTGGCCCGGGGATCCTTGGCGACCGGCTGCGTCCCCTCGGCCCAGGTCACGATGTCGTCGCGGTCGGCCGAGGCGGTCCGACCGACCAGCGAGACCTCCTGGGCGGCGAGAGCCTGCTCGCCGGTGTTCGTCAGCTCCCCCTCCACCCGGGCCGTTCCCTCGCCGTCGACGACGGGGGTGATCGAGGCGATGGTCAGCTCACCACCGGTGGAGTCCTCCCCGGGGGGCAGGGAGGTGGCGGCGGCCGAGGGCAGGACCAACATCGCGAGCAGGAGCAGCGCGATGCTGGTCGGTCTCAGGCGTCGCCGGCGAGCCGCTGCCACGCCTCCCTCGCGATGCGTCGCTCGTTGGGGAAGGTGAGGTGCCGGTGTGCCTCGCGCAGCGGGAGCCACGCGACGTCGACGGCCTCCTGGTCGGGGTCGTTCTCGATCGTCAGGTGCCCACCGGTGGCCTCGAGGAGGTAGTGGTGCACGAACTTGTGGATCCGTCGGTCCGGAGTGGCGAACCAGTAGTCGATCGTCCCGAGCTCGACGAGCACGCGCGCCTCGATACCGGTCTCCTCCGCGACCTCCCGGGCGGCGGTCTCCACCAGGGTCTCCTGACCCTCGATGTGTCCCTTGGGCAGGCACCACTCGAGTCGTCCGGCCCGGTTGCGCCGGGCGATGACGGCGATCCGGGCGTCACCCTCGTGGATGTCCACGACCACCCCACCCGCACTGCGCTCCTCGACCGCGGGCAGGCGCCGCTGCGGTCCGGAGGCGGGGGCGGGGTGGCTCATGTGGTCACTGTAGCCATCGCACCTGCACCGGGAGGGGCCGGTGCGAGAGGCTCGACCGGACTGTTGCCCCCGTCGCCGTCATGCCGGGACGTACGTGGCTGCGGTGCCCGAGCGCGCATCCACGTAGCCTTGGCACCCATGTCCACCCCAGCCATTCCCCCCGAGGTCCTGCGTGCCGCGGTGGCCCACCTGGCCCCGGTGATCCCACTGCTGACCGAGCTCGGCGAGGCCTTCGCGAAGGGGGGTCACGAGCTGGCCCTCGTCGGTGGCCCGGTCCGGGACGCCTTCCTCGCACGCGCCAGCGGAGACCTTGACTTCACCACCTCCGCGGCACCGGAGGAGACCGAGCGCATCCTGCACGTCTGGGGCGACGCCACCTGGGACATGGGCCGGGAGTTCGGCACGATCGGTGCCCGCCGGGGGGAGACGATCGTCGAGGTCACCACCTACCGGGCCGACGCCTACGACGGTCGCACCCGCAAGCCGGTCGTCGCCTTCGGCGACAACCTCCGGGACGACCTCGTCCGGCGCGACTTCACGGTCAACGCGATGGCGTTGCGGCTGCCCGACCTCGAGCTCGTCGACCCGCACGGCGGTCTGCTCGACCTCGCGGCCCAGCGGTTGCGCACGCCGTCCACGCCGGATGTCTCCTTCACCGACGACCCGCTGCGGATGATGCGGGCGGCTCGTTTCGTCGCCCAGCTCGGGCTCGTCCCGGCCCCGGACGTCACGGCCGCCATGACCGAGTCCGCGGCGACCCTGGACATCGTCTCCGCCGAGCGGATCCGTGACGAGCTGGTCAAGCTCGTGCTCGGTGAGGACCCCGTCGCCGGGCTGCGCGTGCTCGTCGGGACCGGCCTGGCCGACCACGTGCTCCCCGAGCTGCCCGCCCTGCGTCTGGAGGTCGACGAGCACCACCGGCACAAGGACGTCTACGAGCACTCGCTGACGGTGCTGCAGCAGGCGATCGACTTGGAGGACGCGGCACGGACCGACGGTGACGCGCAGCGTGACCCGCAGGAGACTTCCGTGCCCGGGCCGGACCTCGTCCTGCGACTGGCGGCACTGCTGCACGACATCGGCAAGCCGCGTACCCGACGCTTCGAGGACGGTGGCGGCGTCTCCTTCCACCACCACGACGTCGTCGGGGCGAAGATGACCGCCAAGCGCCTGAAGGCCCTGCGTTTCGACAAGGAGACCACCAAGCAGGTCGCCCGTCTCGTCGAGCTGCACCTGCGCTTCCACGGCTACCGCGACGGCCAGTGGACCGACTCGGCCGTGCGGCGCTACGTCACCGATGCCGGGCCCCTTCTCCAGCGGCTGCACCGCCTGACCCGGGCGGACTGCACCACGCGCAACCAGCGCAAGGCCAACCGTCTGGCCCGGGCCTACGACGACCTCGAGGAGCGGATCGAGCGACTGCTCGAGCAGGAGGAGCTCGAAGCGGTGCGACCCGAGCTCGACGGCAACCAGATCGGTGAGGTCCTCGGGATCCCTCCCGGGCCGCAGATCGGGCAGGCCTACCGTTACCTCCTGCAGGTCCGCCTCGACGAGGGTCCGATCGGCACCGAGGCCGCCACCGATCGGCTGCGCGCGTGGTGGGCCGAACGCGGCTGAGCCCTCCACCTCGGCGCCGCCAAGTGGCAGGCTGGGGCGGGGGCCCCGCCCCGGTCACCCCCGTCGTCCGATCAGGAGAGCAGCTGTGCCCACCGTGACCTACCCGAGCCCCGTCGTGCCCGGGCCGCCTCGGATCCATCTCGAGATGCCCGAGGGCTGGATCCAGGTGTGGGCCCCGGACACCCTCATCGCCATCCGTGACGGCGCGCCGGCAGCCGACCACTTCCTGGCCAACCTCGTCGTGCGGCACTACCAGCGGCCGGCGCCGTTCGGCACGGACGAGATCAGCAGCGAGCTCGAGGGGTACGCCCACCAGCGGGACCGGGGCCGGGTCGGTGGCGCCCGCCGTCGCGAGGTGGCTGGGGAGGACCTCGTCGGGGCCGAGGTCTCCTTCGTCGACGGGCAGATCGGTGCCGTGGTGCAGACGCACTGGTTCTCCACCCGGCAGCGCGAGGAGGTCGTCGACGTCGTCCAGGTGACCGGTTCCTTCGCCGGGTCTCGTCGGGAGAGAGACGACGCCACCCTCGAGCGGATCGTCGAGTCGATGCGGTTGGGCTCGTGAGCTCCGTCAGCGAGATCCGCGGACGGCTGCGGATCGCCGGCGCCACCGACACCGGGCGAGTGCGGGACCACAACGAGGACGCCGTGCTCGCCGAGGGCTCCGTCCTCGTTGTCGCTGACGGCATGGGTGGGCACGCCGCGGGTGAGGTGGCCAGCGGGATCGCCGTCGCGACCATGCGCGAGCTGGTCGAGCGCGACGACCTGACCTGCGACGACGTCACCGGGCAGGTGCTGCTGGCCAACCAGCGCATCCTCGACTCGGTCCGGGCCCGTCCCGAGCAACGGGGGATGGGCACGACGGTGACCGGTCTCGTCCTCGTCACCCACTCCGGCCGCGCCCAGTGGGCCGTCGTCAACGTCGGCGACTCGCGGGTCTACCGGTTCGTGGGTGACGAGCTCACTCGGGTCACCGTCGACCACTCCGAGGTCCAGGAACTCGTCGACTCGGGCGTCATCACCCCCGCGCAGGCCGAGGTGCACCCCGCCCGCAACATCGTCACCCGTTCGCTGGGGGCACCGTTGAGACACCGGCCGGACCTCTGGCTGGTGCCGCCGACCCCGGGTGAGCGTTTCCTCGCGTGCAGCGACGGGCTGACCAACGAGCTCACCGACGAGCAGCTGCGTGAGATCCTGCAGGCACACCCCGACCCCCGGGACGCAGCCGACGAGCTCGTCCGGGCTGCTGTGGCCGCCGGGGGCAGGGACAATGTGAGCGTCGTCGTGGTCGCCCTCGACGACGCCGACATCGACCAGGCACACGTGGGCGAGCGGTGACGAGGGAGTGACCATGGAGTTCAGGGCCGAGGGCCGCGACGGCTGGGTCGAGTTCACCCGAGCGGGCGTCCACGTCCTGGCGAAGGGGGACGAGTCCCTCGGTGAGCGCCTCGCCGCGGCCCTCGCGGCCGCCGGTGGCGACAGTCCCGCCGATGTGCTGACCGACGTGCTGACGGCCGACGGCGTGCGGCAGACGCCGGACTTCGCGATCGTCGACGAGACCGGTCTGCGTGTGCTCGTCCGCGGTACGGCCCGGGTCCTGCTCACCGGTGCCGACGAGACCACCCGCGAGCTCGTCGCACCCGCCCGCGCGCCGTGGATCGACGAGGACATCGACGAGGACACCGCGACGGCCGTGCTCTGCACCGGCGAGCCCGAACCCGTCCCGGCCGGGCCCGCCCGGACCCCCGAGCCGAAGGCCCCCGCCGCCGTCTCCCCGCAGACGGCGCCCGAGGGTGTGCCCGGGTCGCCCGCAGCGCGCCACCCGCAGTTCGTCGACGGTCATCTCGTGAGTGCCCGGGTGCCCCCGAGGGGGTCCACCGCCGCCGCGGTGCGCGAGTCGTCGGAGGAGGCCGTAGCCGATGACGTCCGCGCTCCGGCCCCCACCGCCGGGGTGGGTCCGTCGACGGGTGTGTTGCCGGTCGCGGGCGACGTGCCGCGGGAGGGCGAGCCGGACCGGCCCCGGCCATCGGCCCGACTCGTCCTGCCGACGGGGGAGGTCGTCGAGCTCGACCGAGGCGTGCTGCTGGGTCGGGCGCCCCGGGCAAGCGCCGGGATCGGCTACGTGGGGGAGCCGCACCTGGTGCGGGTGGCCAGCCCGGACAACGAGATCTCGCGCAGCCACGTCGAGGTGTACCCGGAGGGGACGCAGGTCATCGCCCGCGACCTCGGCTCGACGAACGGCACGACGCTGGCCACTCCCGAGGGGCCGTCACGTCGGATGTCGCCGGGCGAGCCGCAGCCGATCGGGCCCGGGACCACGATCCGTCTCGCCGGTCAGGTCGCGGTGGTCCTCGAGGTCGGCTGACTCAGTCGTCGATGACCACGAGGACCTCGCCCTCCTGGACGACGTCGCCGGCGGTGACCTTCACCTCGGCGATCCGGCCGGGACCCTCGGTGAGGACCGGGATCTCCATCTTCATCGACTCCAGGAGGACCAGCTCGTCACCGGCGGCGACCGTCTGCCCCTCCGTGACGTGGACGGTGATGACGTTGGCGACCAGCTCCGACTCGATCCTGTGACCCATGGCACACAGGTTACGGCGTCGACGGTGCAGGCCGCGTCTCTGGGCCCTGACCCGGGCCTGCGGGCCCAAGACGTCGGGTAACCCATCTGGTTACATTGGGCGGAGAAATCTGTCGGAGAACCCGACGGTTGCCATCAGCAGGGGGTTGGATGTCCAGGGGGTCGACGCGGTGTCGCCGCGAGGGGGGTGCCGCCAGCCTGGAGCAGGTGGGTCTCATCGTCGTCGCCGCGATGCTGGTTGGTGCCCTCGTCGTCGTCCTGACCCAGCGCACCCCGGTTGCGGAGCGCACCCGTGAGGCCGTGTGCAGCATCCTCAACCTCGGGCAGGGCGCGTGTGGATCATCCGGTGGCGACGACACCGCGAAGCGCCCCGAGCCGACCCAGGCCTGCACCGTCACCGGAACCTCAGGCAACGTCCAGGGGCAGGTCTCCGTCTCCGTGGTCACCCTGGAGAACGGACGACAGTTCCAGATCGAGCACCTCAGCGACGGGACCTATCGGATGACCGTCGGCAAGGGCAAGGGCGCCGGCGTCGAGGTTGGCGTGGGCGGTGGCATGTCGCTCACGGTCGCCGATCGAACCGTCGGCAACCAGGCGTCGGCCGACGTGGGAGCCGGTCTGTCCGTCACGGAGGGCGAGGTCTACGACGCCGAGGACGAGGCCGAGTTGCGCGATCTGGTGAATGCCCACATCGCTGACGCAGCCAAGGACGAGTTGGTGGCCGAGTCCGGCCCCGTGCGCTGGCTGACCGACAAGGTGACGGACGGGACCGGCCTGACCCAGCCCTTGCCGGAACCGGACGAGACGTTCCACGAAGGCGGGTTCTCGGTCAACGCGTCGGCCCAGGCGGCCAGCATCGGCAAGGCGAACGCCGGAGTGACTGCCGCCCAGGCCCTCGGGTTCCGGGAGTCGAAGGATGGCTCGAAGACCTTCTACCTGGCGTCCGAGGTCAGCGGGGAGGCCGGGCTGCAGACTCTGGGCGTGGACACCGAGGGCATTGACTTCATGGGCGCCGGGATGAGCGGCTCGATGGAGGTGGTCACGGCCGTCACCGTGGACCCCGACGGTGAGGTGAGCTCGGTCGATGCCACGGTGACCGCTTCCGGTGAGGGGAGCGGTCTGGCGGCTGCGGTCTTCACGGGTGAGGCCGAGAGTGGGTACATCGACACGTCCGCTGGACGGTCCACGGTCTTCCAGACGTCGCTTCCCATGGACTCCCGGGACAACCAGGTGGCCGGCTGGTCCTTTCTCGCCAGCCAAGGAGTGAAGTCCGTCGGTGGCGTGACCGCGGCCGTGGCCATGCCGGTCACGGTCCCCGCCGACCTGAACTACTTCAACCGGGTCCGTCAGACCGGCAGCCTGACCCAGCAGGGATACGATCTCGACGGTTCGACCCCCTTGGCCGGCAACGGCGGTGGCAAGGCCGGACCCATCGCGCTGGCGGGTTCTGTGGACGTGTCGACCGAGACCATTGACCTGACCGATGCGCAATACTGGGACGGATCACGGATGTCCGACTGGACGAGTTGCAGCGGCGCCAGCGCCGCAGGAGGAGACTGATGTCCGGCCGCCGTTCCTGCATCGTGGCCGTGACCACGGCCTTCCTGGTGACCGTGGCTGCGTGCTCGTCCTCCGACGAGCCGGAGGAGGAGAACGTGAAACCCTCGCAATCGCAGATGCAGCCCACCGGGACCCCGACGCCGCCGGTCACGCCGGCTGCGATCTCCTCGCAGTGGCGCACTGTCGAGGGACCCGACTTCACCATCGGGGTTCCCGGCGTCTTCGAGGAGGAGATCGTCACGGCGGACAACGGGACGAAGGCCTACGTCTTCGACGCCCCGCGCACGAAGGACGACGACAACTCCTTGGAGCGGGTGGCGATCCTCCGGGACGAGAAGCCGAAGCAGGACGTGATCCAGCAGTCGTTCGTGCTGGAGGAGATGCAGTCGGTCGACAACGAGGCCGGGGTCGAGCGCTCCGAAGTCACCTGGCCGGGCGCAGAGAAGGCCGTCCTCGTCCAGTGGACCAACCCGGTCGGCGGTGCCGACGGCAAACGACGTGAGACCTGGCAGCTGATGGCCCAGATCAGCCCGGACCTCATCCTCAACGTCGTGGCCCTCGGAGACGCCGACACCTTCGACGACAGCGAACTACCCACGATCCTCGCGACGTTCAAGGGAGCGTGACGCGTGGTCCACGATCTCCACCCGACGCCGACGACGCGCACCTGGACGACTGGCCGCACGGTCGGCGCCGTCCTGACCTGCCTGGCCTTGGTGGTCGCCGCCACCATCTTCGGCGTCGTCGGGTCGATCATCGGCATCATGGCGCTGAGCGTCCCCGTCGGTGCCGTGGTGCGAACCGTCCTCGTCCTCGGAGCGGTGGCCCTGGTACTCACCGGCGGGTACCGCTGGTCGAGCGGCGGACCGCGGATCCTCTGGCTCGTCGCCGGGATGTTCGCGTACGTCCTCCTGCCTGCCGCCTGGACCGGGAAGGCGCTGATCGCCACCGCCTTCGGGTGGGAGGGCATCATCGCCTGGGTGGTGGACGCGGTGGTCTGGGCCGTCGTCGTCGTCCTCGTCGTGCGCTCCCGGCCCGAGATCCACGACACCCGCATCGACACCTCCGCACTGCGGTAAGTCGGTACCCGCGCCTCCATGACACGGTTCTCGTCGGTCCTGAAGCTCGTCCTGCTCGTCGCCGGCGTGTCCCTCGTCGTCGGAGGCGTCGCCTCGATCATCGTCGGGGGCGTGACCCTCGCGCAGGGCAACGATCCGGTCCGCCTCACGGTCTCCGAGGGACCGGAGGTGGTCATCCCCTCGGACACCGGCCTCCTCGGTGGATCCGTGATGGTCTACACCGCTGAACCCGCGAGCGACTCGCCGCGCACGCTTGGCTGCGAGCTGATCGAGGACGACGGAGATGTCGCCAGCGGGACCCGGGTCGGGGACGTCGACTTCGCCCTCGGGGATCCGGTCACCGTCGAGGGGACCACGTGGTACCCGTTCACGCAGGTCGAGCTGCAGTCCGAGCCGGCAACCCTGACCTGCTCCGGAGACACGCTGGCGGGGGCGGCACTGTCCGAACAGTCCGTTTTCGGCCGCTCCACCGCGCTCGTCGGGCTCGTCGCCCTCGGAGCGGGAGTCCTCGGGCTCGCCATGGGCATCCCGGCCCTGATCGCCGGATGGACGATCCGACGGTGAGGGGGATGGCTCGATGAGCGAGGACGTGCTCCCCTGGACCGGGGTTGCAGCACTCCTCGGAGGCGCGGTCGGACTGTGGTGTGCCCGTTGGTTGCGCTCGCAGGCATACCGCTACGAGGACGAGTTCGGGCTGCGGACCAGAGGGGTCGGCTGGGTGGTCACCGCGTGCGTCCTGCTTCCCGCGCTCCTGGTGCTCGCGCGCCCGGACGAGCCCCTGCTCGCGACGGTCCAGGCGGTGGCCGGTATGTCACTCGTCGTGCTCGGTGCCATTGACATCGACGTCTTCCGTCTGCCCGACACGATCACCTACCCGCTCGCCGTGGGACTGGTGGTCGCGCTGCTCGGGGTCGCCATCGTGGCGGACGACGTCGGCGCCTGGGTGCGGGCACTGCTCGCCGGGGTGACGCTCGGTGGGTTCTACCTCATCCTCGTGCTGATCGGTGGGGGCTCGGGAATGGGCCTCGGCGATGCGAAACTCGCCCCGAGTCTGGGCATGCTCCTGGGTTACCTGTCGTGGCCGCACGTCCTGTTGGGGTCTGTCGTCTCCTTCCTGCTCGCCGGCGTGGCCGCGGTCTACCTCGTGGTCTTCACCGGCGCCGGGCGCAAGTCCCAGCTGGCCTTCGGTCCCTACCTCGTCGCCGGGACGCTCCTCGTCCTCGTCGCGCCGGCCGTCAGCACACTTCTCCAGGAGATCTGATGCGATCCGTCCCCGCACTCGCGTTCGTGCTCAACCTCTTCATCTGCGCCTGGGCCCTGCTCAAGGGGTTCTACATCGAGCCCACCACTGCTGCGCTGGAGGAATCGGCCCAGGGCCAGCGGATGGCGCTTCTCGCCGTCCCGGGGCTGGTCCTGGCCGCTGCAGGACTGATCCGACACCGCTGGGCTGCCGTGGCCGGCGGGCTGTCGCTCCTGCTCGGTGTGGCGGCGCTGGTCGTCGCCCTGCTCTGACTGCACCGACTCCGGCCGTGACGCGGGGTCGATGCCCCCTTCGCCCTGTCCGTCGTAGGCCCGTGGTCCCACCATGGACGGGCCCACAACCGGGTCCCAGAGCCCTGTGCGGGGGATGACTGCACTTCTATCTTCGATCAGGACGCACTGCCGGCGTCACCCGGGATCGAAGGAGAACGATGACATGGGCCATCGAGCCAGCAGCAGGGCACGAGCGGTGCCCGGAGCACGACGGGTGGCCTCGGTGGCGGTGGGTGCGCTCGTGCTCGGCCTGAGTGGCTGCGGGGACGAGCCCGCGCCGGAGGGTGCAGGCAGTGCGCCGGCCGCGTCAGAAGTGTCGTCATCCGCGAGCAGCACGGACGACCGACCGGTCGCCGATCGGTTCATCACCAGCAAGGACCTCCCCGGGACGTGGCGGGACAGCGAACCACCCGGTCCGGGCTTCAAGCAGCTCGTCTGCGGGGTCGACATCGAGCCGCAGAAGCCGGTCGACGGTGGCGCCATCCGATACTCGCAGGGGGGTCTGGGTCCCTTCCTCGCCCAGCACGTGCGTATCCACTCCGATGCCACGACGCCGGCGGCCGTGGTTCGGGACGTCAAGGCATCACTGACCGGATGCACGTCCTACGAGACGAAGGGCAACAAGGCGGACAGCCCGACCGTGCGCTTCGATGTGGAGCCGTTGGAGGTCAAGGGTCTGCCGGCCAACGCCGTGGCGTGGCGACAGACGGCGACCACGGGCGCCGGCCTGACCACCGACATGGTCCTCGTGACCGACGACCATGCTCTCGTCGCCCTGGTCTCCTATGCGCTCAAGGACGAGCCCGACCCCCAGGTCCTCGAGGACGCCGTCAGCGCAGTCGAGCGGATGGACTGAGCGTGACACCGGGGGGGCAGCGCTCGAGGGGGGCGGAGCAGGGGGCCGCCGCCCTCGAGCGGGTCGGTCTGGTCGTCGTCGCGGCGATGATCGTCGCGGGTGTCGTCGCCGGCATCAGCGGGGCGCAGCTCCCGACAGCGGTCGGGAACGCTGTCTGCCGGATCCTCGACCAGGGCTCTTGCCCGCCACAGGACCCGACCGCGACCCCGCTGGAGCAGGCCACGTGGGGGGAGTACGTCGCCCTGGGCGACAGCTATGCCTCCGGTGAGGGTGCGGGGGACTACGACCCGGACACCGACTACGACCACGGTGACGAGTGGGACTGGGACAACTGGGGAGATGACGAGCGCAACCGGTGCCACCGCTCGGACAACGCGTACTCGGAGTTGATCCAGCGGGAGGGCACGGGCATCACCTTCCAGGAGGGGTCCACCTTCTCCGCGTGCTCGGGCGCCACCCAGGGCGACCTGACTGACGACAACGACAGCAACGACGACGAGGGTCCCCAGCTGGACGACCTCGGCGACGACGTCTCGCTAATCACGATGTCGGTCGGTGGCAACGACCTCGGCTTCGCCGACGTCGTCAAGGACTGTGTCATGAACGGGGAGAGCGGGGTCCCCATGCTCGACTCGTGCCAGGACACGCACGCGGACCGGATCGAAGGCCGTCTCGACACCCTGCACGACGAGCTCGTGGACACCTACGACGAGATGCAGGAGCGGGCACCCGATGCGCGGGTCGTCATCGTCGGGTACCCGGAGTTGTTCGTACAGGACCCCGACGACAGCGTGAGCAATCTGCTGTTCGCCGAGGACCAGGCGTGGATGAACGAGCAGGCCGGTGCGCTCAACGACATGTTGCGTTCGGCGGCGCGCGAGGCCGGGGTGGAGTTCATCGACCCGACGGAGGCCTTCCGGGGGCACGGCATCGGCTCCGGCGACCCGTGGATCAACGACCTCAACTGGGGTGGGCCCGGCCTGTCGCTGGTCGACCCGGGCAGCTTCCACCCCAACGCCCAGGGGCACGATGCCCTGGCCGACCTCGTCGAGGAGCAGATCAAGGAGCCCGAGTACCCATGAGTGAGCGCACACGCCGCCGGGAGCGCGGTGCCAGCTCGGCCGAGTACGTCGGCGCGGTCGTCGTCGCAGCGATCCTCGTCGGCGCGATCGTCTTCACGGTCAGCCCGCAGGGCGCGAACGTACGGGCCGCCGTGTGTGACTCGGTCGGGTCGATCCTGCAGACCGAGCTGGGATGCGGCTCCGGCGACGAGGGTGGCGACGAAGCCGGGCCCCCGACGGACGAGGACTTCCAACCGCCGGTCTGCCAGGTCTCGCGGACCGGTGAGGAGTACAACTCGACCATCTCCATCGCCTTCATCGACATCGGTGACAACGCGGGACTGGTCCGGACCGTGATGAGTGACGGCACCGTGACCCTGACGGCCACGGACGGTGCGATGCTCGGGGCGTCCGGTGGAGCCGGGGCTGAGCTGCGTACGGGAGGAGGCGCCGAGCTGGGCGCGTCCGTCGACTTCGGCGGTGGCGTCGAGCTGGGTCTCGGAGACACGTGGACGTTCCCGGACGCCGAGTCCGCCGACGAGTTCGAGGAGCTGCTCAACGACCACCGGGTGCGCGACGTGACCCGCACGTACGGCGGCCGGGGGGCGTTCATGGTCGATCTCATCGATCCGTTGGACCCGCTGCCGGAGCCGGGCACGACGACGACCGAGATCGGCCTCACCGGCGAGGTCGACGGCCAGCTGGGGATCAACCTCACCGGCAACGACGACGGGAGCGGACCGAGCCTGCAAGCGCAGGCGATCGCCGCCTCGGTCGAGGCCGACGCCACGTGGACACAGACGACCGACACCAACGGGACCGAGGGTGCGCAGGACGACTCCACCACCTACACCGTGGACATGTCGATCAACCCGGACGTCTCCTCCGACATCTGGTCGGCGGACCTGGGTCTGGGGGACACCGAGGGGATGAGTATGTCGATCACGGAGAACGCCGCGGGAGAGATCACCGAGATCTCGATCGTCTCGACGAGCGAGGGTGCGATCAACGCAGGCGCCACCATCGACGGCGGCGGCAGTGACGGGACCGGCCCCGAGGCCGACAGCGGGTCCGGCTCGATCTTCACCTCCGAGACGGACACGACCGCGACGGTCGCGACGACCAGCCTGAGCCTGGACCCCGACTCGCCGGGATACGACGAGGACGTGTCCGTCGTCCAGGACTGGCTCGGTGGACAGGACAGCGGTGGCTACGAGTGGCCCGGAACCATCCCCATGGGTGCGGTCAACCCGGCCCGCGCGGGCTCGGACTCCTTCAGCCGGCTGATGCACGAGCAGGCCACCGTATCGGCGATCACGAGTGAGGGAGTGACCAGCGCCAGCGGCCTGGCAGCCGAGGTCTCACTCGGGCTCAAGCTCGGTTTCGACTTCTCGGTCAGCGAGAGTGAGGCGGAAGCGGTCTATGCCGCGTACCTTGGGGCCCCGAGGAACGCGGAGCGCTCGATGGTGCCCTACGAGGACTGCATCTCATGAGGTCAAGGAGGATCGTGATCGGAACAGCACATCGGCTCCGGGTGGGCGCAGTACTCGCCGTGGTGGCCTTGCTGGGGACGACGGCCCTCGCGGCCTGCTCCCCAGACGCAGCGAGCGAGGGCTGGAAGCAGCTCGAGGGTGAGCGGATCACGGTGGAGTACCCGCAGGACTGGACGCAGGGGGCGGGGTCCGGCAAGAAGTGGGTCCTGGCCGCCGAGACCGAAGGCGCCAGCATCCAGGTGGCAGATCCCTACGACGACTCCCGGACCGCTGCCGGCGCCATCGGTTCCTTGAGACTTCCGGCCCGGCTGAAGCTGGACGGGTACGAGCCCGGAGATCTCCGCGACATCACGGTCGAGGGAGCCGACACCGCCCTGATCCAGACCTTCACCTACGAGGACGGGGGGGAGCCTGCGCAGGGTGCCTGGATCATCGCCTCCCAGCGTCAGCCGGCGACATCGGTGGCGGTGACGATCGCTGGGACCGAGGTGGACCAGGCACTGATCGGCCACGTGACGGACACCCTTCGGTACGAGCACTCGGACGAGTCGGGGCCTGACGAGTCGATGGAGGACGACGTATGAGGAGGTGCGGGTTGAGCGTGGTCGCTGCCGTGTTCGCGGGGCTCGTCGCCGAGGTACTCGTCACCCGTTCCGCGGGGTGGTGGGTGCACGACGTGACCACGGCTCGGATCCACTTCGTCGTGGGTGGGGGAGTGGTCGGTCTGGCCGTCGGAGCTGCCGGTGCCTGGCTCGCCCCGTCGATGGGATGGGCCGCCGCAGTGGCCGGCATCATCCTGCTGGGGCTGTATGCGCCCATCCTCCCCGGCAGCGCCCCGATGCTGGACGCAGCGGTGCAGCTGGCCACCGCTGTGGTGGCTGCTGCGGTCGCGGTCGTGCTGGTCGGGCGACGACCCGGTCAGCGCATGACGTAGACGTGGTCAATGGACCCGCCCGAGCAGACGACTGCCATGGGTGCCTTGTAGTCCTCGACCTGGGCGACCGGGTAGAGGGTCGTCTCCCCGATGGAGGACGTGTCTGTCGTGTCGGGCTCGGCGAGGGAGGGCATCCCCTGTCCGGTGACGCTGCACATCCCCGGGTCGGGCTCGTCGCCGGGACGCGGATCGCCGGACCCGGAGCTGGAGACCCAGACCATGGCCGTCCCCTCGCCCACCTGGACCTGGGTGGACTGTCCCGCCATGGAGTCGGCGAGGAGCTCCGGCTCACCCGAGTCCCTCCCGGCCAGGACCCACAGGACGGCGACGAGTGCCACGAGGACCAGCCCTCCGGCGGCCAGTGCGGCCTTGACCACTGTGGAGTTCAGAGCGTGCATCGGGCTCCCTTCGCTGATGTCCATCCCGGTGCGCCCACGACGCTACCCCGACCGAAGGGCGCGCGCTGGTCAGGCGAAGGGGGTCAGTCCCCGGGACCGGGGATGGATGAGTGCGCCAGTACCCGCCAGGGCGACGCCACCCACGACGAGCGCCATCGGGATCCGGGGATAGCCGGCCTCGGTCGGCAACGACCAGACCGCCACCCCGGTCGGCAGGCGGGTGCACGACAACCGGTCCCCGCCGGAGGTCTTGCCGATGACCAGGGCCGGCACGAGGGCCTGTCCCTCTTGCACCCGCGTGCCCGTGCGCTCGACATCGCCGGGCTCGTTCAGGGTGCGCCGTCCGTCCGACGTCGACAGCGCGCAGCCCCACTGGTCCGGTCGCGAGCCCTCGAGCCCACCCTCATGGACGAAGAGGGTGACTCCCGGATCGAAAAGCGGCGTCCCGCCCAGCGGGACCGGGTCGTCCGCGACCACACGGGTCGGCGGATTGCGATCCAGCTGCCAGGCGTACGAACCGACACCGATCGAGATCAGAGCCACCAGGAAGAGCACGGAGCTGAGCGTCGTGCCCGTGCGGTGCGCGCGGTCGAGACTGGTGCGTCGACGGATGGTCCGTCTCCTCGCCATGGTCGAAAGTCCCCTTCGAGTTGTCAGATCCCGCACATCATCTACTATTTGGCAGGGTTCCGGTTGACGAGTTGGCGCCGGGTGGGCGCTTGCGCTGGATCAGGGGGTTGTATGCGACTCGCGGTCGCCGTCGTCGACGGGACGCAGTCAGAGGAGTCCGTGCGCACGTGGGTGCGGGAGGACGTCCCGCTCGTCGTCGTCGCCGCAGACGACCCCGTCGCGTTGAGCGGCTGGACTCAGGTCTCCTCGGCCACGCATGTGGTCGTGTTGACCCGACCGGAGACGCACTCGCAGGCCAAGCTGCAGACCACCATCGCTGCTGGACAGTACCCGCAGGTCGCCTTCAGCGTGCTAGAGCGCGAGGTGCCCCTCCTGGCGCTGGCAGCGTGCGGCATGACCGCCCTGGAGAGTCGTGCCGACTCGACCGAGGTGGTCGCCCAGCTGCAGTCGATGCTCGAAACGACCCACGCGGGCGTGTGGTTGCGCCGGGTCCACAGGCTGCGGGCTCCGCAGCCGAAGTTCACCCAGCACCTGCGCTCCATGCTGCCCGGCGGGCGCGGGTACATCGCGGCGATGAGCCCCGAGCCCCTGGTCGTCGCCTCGGCCGCAGCCTCCGGGGCGATCGCGGAGCATGCCGGCCACTTCGTCAGTGAGGAGACCGGTGACCCCATGGCCAGGGAGGTCCTCACCGAGATCTTCGGGGCGGAGGGGGACACGCTGCCTGCGGTGGGCTCGACCGCTGCGCGGTACGGGTCCCCCGGGGTCGAGTACGTGCGTCTCGGTCGTGATGACGCCCTGCCCACTCATTCCTGCCCCGTCTGCTCACTCACCGTGTCCGGCCGGGTGTGCCCGTTCTGCCGTGCCCGACTCGACCACGACTCCCAGGAGACTGCGTGAACCCCCGTCAACGCCGAGGACTGGTGATGATCATCATCGCCGCGCTCGTCGCCGTCGCCACCTTCTTCGTCGTCACTGGTTACGTGGCGTCGGTGAACAGCCAGGTCGGGTCCAGGGTGACGGTCTATCGCGCCATGGAGGCCATCGATCCCTACACGCCGCTGAGCGCCAAGAACATCGAGCCGGTCGAGGTGCCCGCACGCTGGGCAGCGGAGTCCTCCGTCCTGAGCATGAGTGACCTGCAGGGGCGGCGGATCGGTTTCCGGGTCAACTCCGGGAGCACGGTCAGTTCGGACATGCTCATTCCCAGCTCCAGTCTCGACCGCGACGAGCGTGAGATCGCGATCAATGTCAACTCGGTCACCGGCGTCGCCGGGCGTGTGCGACCCGGCGACCGTGTCGACATCATCGCGGTGTTCGGCGACGTTCCCGGTCTGCCGGCGAGCGTCAAGCTCATCGACAAGGATGTGCGGGTCGTCTCCATCGCAGGCAAGCAGACGGTCACCAAGACGACCCAGGGCGGGTTGACCGAGCAGTCGGTCATCCCGGTCACCCTGGCGTTGTCGCCGGAGAAGTCCATGGCCGTGACCTATGCGGCCGCTTTCGCCGACGAGGTGCGTCTGGTGGCGTTGCCGAGCGACGTCGGTGTTGACCGTGAGAGCGACGTGGAGGAGTTCGATGCCGATGATCTCGGGGGCAAGGCCGTGACCGAAGGGCAGAACAAATGACCAGCGTCATCATCGGAACTCCGGATCCCAACCTGGCCTCGGACCTCTCGGGCATCCTCGACGAGCAGGGGGACTACCAGGTCGAGGCGATCACCGAGACCACGGACGCGCTCCTGGAGCGAACACGTCGGGCGAACCCGTTGGTTGTCCTCGTCGACGAGAACCTCGGTCCGCACCCCACGAGTGTCATCGTGGGCGAGCTGAGTCGCCGTTCCCCCGGGACATCGGTTCTGGTCATCTCGGCGCTCCGGACGCCGGAGAAGACGATCCAGGCCATGTCCGCCGGCGCTCGGGGGGTGATCGGCTACCCCTTCGCCTACGAGGACGTGGCCACACACCTCGACACGGCGGTCGGGTGGTCCAACTCCATGCGCTCCGTGCTCGAGGGCATGGAGGTCACCACCAGCCGCCGGGGCAAGGTGTTGGCCGTGGTCGGTGCGAAGGGAGGGGTGGGCACGACGACCGTCGCCACCCACCTGGCCCTCGACCACCTCATGGAGAGTCCGGACGCGCGCGTCTGCGTCGTCGACGCGGACGTGGAGAAGGGCGATGTCAGCGCGCTTCTCGAGGTCCGACAGGCGGTGTCGATCGCCAATGTCGCCCGGGTGTCGGACGACATGACGGCGCAGACCGTTCGGGATGCCCTGGTCCACCACGAGACCGGGCTGTACATGATGCTCGCGCCGGTGGACGTCCGGGAGGCGGAGTACGTCACCCCGGATGCACTGCGGGCGATCATCGAGTTGCTGCGTCGGGACTTCGACCTCGTCGTGGTCGACGGTGGCGGGCACGTCTCGCCGACTCAGGCCGCGGTCGTCGAGGCAGTCGGCATGACTCTCGTGGTGACGACCGCGGACGTCCTCGCCGTGCGGGCGATGCGCAAGCGGATGCAGGCCTGGGAGGCGCTGGGTGTCACTGACGAGGCGTCGTGCATGATCCTCGTCAACCAGGTCGACAAGGCCAGCCTCTTCCCGAGCTCGGCAGTGGGGAAGCTGACGACTGCGAGTGTCCTCGACACCACGATCCCCCTGAGCCCGAGGGTGCTCGAGCAGGCGATCAACGATCGTGACCCGCGCTCGGTCACCGAGGCGGGTTGGTGGCGTCTGATCCGTGCGATTCGCTGCGACCTGGGCCTGTCGGGCAAGGCCGGCACGTCCGCTGCCGCACCGCCGCCGGCGCCGCCGCGGGTGCGCCGCCGACGAGGCAAAGAACGCAAGAACGAGCAGGCGGCGCAGTCGAAGGCCACGAGCAGGTCCACCGAGGACGGGTCCGGGCACGGCGGAGCAGCGAAGGGGGCTGCGGTCGCCGCGTCCCCGGCAGCGGAGTCGACCGTTCCCGTGCCGCGTTCGCCGGGGGCGGCCGTGCGGGAGCGGGGCGCCGTGGCCCTCGAGAACGCTGCCATGATCCCGCTGGCCCTCATCCTCGCCGTCCTCGGCTGGCAGCTCGCGGTCACCGGGCTGACCTTCATCTACACCGGGCACGCGAGTGGGGCCGCCACCCGGGAGTGGGCCATCAGCAGCGATGAGGGCGCCGCTCGGACCGAGGCGCGCAACTCGGTTCCGGAGCCCTTCGGCTCGGGCGTCGACGTCAGTGCGCACGGCGACACCGTCACCGTGCGCATGGACATCCCGGTCTCCTTCGACGTCCCCGGCCTACCCCAGGAACTGACCGTGACCGAAGGGGTGGTGATGGAGCCATGACCGTGCGCCGTGAGCGGGGAGCCGCAGCGCTCGAGGTCGCCGGGACGCTGCCCGTCCTGCTGTTGTCGGCGATGATCGCGCTCCAGGTCGGGGTCGTCGGATGGACCGTCGTGGAGACGGGGGAGGCGGCTCGGGCCGGCGCTCGTGCGGAGGCCACGGGTGGCAACCCCAAGACCGCCGTGCAGGAGTCCCTTGGCGGCACGCTCGAGCCCAGGACGTCCCACGGGACCCTGACCGCAGGAGACGGCTATCAGTACACCGTCGAGGTCGAGATCCCGACGGTCTTGCCGTTCTCGCTCGGTTCCGTCACGCGCTCGGTCGAGATGCCGGTGATCCCGTGAGCCGCTCGTACACCTCCTTCGCCGGCGACAGCCCCGTCGGGCAGGCGACCGAGGACGAGTCCCAGGTCGCCTTCTTCCGCCGGCTGCTGCTCGAGGAGGTCGACCTCCACGAGCTGAACCAGCTCGACGCGAACCAACGTCGAGCGCGTCTCGAGCGCGTCATCGCCCACCTCGTCTCCCGCGAGGGCGTCGTCGTCTCCGCGAGCGAGCGCAACCAGCTCATCCGCCGCGTCGTCGACGAGGCCGTGGGTCTGGGTGTCCTCGAGCCGATCCTCGCCGACCCGGAAGTCAGCGAGGTCATGATCAACGGTCACGACACGATCTTCGTCGAGCGTGCCGGCCGTCTGGAGCGCTGGCCGGCGCCCTTCAGCAGCGAGGAGCAGCTGCTCCAGACGATCGATCGGATCGTGTCCACGGTCAACCGTCGTGTCGACGAGTCGAGCCCGATGGCCGATGCCCGCCTGCCCGCGGACAGCAGGATGCCCCGCGGCGCGCGCGTCAATGTCGTGCTCCCACCGCTTGCGCTCAATGGCCCGACCGTCACGATCCGTCTGTTCCCGCGCGCCCTGAGCCTGCAGACGCTCATTCGCGAGCACCACAGTCTCGACGAGCGCTCTGCCGCGCTGCTCCAAGCGTGTGTCACCGCCCGCCTCAACGTCGTCGTCTCCGGCGGCACCGGTTCCGGCAAGACGACCTTGCTCAATGCCCTGTCCTCCTTCATCCCGCGGCACGAGCGGATCGTCACGATCGAGGACGCAGCCGAGCTCAGCCTGGACCAGCCGCACACGATCAGGCTCGAGACCCGCCCGCCGAACGTCGAGGGACGTGGGCAGGTGACGATCCGTGACCTGGTGCGCAACTCCCTTCGCATGCGTCCGGATCGCATCATCGTCGGTGAGTGCCGCGGTGGGGAGGCGCTGGACATGCTCCAGGCGATGAACACCGGTCACGACGGATCCCTGACGACGGTGCACGCCAACTCCACCGACGATGCACTCGCCCGCCTGGAGACCTTGGCGGCGATGAGTGAGGTCGACGTTCCCTTCCACGCCCTGCGTTCGCAGACGAACTCCGCGATCGACGTCATCGTCCAGCTCGGTCGCCAGAGGGACGGAAGCCGGCGGGTCACAGAGATCTGCTATGTCGCCAGCCGCCGACAGGAGGAGTTCAACCTCATCCCGCTGACGACCTTCGACGCCCGGGGACAGAATCCCGACGGGTCGGCTGGTCTCTTCGTCCAGCACGAGATCCCCGAGGAGTTCCTCGAGCGTCTCCGCTACGGGAACATCGACACGACGCCCTTCGGGGGCGGGCCCCCCAGCGAAGCGTCGGGGTCCGGGACCGCGACATGACGGTCCTGGTGATCGTGGGTGGTTCAGTCGTTGCCGCCCTGCTCGTCGTCTTCGGTGTCCGGGAGCTCGTCGAGTTGTCTGCCGAACGTCGTCGGGCGGTGCTCAGGGCCGAGAGCACCCGACTGTCGGACGACGCGCCCCTGATCGAAGTGCTGGACCGACGGCTGGCGCGAACCCGGCTGGGGGGCTGGTTGAAGAACGAGTTGGACGTCGCCGGCGTGGCCCTGCGCCCGGTGCTCGTCCTCGGCGGTGCCGTGGGCGTGGGCATCGTGGTCACCTACGTTCTGTGGAACTTCGTGGCCCCGACCCTGGCGCTCCTCGGTGTCGTCGTCGGGTACTTCGCCCTGCGGTGGTACCTCCAGCGAGAACAGCAACGGCGCCGGGAGAAGTTCACCGCGCAGCTGCCCGAGTTGGCGCGGGTCCTCGCGAACGCGAGCTATGCCGGCTTGTCCCTACCGACGGCCGTCGCGATCGCGGGTGACGAGCTCACCGAACCTGCTCGCACCGAGCTCGGGCGGGTCGCCAATGCCATGAAGTTCGGTGCGTCGCTCGACTCGGCCCTGGCGGAGTTGAAGGATCGCGTCGGGACCCGGGAGAGCAACGTCCTGATCTCCACGTTGATCGTCTCGGCCCGCTCGGGCGGGTCCTTGGTGTCCGCGCTGCGTGACATCGCGGCAGCCCTGGACCAACGCAAGGAGACCCGCCGCGAGGTGCAGACGGTGCTGTCGCAGTCCGTGGCGACGTCCAACATGATGGTCCTCATCGGCTTCGCCATCCTCCTCCTGCTCAACATCATCGAAGGGGGCACGGTCCAGAAGATGACGACGGAGATCGTCGGTCAGATCGTCCTCGTCACCGCCGGCGTGCTGTTCGCCACGGGCGTGCTCATCATCCGACGCATGACGAAGGTCGAGTGATGAGCCTTCTGATCGGAGCCATCCCCGGACTGGTCGCCCTCCTGGTCGTCGTCCTCGTCTTCCGTGGCTACCACCTGTTGCGGTCGGACCCCTCCGAGCACCTGCTGGCCGAGGACTTCGTCCTCCTGCGCGCAGAGGAACGCAGGAGGAGCGAGGGAGAGAGCGCCTTCCAGCGGATGGCGTCGGCCCTGGGGTCGAGGTTGCGGACGATCCTTCCTCCGCGGGTCATCCGCTGGTTGCAGCACCAGGTCGACGTGGCCGGTCGGCCCAACGGGATGAGCGTCGACTCCCTGCTGTCGAATGCCTCCCGCTGGATCATCATCCTCACCCCCGTGGTGGTCATCGCCGTCGTCCAGGCCAACGTCGTCCAGGTCCTGCTGGCCCTTGCCGCCGTGGTCGTCCTGCCCCTGGCGCGGCTCTCCGGCCTGGCTCGCAAGCGCCGGGAGCAGATCGACCGGGACCTGCCGGACTTCCTCGACGTCCTCGCGGTCACGGTCAGTGCCGGGGTCGGATTCCGTTCGGCCCTGGGGACGGTGTCCCAGCGCTTCGAGGGCCCGGTGGGCGAGGAGATCATGACGGTGCTCCACCAGATCAACAACGGAGCCACCGTCCGGTCGGCGTTCACCTCGTTGCGGCAGCGCACGGACTCCGCGGCGATGGACGAGTTCGTCACCGCCTACCTGCAGTCCGAGGAGCTGGGCGCCCCCCTCGTCGACACCCTCAACCAGATCGCCGGGGAGATGCGCAAGGCGGCTGCACAGCGGATGCGCCAGCTCGCGGCCCGGATGGAGCCACGCGTGACGATGGTGGTCACGGCCGTCATGGTGCCGGCGACGATCATCCTCATCGTCGGTGGCATGTACGTGGCGGTCGGCGGCGCGCAGTTGGGGTCGTTGCTCGGTGGCTGACGTCCACACCCCGCCACGCCTGCTGGCGAGTGTCACCCAGACGGCCTTCGTCGTCCGTCTGGTCGGACTGCTCGCTGCACTGGCCCTCGTCGTGGGACGGGAGCTGACGCCCGCGATCCTCATCGGGGTCGTGGCCGCTGGCCTGACGTCCTATGTCGGCCTGGCGCGCCCGGAGTACCTGCGGATGGTGAGCAAGCATCCGAGCCTGGCACTCGTCGACCTCGCCCTCATGGCGACGGCTGTGGCCTTCACCGGGGTCGACTCCCCCCTGGTGCTCGTGCTGTTGCCGACCGCCCTGCTGCTGGGGCTGTGGGTTGATCGCATCGCAGGAGGCATCGTCATCATCTGCCTGCTGGCCCTCTACATCCTCTCGTTGCTGACGACAGGGACCTTCCGGGACTTCGTGGTCACCGCCATCGTCCCCTTCGTCTTCGTCGTCCTGTGGCTGCTGGGGCTTGTCATCGCCCGCGCGGTCGAGGGGGAGCGTCGTGCGCAGGGGGCTGTCCGGGACGCGATCGCCAGCGCAGCGGCGGCGAGTGAGCGCACGGCGATCGCACGCGAGATCCACGACTCGATGGCGAAGTCGCTGCAGGGGATCGTCATGACCAGTGCTGCCCTTCCCTCGCTGGTGGAGAAGAACCCCCCGGACGCCCGGGAACGCGCCCACGAGCTGCAGGTCATGGCCGGTCAGGCCGTGCACCAGATGCGTCAGATCATGTCCTCCCTCCGTGAGCGGTCCTCCGACCAGAGCCTGTCCTCGGCAGTCGCCGAGGTGGCCATGGCCTGGCAGTCCACCACCGGTCGAGAGATCGAGCTGACCGTGCGGCAGGATCTTGACACCGAGGACGAGGCCGTGCGGTACGAACTCGTGCACTGCGTCACCGAGGCCCTGGACAACGTGCACCGCCACGCGGGCCCGTGCCGGGTCGCCCTCTCCTTGGAGAGCCCGAGCCCGGACAGGCTGCTTCTGACGGTGGTTGACGACGGTGTCGGCATGACCGACACCGCCTTGGGTGCCGCTGCCCGTGCCGGGCACCACGGGGTCTCCGGCATCCGGGAGCGGATGGCGCGCATCGGTGGACTGGTCGAGGTGGCGTCCGCTCCGGGCCAGGGGACGAGTGTCATGCTGAACATCCACAGGGAAGGGCTGATCGAGGCGTGAGCACGAGACTTCGGGTTCTGGTGGTCGACGACAGCCCGGTCGTCCGCATGGGGCTGCAGGCACTGCTGTCGACGGAGGCAGACCTCCACGTCGTCGGGGAGGCAGGCGATGGTGACGAAGCGCTCGCCCTCATGGCCGAGACGCGGCCGGACGTGGTGCTCCTCGACGTCCGGATGCCCAAGCGAGACGGGGTGTCGGTCATCACCGAGCTCGCCGAGAGGGCGACCGTGATCATGATGACGTTCACCGACGAGAGCCATGTCATCCAGGACGCGCTGCGCCGGGGCGCGAGTGGGTACCTTGTCCACGGGACCTTCGATGCACAGTTCCTCGCAGCGATGATCCGACAGTGCGCCGCCGGCGCCGGAGCCTTCTCGGGCCCTGCCCTGGCCGTGCTGCGTGGCGGCGCGGCCAGCTCCCAGGGCGCTGCGTCGTCCCCGGCCGCGGGCACGGACGACGCAGCAGAGACGACAACGGCGCTGAGCCCGCGTCAGGTCGAAGTCATGGAGCTGGTGGCGAAGGGCCGATCGAACCAGCAGATCGCCGCAGAGCTCTTCCTGGCGGAGAAGACCGTGAAGAACCACATCAACGCCATCTTCGCCGAGCTGGGTGTCGAGTCGCGGGCCGAGGCCATCGTCTACTGGCTGCGCAGCTGACTGGGCCTACGGGCCCAAGGAGATCTTGGGCCCGAGGACGGGTCCGAGGGCCCTGCCGGCCCGATGGAACCGACCGTAATGTCTCTCTTGTTCACGCGGACGAAGGTTCCTCGGTCTCAGGGGGCCGGGGAACCACCCCACAGTCTCGATCCAAGGAGAATCATCATGACGCACAAGGTCGCAGCCAAGTTCATCGTCGTCCAGCACACGCTGTCGCAGCGCCTGTCGGACCGTGAGCGCGGCGCGAGCGCGCTGGAGTACGTCGGCATGCTCATCGTCGCTGCCATCATCGTCGGTGCCGTCATCACGGTCATCAACGACGCAGACGTCGCGGGCGCCGTGACCGACTCCGTCAACGAGATCCTGGACAAGTGATCCGAGGGCGGCCCGGGGACGCTGGTTCCGGGACCGCCTGAGGTAGGGCCGGGGTGCGCTGTGCACCCCGGCCCTTGTCGCAGGTCGGGGCCCGACTTGCGGATGGAGAACGAGCCGAGAGGATGTACCCATGCGAGCGAGGGGTGGTCAGGACCAACGGCCGCGCGCTGGTGGACGTCAGTGCGAATCAGGAGCTGCGGCGATGTCGATCATCATCGTCGTGTCGATCCTGCTGCTCGGCTTCGCCCTGCTGTTCGCCACTCGACTGAGCAAGGCGACGGATGAGGCGTCGGGTCTGCAGGCTGCCGCCGATGCCGCCGCACTGGCCGGCGCCGAGTCCATCGTCGATGACGCTCCGGGGCAGATCGTCTCGGCGCTCGTGAACGGGCAGGCGATTCCCGGCAGCCTGGGGCAGGCCAACGCGCAGGACTTCGCCGGCCGCAACGACGCCACCCTGGTCTCCTACAGCTACAGCCCGGCCCAGGACCGGATCCGGGTCACCGTGGAGAGCAAGGCCGTCCTCGAGTCGGGGCAGCGTGAGCGGCGGTCGGCCGATGCGAAGCTGGGCATGCCGTTCAGCGCGTGCAACCCGTCCCAGGAGCCGCCGGCCCCCTCGACCTCGACGTCGACGAGTCCTTCGTCGTCACCGTCATCGTCCACGTCGTCGACGAGCACTCCGCCACCTGTCGATGACGTGTCCGACACCCTTCAGTGCGGTGGTCTGGACATCCCCGTTCTCTGGGAGTGGAACGAGGACGACGGTTGGGGTCTGGACTTCAGCGTCGACGCGTCCCTGATCACGGACCTTGGCCTCGAGCCCGCCCTGGCGGGATGAGGCCCGTGCGTCCTACCGGGTGACCGGAACGGTCACCGGATCGAGCTCCTGGAGGATGACGTCGATCTTCTTCGTGCCCTCGGGCAGGGGTGGGTAGACGACCTCCTGCGGCTGGGGTTCGGTCAAGGTGGTGTAGATCGCCGTGCAGGCGCAGACCTCCAACCCCTTGTCGCTGCCGTGCGGGGGGAGGGCAGCGGTCACCGACTGCATGCGTTCGTCCGAGCCGGGGACCCGCAGGGAGGGCTGCTGCTCCCAGAACTCGCCCCTGACCCTGAAGTCGACCCTCTCGTCCGCGACGAGCTGGTAGTGCAGAACGGTCGCCTCCTGCGAGGCGGTGACGCCGGTGACCTCGAAGGTGACCTCCTCGCCTGCGACCTCAGGGTCGCCGGAACCGACGCCGAGATTGACCGTGCCGGTGGTCGAGCCGAGGACCGTCGTCCCGTCGTACGCGTCGAACACCGCATCGCTGCGGTCCACGGGAGTGGCCGAGGAGCTGTCGCTCTGGCTGGAGTTGGTGTCGCTCGAGCTGCTGGTGGGGTCGGTCGAGGAGTCGCCGGTGCAGGCCGACACGGTCACGGCGACGAGGGTGGCCGCAGCAGCGGCGGCGAGTGTGGTGGTACGGGTCATCACGTGGCTTCCGGGAGGGTGATCGTCACACGACGGTTGAGGTCCATTCCCGCGTCGGTCTCGTTGCTGGCGATGGGCTCGCTCTCGCCCTTGCCCTCGGTGGTCAGCTTGACCCCGGAGGGGAGCATCGGCGTGAGGGCCTTGGCCACCGACTCGGCGCGCCGTTCCGACAGCTTCTGGTTGTAGTCCTCGGCGCCTTCGGAGTCGGTGTGGCCGGTGACCGTGATGGTGCCGCTGACGTCGGTCTCCTTGATCCGGTCGGCCGCGGTGCGGATCTCCTGCTTGGCCTTGCCCGTCAGACTTGCCTTGTCGAAGGCGAAGAGGACGTCGGCGGACAAATCGAGCGAGCGGGAGTCCGCACCCTCGCGCTCGCTGATCGCGGAGTCCTCGGTCACCGAGTGGGTGGTCAGCGGCAGCACGAACTGCGCGGGGTCAGCGACGGCGTCGATCGCTTCGGTGTCGACCTCGGGCCACCCCATCCCGACGGCGATCGGCTCCTCCGGCTCGATCTCCGGCTGCATCGGCCCGTCCTCGACCGGCACGTTCGTGACGAAGTGCCCGAGTACCCGGAGCGAGACGTGATCCACGTCGTCAGGGATCGGCGGCACGGCCGCCGCGCCGACGTAGGCCGTGCCCGGCTCCGGCTCGTCCGGGAGGGCACTGGTCCAGGACAAGCAGACGCAGTCGGAGGCGCCGAGATCGCTCATGTCCGCCCCGCTGTAGAGGGTCGTGTAGGCCTTCCCGCTCTGCACGTCGAGGACGGCGACGTCGCCGAACCTCTCTCCGCGCCCGTGGAGAGGAGAGATCGTCGACTCGAACCCGAAGGCGTGGGTCAGCGTCTGCCGGTCGGAGCCCGGAGTCGACTCGGGGGTGTAGCCGGCGGAGTAGTAGACCATGGTCGCGCCATCGACACGGCGCACTCCGTGGACGCTGATGAGCACGTCGAGGGTGGTCTCCGGCGTGTCGTCGTACGAGACCGCCTTCACCTGCCCGAGGACCGGCAGCTCGTCCTCGGCGTGGGCGGGCGTCGCGAACGCCGGCCCGGACAGCACGAGCGCGGCCGCGGAGGCCGCGCTCACCACACCTCTGGTCGACGTGCGGTGTGGCCGTCCCCTGCTCAACGCGGTCATGCGCCCAACTGTACGAAAACGACTGTGACTTGTCCCATCGACCGCTCCGCGCAGCAGTGGCCCGGGTCGGCCCGGACGCACCGGACCGACCCCCTTCGCCACGGTGAGCTCAGCGGGGCTCGTCGCCGGCGATGAAGGCCTCCAGGCGGCGGCGGCCCTCGGTGTCCTCGCGCTGCTCGGGCGGCGACTTCATCAGGTAGGAGCTCGCCGACAGCAGGGCGCCGCCGATACCGCGGTCCTTGGCGATCTTGGCCGCCCGGATGGCGTCGATGATGATGCCTGCGCTGTTGGGGGAGTCCCAGACCTCGAGCTTGTACTCGAGGTTGATCGGGGCGTCGCCGAAGGCGCGACCCTCCAGGCGGACGTAGGCCCACTTGCGGTCGTCGAGCCAGGCGACGTAGTCCGAGGGGCCGATGTGGACGTTGCGGTCGTCCTTCTTGCCGGCGAGCGACCCTTCGAGGTTGGAGGTGACGGCCTGGGTCTTGGAGACCTTCTTCGACTCCAGGCGCTCGCGCTCGAGCATGTTCTTGAAGTCCATGTTGCCGCCGACGTTGAGCTGGTACGTGCGGTCGAGGGCGACGCCGCGCTGCTCGAAGAGCTTGGCCATGACGCGGTGGGTGATCGTGGCGCCGACCTGGCTCTTGATGTCGTCACCGATGATCGGCACACCAGCGTCCTGGAACTTCCTGGCCCACTCCGGGTCGGAGGCGATGAAGACCGGCAGGGCGTTGACGAAGGCGACTCCGGCGTCGATGGCGCACTGCGCGTAGAACTTGTCGGCCTCCTCCGACCCCACCGGGAGGTAGGAGACGAGCACGTCGACCTCGGCGTCCCTGAGCGCCTGCACGACGTCGACAGGGGCGGCGGGGGACTCGTCGATGGTCTCCGCGTAGTACTTGCCGATCCCGTCGAGGGTGTGGCCGCGCTGCACCTCGACGCCCGTGGTGGGGACGTCGCAGATCTTGATGGTGTTGTTCTCCGAGGCGTTGATCGCCTCGGACAGGTCCTTGCCGACCTTCTTGTCGTCGACGTCGAAGGCCGTGACGAACTGCACGTCGGACACGTGGTAGTCACCGAAGGTCACGTGCATCAGGCCGGGGATCGTGTCGCCGGCAGCGGCATCGCGGTAGTACTCGACGCCCTGCACGAGTGAACTGGCGCAGTTGCCGACACCGACGATGCCGACGCGGATGGAACTCATGGGTTCTCCTTGGTGGGGGGCTGGGTCCGTGGTGGGTTGAAAGCGGGGTGGCCGGGGTCGGTCAGGCTGCCCGGGCGCACCCGGGGAGCCTGCCGCTCCGTCTCGATGAGGTCCTCGATCCAGGCCAGGGCGCGCTCGGTCGAGTCCTCACCGTGGGTGCGAAGGGCGTCGGTCCAGCGGTCCGCGCGCTCGCCGACCGGGTGGTCGCTGCGCATGGCGGCCAGCCTCTCGGCCAGCCGGGCGCGCCGGCCCTCGAGGATGCGCAGCCGGACCTCGCGCTCGGTCCGGGCGAAGAAGGCCACCCGGACGTCGAAGGCGTCGTCCTCCCAGCTGCCCGGGTCGCTGCGGTCGGCGATGGCGGCGAAGACCGCACGGCCCTCGTCGGTGAGCGTGTACGTGATCCGCTGACGCCGGCCGGTGGTGGCCTCGTCGTGCTCGCCACTGACGAGACCTCTGCCCTGGAGCCCGGCCAGGCAGGGGTAGAGGGTGCCGAAGGAGAGGGCACGGAAGGGACCGAGTCGGGAGTTGAGGCGTCGGCGGAGCTCGTAGCCGTGCAGCGGGCTCTCGTGGAGCAGGCCCAGCACGGCGAACTCGAGCATTTCTCGGCGGCGCACGAGAGAGCATCCTACGCGATGTATCGAATGGATATGTCGGGCACGAGTACATGCGTCGCTCGATCACCGTTCATACTGGGGTGCGCACGACCGCCCCCTTCGCTCCTCCGAGGTGTCTCCATGGCCGATCACCACCGCACCCGCGCCGACGCGCGTCGGCGCCGCGCCGCCCAGCGCGGACGCCGGGGCTCCGGGCGTGGCCGCGGCGGAGGACGACGCATCCTGCGCACCCTTCTCCTGGCGTTCGCGGCCCTCGTGGCCCTGGGGGTGGCCGGTCTCGTCATCGCGTACATGGTCATCGACATCCCGAAGCCGAACGACCAGGCGGTCGCGCAGGCCTCGGTCCTCTACTACTCCGACGGCGAGACCGAGATGGACCGGATCGCCGAGGTCAACCGCGAGTCGGTCGACCTGGACGAGGTGCCCAAGGAGGTCCAGCACGCGTTCATCGCCGCCGAGGACCGCAGCTTCTACGACAACAGCGGCATCTCGCCCACGGGTATCGCCCGCGCCGTGAGCGGCGTGCTCTTCGGCGACGACCGCGGCGGTGGGTCGACGATCACCCAGCAGTACGTGAAGAACTACTTCCTCACCCAGGACCAGACCTATGTGCGCAAGTTCAAGGAGATCCTCATCTCCGTCAAGATCGACGGCGAGCTGAGCAAGGACCAGATCCTGGAGAACTACCTCAACACGATCTACTTCGGACGTGGCGCGGACGGCATCCAGACCGCCTCCGAGGCCTACTTCGACAAGGACGTGGAGGACCTGACCCCGTCCGAGGGCGCCCTGCTGGCCAGCGTCGTCAACGCGCCGTCCCTCTATGACCCCGCCCTCGGCGAGGAGCAGACGGAGCGGGTCCAGGACCGGTGGAACTACGTGCTGGACGGGATGGTCGACGAAGGCTGGATGACCGCCGCCGAACGGCAGGACGCGACCTTCCCCGAGACGACGACTCCCGACCGCTCCAAGGCACGCGACGACGACATCGGGTTCATCACCGAGGAGGTGCGCGCCGAGCTGCGACGGGAGCTCGACCTGACCGACGCCCAGATCGACCGTGGTGGCTTCAAGATCGTCACGACCATCGACAAGGAGGCCCAGGAGTCCGCGGCCAAGGCGGTCGAGTCGAACCGCCCGACCGGTGACCGCACGTCCGACCTGCACATCGGACTGGCCTCGGTGGAGCCCGGGGACGGGGCCGTCCGCGCGATGTACGGCGGCCCGAGGTTCGGAGAGGGCACGTTCGGCTACTTCAACGCCGCCACGGACGGCAAGATGCAGGCCGGCTCGACGATGAAGCCCTTCACCATGATCGCCGCGCTGCGCGACGGCTTCCCGCTGTCGACCATGTACAGCGGGAAGAGTCCCTTCTACGACGACGCCTTCATCTACGACGGCCCGGGCGCCACCGACATCCAGGAGCAGGGCGGTGTCGTCAACTACGGCAGCGTCTCCTACGGCCCCGTGGACATGCGCACGGCCACGCAGAAGTCGATCAACACCTACTACGCCCAGCTCAACCTCGCCGCGACCCCGAAGGCCACTGCGCAGGCGGCCAAGGAGGCGGGTGTCAAGTCGTGGGTCGGTGAGAAGCAGGTCCCGCTGAACACCGACCCGACCAACGTCTTCGGTACCGACGCCGTCCGGGTGATCGACATGGCGAATGCCTACGCGACGATCTCGGCGGAGGGGATGCGCGCCGATCCGTACTACATCGCGTCGGTCACGGGCACGGGCGACCGTTCGATGGACTACGAGGCCACGCCGAACGTGCGTCGGGTCTTCCCCCAGGACGTCGCCCGCGACGCGATCCACGGGATGAGCCGCGTCGACGACCCCGGCGGCACCGGCTATCCGACGGTCGCCGACCTCGGACGGCCCGTCGGGGGCAAGACGGGGACGACCTCCAACAACTACGCGGCCTGGTTCGACGGATTCACGCCGGGTCAGCTGGCCACGGCCGTCGGCATGTACAAGGGCGACGGCACCCTCGTCAAGAAGAACGAGCTGACGAACATCGGTGGTTTCGCCGAGATCACCGGCGGCACCGTGCCGGCGCAGATCTGGACCGACTACATGATCGGTGCCCTCCGGGGTGAGCCGGTCAAGCAGCTGCCGCCACCCGGCAACGTCAAGGCCCGGCCGCATGACCTTCCCTCCGATGCGCCGGCGCCGTACACACCACCACCGCCGCCGCCGGAGCCGACGGCCACGCAGGAGCCGGAGCCCACGACGAGCAGCCGGTCCACGTCGAGCTCGTCCAGCTCGTCCTCGTCGAGCTCGTCCAGCTCGTCGTCGAGCTCGTCCTCGAGCAGCCCGACGAGTTCGTCGACCTCCTCGACCACGCCACCGAGCCCGACCACGTCCTCCCCGCCGCCGTCCCCGCCGTCCCCGCCGTCACCGACGTCGACGACGACCACGAAGCCGGACCCGACGATCACCCTCCCGCCGCAGCCGGGCGGGGGGACGAACGGTCGTGAGGACGGGCCCGGATAGTGCCCAAGGAGTCCGTGCCCGGTGACCTGCTCCCGCAGGACGCCAGCGCCGTCATCGGCGGCCGGCTCGGGCGTCGGGTCGCGGGCCGGCAACGATCGCCGCGCCACCTCGTACCCATGATCGTCGCCATGGTCCTGGTGCCCATGGCTGCGGCGGTCCTGCGTCAGGGCCACTGCGTGGCCAACGGGTGGAACGGTGACGAGCAGTTCTGGCGGGGATGTTTTTCGGACCTGCCGGCGCAGTACCAGCTGGCCGGCCTCGACGCGGGTCTGGCCGGGTGGTTCACCTCCGGTCAGGAGCCGACCCAGATGCCGCTGCTGTCGGGGCTGATGGCCCTGCTGGGTGGCTTCGTCCCGGCGGACTCCGGGTGGCTCGAGGCGACCCGGTGGTACTTCGTCATGTGGACGGTGCTCATCACCCTCTGTGTGGTGGTCGGGGTGTGGTGCGTGGCCCGGACGCGGCCGCAGCGCCTCGACCTGGCGACCCAGCTGGCGCTGTCGCCGGTCTACGTCGTCGCGGCGCTGCTGTCCGCGGACCCCGTGGTCGTGGTGCTGGTCCTGGCGGCCGTGCTCGCGCACAGTCTGCGCCGGCCGACCACGGCGGGCGTGCTGCTCGGTCTGGCCCTGACGGGTCATGCGTGGGTCGGCATCGTCCTGCTCGCCCTGCTCATCTCCTCCCGACGCCTCGGGTGCCGTGAGGCGGCGGTGCGCACCGTGGCCATCGCACTCGGCACGGCGGCGGGGGTCGGGATCGTGCTGCTCGTCCTCGCTCCGGAGGTCGTCACCGGACCGCTCATCTCGTGGTGGGACGAGAGCGCCGGCTACGGATCCGTGCTGAGGATCCCGGGACTGGTGGGCCACGCACTCCCCGGGCGGACGGTGCAGGTCGTGGCACTCCTCGGGTGGCTCGGGGCGGCCGCAGGAGCGGTCGTGATGGCCCGACGGGCCTGGCGTCCGGCCACGTGGGCGCAGGTGGCGGCCTTCGCCGTCCCGGTGGTCGCCCTCACCGGCACCGCGGTCCCGGTCCAGGCGGCCCTGTGGGTCCTGCCGCTGGCGATCCTTGCCGGCGTCTCGTGGCGGACGCACCTGGGGTTCGTCGCGGTCGAGGCCGTCCACGCCACTGCGCTCTGGGTCTACATCGGTGGTATGTCGGACCCGGACGTCGGCCTGCCCGCGCAGTGGTACGCGGTCGTCGTACTCGGTCGGGCCATCGCCTGGGGCTTCCTGCTGTGGAGCGTCTGGTACACGCCGGTGGACAACCCGGTAGCCCGTCCACAGGCCCCCTTCGCGCCGGCGTCCCGTCCACAGGAGCCGGCGCGGTCCTGACCCCGCCGGCCACCCTCGGGCACGCTTTGGTGCGAAGGGAGTGCAGCCGATACCCTGAAACCGTCCCCGACATGTCGTCCGACGGTCGGGTGCAGATGCACAGACCCTCCTGTCACGGAGAGACCGTGACCGCACAGACCGAAGGAGGCGGGTTATCAGCATGCGTCAGTACGAACTCATGGTCATCTTCGACCCGGAGAACGACGAGCGGGCCGTCCAGCCGCTGTTCGAGAAGTTCCTCACCGTCGTCACCAAGGACGGTGGCACCGTGGAGAAGGTCGACCACTGGGGCCGCCGCCGTCTCGCGTACGAGATCAACAAGAAGGCCGAGGGCCTCTACGCCGTCGCCGAGATGACGTGCACGCCGGAGACGAACAAGGAGCTGGAGCGTCAGCTCGGCCTCTCCGAGCAGGTCCTGCGCAGCAAGATCATGCGCGTCGGCGCCTGAGGCGTCCCCCTGGTCGTCGGCAGTTGCTGACGGCCTCACCTGAGACGATCACCGATCGAGAAGGAAACCCATGGCAGGCGAGACCCCCATCACCGTCGTCGGAAACCTCACGGCTGACCCGGAACTGCGGTTCACCCCGAGCGGCGCGGCCGTGGCCAACTTCACCGTTGCCTCCACCCCGCGCACCTTCGACCGTCAGACCAACGAGTGGAAGGACGCGGAGACGCTCTTCATGCGCTGCTCCGTGTGGCGCGAGGCTGCGGAGAACGCTGCCGAGTCGCTGACCCGTGGCGCGCGCGTCGTCGTCACCGGCCGCCTCGTCTCCCGCTCCTGGGAGGACAAGGAGACCGGGCAGAAGCGCACCGTCATGGAGATGCAGGCCGACGAGGTCGGTCCGTCGCTGCGTTACGCCACCGCCAAGGTGACCAAGACCCAGCGCGGCGGGGGCCAGGGCGGCCAGGGCGGCGGCTGGGGCGGAGGCGCCCCCCAGGGCGGCGGCTCCGGCGGTGGCTTCGGCGGCCAGCAGTCCGACCCCTGGGCGACCGGTGGCCAGCAGGGTGGCGGCCAGCCGCAGCCCGGCTTCGGCGGTCAGCCCGCCGGTGGCCAGCAGGGCGGTGGTGGCTGGGGCAACGCGCCCAGCTACGACGAGCCGCCCTTCTGATCGATCTCTCACCGCCCGGTTCGCCCGGGCACTGACACACATCCCCATCCCGAGGACCACCCTCGGGCTCTCGTGAAACACGAAGGAGAGCACCACGATGGCCAAGCCCGTTGTGCGCAAGCCCAAGAAGAAGGCCAACCCGCTGAAGGCGGCGAAGGTCGAGAACATCGACTACAAGGACGCGAACCTGCTGCGCAAGTTCGTCTCGGACCGCGGCAAGATCCGCGCCCGTCGCGTCACCGGCGTCTCCGTCCAGGAGCAGCGCCGCATCGCGACCGCTGTGAAGAACGCCCGGGAGATGGCGCTGCTGCCCTACTCCTCGTCCAACCGCTGATCCGCGGCCGAGAAGAACCAGGAGCAGAACATGAAGGTCATCCTGACCCACGAGGTGTCCGGCCTCGGTACCGCCGGTGACGTCGTCGACGTCAAGCCGGGTTACGCCCGCAACTTCCTCTACCGTCGTGGTCTGGCCACGCAGTGGACGAAGGGGGCGCAGAAGCAGGTCGACGCCATCGCCGCCGGTCGTGCAGCACGGGCCGTGCAGTCCTTGGAGGAGGCCACCTCCATCAAGGGCAACCTCGAGTCCCAGCAGGTCACCGTCGCCGCCCACGCGGGCGACTCCGGCCGCCTCTTCGGCGCCGTCACCAGCCGCGAGATCGCCGAGGCGATCCGGGCCGGCGGTGGCCCGGAGATCGACCGTCGCACGATCGAGATCCCGACGCCGATCAAGAACGTCGGCCCGGCCCAGGCCCTGGTCCGGCTGCACCCCGAGGTGCAGGCCACGGTCTCCCTCGACGTCGTCGCGGGCTGATCCGAGCACACCCTCGAAGGGGGTCGGCCGCCGCGAGGTGACCGACCCCCTTCGTCGTGCTCGCCGCACGCCCGTGCGCTACCCTCGCAGCGGTTCATCAGGGAACGTCGAAGGGGACACAACAGCCATGCGCACACGCGTCGTCGCGCTCGCAGCAGCCACCGCCACCGTGCTGAGCGGCTGCTCCATGCTCGAGCAGGACGAGTCCGCGTCGGACTCGTCCCAGTCCCAGTCCGCCGAGGGATCCGAGTCGTCCTCCGACAACGCCGACGCGGAGGAGAACGGCGCCAAGGCCGCCAACATCGATCTGGACAACCCGCCCGAGGCCATCGCGGAGGTGACCTTGGACCGGCTCAACCACGACACCGTCGAGGAGACGACCGTCGAGCTCGTCGAGCTGCGCCGGGACGACAACGTCATGCTCGCCACCTTCCGTCTGACCGGAGAGGGACGCGGGACCCAGCTGACGTCGGCATACGACCTCTTGGGTGACACCGGGTTCGATCCGGTCTTCGTCGACATGGACAACATGGAGAAGTACCGCAACGTCGACGACCTGACGAGCGACTCCGTGTTGACCAAGGCCCCGCTCGGCGATCCCCTCTACATGTTCACGGCCTTCCCGCTGCCGCGCGAGGGCGTGGAGGCGATGGACCTGCAGATCCTCTCCGCGCGCCCGGAGATCGTCGACGTCCCGATGCCGCAGTGACCGCGTTGTCCCGCTCAGGTGGTCGCCTGACGCGTCCGCTGGTTGCTGCCTGCCTGGCGGTACCTCTGGTGCTCCTGGGGACGAGTGCGCAGGCTGCCGGTGACGACCCGCTGACCATCGACAACCTGCCCAGCATGCCCGACTCGGAGATCGCGAACCACCGTGTCGGCATCGACGTCCCGGAACTCAGCGCCATCACGGTGCCCGACCTCGATGCCTTCGAGCCGGAGGTCGAGGAGACCGGCGACGAGACCGTCGTCAGCCTCCAGACCGACGTGCTCTTCCGTTTCGGGGAGTCCACCCTCACCTCTTCGGCCACGCAGGCCGTGGCCGAAGCCGTCGAGGAACTGCCGGACGACGCGCAGGTCGCCGTCGTCGGGCACACCGACTCGGTCGGCTCAAAGTCCGACAACAAGAAGCTCTCCGCCGAGCGGGCCGAGGCGGTCGCCGAGGTCATCGAGGACGAGCGGGACGACCTCACCCTCGAGGTCAGTGGGAAGGGGGAGTCCGAGCCGGTCGAACCCAACGAGCGCGGCGGCGAGGACAACCCGCAGGGCCGGGAGAAGAACCGGCGTGTCGAGCTGCGCTACGGCGACTGAGGCCGCGCCGGTGCATCGGGGCGGCCGACTTCCGGTGACGACGGGCTGAGGGCAGGATGCAGGTGTGACTTCTTCGGATCCGGGCAACAGGTGCCGTCGGCTGCGGGACGAGTTCTGGCGCGCCGTCGGCGAGCCCGGCCGGCCCCGCGGCCCTCTCGGCGACGTCGACGAGCCGTCCCTGTGGCCCGACGGTGCCTCCAGCTACCGCCGGGTGGTCACCACCCATGCCGGTGTGGTGACGACCGACGGGTTGAGCAATCCGATGGCGACGGACGAGCCCGGGGACGCGCCCGGTCTGGGGATCGAGCTGTACGTCGAGAGCGTCGAGCTCACCGGTGACGACACCGGTGCCGGTCAGTGGCTCGTCGCGGTGCTGGAGGAGTGTGCCGGCGCCGTGGCCGGAGCGGCGGACACCGTCGCGCACGCGCTCGCCGAGCACGACCTGCTCTCGCTCGAGGTGACCGGCCAGGGCGCCCCGGCCGCGTGGGTCTCCGACGGCCGCCTCGGCGTTCTTCTGGGTGTCCGGTTGCCCGGGCGGTCCACGGGCTACGCCGTCGACGGAGCGCGGGTCCACGCGCTGTCCGTCACCCCCCTTCGCCCGGAGGAGCTCGCCGTGGTGACGACTGAGGGAGCGTCGGGTCGGCGGCGGATCGCCGAGGCGCTCGCCGCCACCGGCTGGTACTCGTACGCCGATACCGAGCGGCCGGCCGTGCTCTGAGTGGACCACGGGCACGCACGCGACGGGGGCTCAGCAGTCGATGACCGCCGAGCCCCCGTCGCTGGTGCCGGACTACTCCTTGGTGTGGTGGTGCTGCTCGGTGCCCTCCATCTTGGGCAGCTCACCGGTGTTGCCGTGCTCGGCACGGATCTCGGCGAGGTGGGCATCGTCCTCGGCGCCGAGCTCGTACAGGCGACCGGACTTGCGGTCGGCGATGTACTCCCGCATGTCCTGACGGATCTCCGGCAGGAGGATGTACAGCGCAGCGAGGTTGATGAAGCCGCAGATGAAGAGGAAGGAGTCGGTGATCGTCAGCACCTGACCGAAGGTCAGCACCGTACCGATGACGGTGAAGGTGCAGAAGATCAGGCGGTAGAGGTTCAGCGACGTCTTCGAGTGGCCGAAGAAGAACTCCCAGGCCTTCTCCCCGTAGTAGCTCCACGTGATCAGGGTCGAGAAGGCGAAGAGTGCCACGGCCACGGCGAGCACGATCGGGAACCACGGGAGGAAGGTCTCGAAGGCGTCGGAGGTGAGGGTGACCCCGTCCGGCACGGCGCCGCCGTCGATCACCTGGTCGATGCCGCCCTGGAAGGACGGCGCGTCCGCGATGATGATCGTCAGGGCGGTCATCGTGCAGACGATCACGGTGTCGATGAAGGGCTCCAGCAGGGCCACGAAGCCTTCCGAGGTGGGGCGACGGGTCTTGACCGGGGAGTGCGCGATGGGCGCGGAGCCCAGGCCCGCCTCGTTGGAGAAGGCGGCGCGCTGGAAGCCGACGATCAGGACGCCGACGAGGCCACCGAGGCCGGCCTGCGGGGTGAAGGCGCCCTGGATGATCGAACCGATGGCGCTGCCGATCTGCGTGAAGTTGGCGAAGATGACGAACAGGCACGCGATGACGTACATGATGCCCATGAAGGGCACCAGCTTGCTCGTGACGCGGGCGATGGACTGGATACCACCGAGGATGACCGCGGCGATGAGCCCGGCGAGGACCAGGCCGAAGATCAGCGCGGCGCCGTCGGAGCCGAGGAAGCCGTCGCTCCCGCCGGTGACGTCCCGGGCCTGGACGAAGGTCTGGTTGGCCTGGAACATGTTGCCGCCGCCGACGCCGAAGCCGAAGATGGCGATCGCGAAGCCGCCGGTGAGGATCATCGCCGGCACCTTGCCGAAGAGGCGACCGAAGGCGATCGGCATGTACTTGAACGGCCCGCCGGAGAAGGTCCCGTCCGCATTCTGCTTGCGGTACTTCACGCCCATGCTGCACTCGGCGAACTTCGTCGCCATGCCGAGCAGACCGCAGACGATCATCCAGAAGGTGGCGCCGGCGCCACCGAGGGCCATCGCGGCGCCGACACCCGCGATGTTGCCCAGGCCCACGGTCCCGGACAGGGCTGACGAGAGGGCCTGGAAGTGGGTGATCTCGCCGGGGTCGTCAGCGTGGGAGAACTTGCCCCTGACGACCTCGAGCGAGAGCTTCAGCGAGCGGAACTGCGGGAAACCCAGGAAGATGGAGATGATCGTGGCCGCTGCCACCAGCCAGATCACGACGATCGGGATCGAGATCCCGGCGACCGGGAAGGCGTAGAACACCCAGCCGGAGATCCAAGCGGCGAAGGGCTCGAAGAAACTGTTGATCGAGTCCTCGACGGCCTTCAGCGGTCCGGACTCGGCGGTCGGTATGAGCAGTGGGGACACCATGAAGAGTTACCCAACACCCGACAAGCCCGTGTGACGCCGGTCACGAAGCCTACTTTACCCAACCGTGACCTTTGGTGCGCCCAGCGGTCACCCCCGACGTGGGCGCTCGGCCCCGAGGACGGCCCATGCGTCCCCCCGGATCCGCCAAGCCATGCACGCTCCTCGCAGCAGCATGAAGACGGTGAACGCGAGCCAGAGCACGACGACCGATGCGACCGGTCCCTGCCCGTCCCCGAGGAAACGTGCCAGTGCGACGACCGGGACGTAGGCGATCAGCACGAGGATCATCGAGCCGGCCAGCCAGCGGCCGTCCCCGGCGCCGATGAGTACCCCGTCGACGACGAAGACATAGCCCGAGAGGGGTTGGGCGAGGGCGACGACGACGAGGCCGCCGGCGATCGCGGCCTGCACCTGCGGGTCCTGGGTGAACAGGTGCGGGATGACCCGGTGCAGGGCCAGGATGAGCACGCCGAGCCCGACGCCGCCCCACACCCCCCAACGCACCATGAGCGAGGTGGCCTCTCGTGCGCCGGCCGCATTGCCGCCGCCGAGGGAGGCGCCGGTGAGCGCCTGGCCGGCGATGGCCAGGGCGTCGAGCGCGAAGGTCAGCAGTGACCAGATGGTCGTCGTCACCTGGTACGCCGCGAGCGGCACGTCGCCGAAGCCCGCAGCGACGTAGACGGTGAGCAGGAGGATCGCGCGCAGGGCCAGGGTGCGCACGAGCAGCGGCGCGCCGTCCAGGGCGGCGGCCACCACGCGGCCGACGTGCGGGCGAAGGGAGGCGCCCACCCCCCGGCCGCGGTGCAGCACGACGGCCAGGAGGGCGAGTGCCATGCCCCACTGGGCGATGACCGTGCCCCAGGCGGCGCCGGCGATCCCCAGGTCCAGGCCGAGGACGAGGACCGCCGAGAGGGCGGCATTGGCGCCGAAGCCGACGACGGAGACCGCCAGGGGCGTGCGGGTGTCCTGCAGGCCGCGCAGGATGCCGGTCGCGGAGAGGACGAGGAGCATTCCCGGCAGGCCGAGGGCGCTGATGTGCAAGTAGGTGACGGCCTGGTCGAGCGCTGCCGGGGACGAACCGAAGACGGCCGCGACCGGCCGGGCGAGCAGCCCGACGACCAGGCCGCCCGCCACGCCGAGGCCGGCGGCCAGCCAGACCCCTCCGGCACCGACCTCGATCGCACCCCGTTGCGAGCCCGCACCGACCTGGCGGGCCACGACGCTGGTCGTGCCATAGGCAAGGAAGACGAAGACTCCTGCCGCAGTGAGCAGGACCGAGCTCGCGGTCCCCAGGCCGGCGAGGGGCACGACGCCGAGCCGGCCGACGATGGCGGCGTCGACCATGAGGAAGAGCGGCTCGGCCACGAGCGCGAGGAAGGCAGGAACTGCCAGTGCCAGGACCTCGCGTGGTCCGGCGCTCGGCACGGTCGCAGAGTTCGACGGCATGGGCGCCAGTCTCCCCCTCGACCGATCGTCATGCGGCGCGGGTCGAAGGTTACTGCGGGGTATACAGATTCATTACTGGCCGGTAGCCTCTCGGTCGTCCTCTTCCGCCACCGATCGGAGTTCCCTTGTCCAGGCCACGTCCTCGGCGCGTCCTTCCCTTCGTCGCCGTGCTGGTGACGGCTCTTCTCGCCCTGGCGATTCCGGGGGCGAATGCAGGATCCGTCCCCTGGTACGAGCAGTCGAACCCCCAGGCCGAGGACTCCGAGGTCAACGTCACCGGTGAACCCGCGGGTGGCACGACGCAGGACGGTGAGGTCCGCGGTCTGATCGACGCACACACCCACCTGATGTCCAACGAGGGATTCGGCGGCGACATCGTCTGTGGTGAGACCTTCAGCGAGGACGGCGTCGGGAGCGCTCTGGTCGACTGCGACAGCCACGGCAGCGATGGACGCACGGCCCTGATCGAGAACCTCACCAGCCTCGAGGGCAAGGGGCCCCTCGACCCGCACTCCACGCAGCTGTGGCCCTCCTTCGGGGACGCCCCGAAGTGGTCCTCGCTGACGCACCAGCAGATGTACTACCGCTGGGTCGAGCGGGCCTGGCGTGGTGGTCAGCGGATCATGGTCGCCGACGCGGTCAACAACAACATCCTGTGCTCGCTGCCGACCCAGGTGAACACGCACTCCTGCAACGACATGGACACCGTGCGCCGGCAGGTGCAGAAGACGAAGGACCTCGAGGCCTTCATCGACGCGCGCCACGGAGGTCCGGGCAAGGGGTGGTTCCGGATCGCCTACACACCGCAGGAAGCCCGCAGCTACATCGAGCAGGGCAAGCTCGCCGTCATCCTCGGGATGGAGATCTCCAATCCCTTCGGCTGCGGCCTGGCCCTCGGGGTCCCGAAGTGCACCAAGCAGCAGATCGACGCCGGTCTGGACGAGGTGAAGAACCTCGGGATCCGGTCGATGTTCCTGTGCCACAAGTTCGACAACGCCCTGTGCGGGGTGCGCTTCGACGCGGGCACCCAGGGGGTCATCGTCAACATCGGCAACTTCCTCAACACCGGCAACTTCTGGCAGGTCGAGCAGTGCCGAACCGACCTGCACGACAACACGGTCGCCGGTGGGGTCGTCCCCGCGGACATCGCCGAGGCCTTCCCCGTCCAGGCCCTGCCGATCTACCCGGAGGGCCCGCACTGCAACAAGCGGGGCCTGACCGGTCTGGGCGAGTACGCCCTTCGCGGGATGATGGACCGGGGCATGCTCGTCGAGCTGGACCACCAGAGCGTCAAGGCGGCCAAGCGGACGATGGAGGTCCTCGAGGCAGAGGGGTATCCGGGCGTCGTCTCGAGCCACTCGTGGATGGACAAGCACTTCACCGAGCGGATCTACCGGCTCGGCGGCTTCGTCGCCCAGTACGGGCACGACGCGCGCAGCTTCGTCGCCGAGGGGGCTGCGGACGACGACCTGCGCGAGGAGTACGGCGTCGGCTACGGCTTCGGGATGGACATGAACGGGTTCGGCGGTACCCCACCGCCGCGCGCGGACGCCGCCGAGCAGCCGCTGGGCTACCCCTTCCCGCTGGTCATGGGTGAGGGGTCGGTCGACCGCCAGGTCACCGGACAGCGGGTGTGGGACTACAACACGGACGGCGTGGCCCACTACGGGATGGTCCCCGACTGGGTCGAGGACATGCGCACCCTCGAGGGCGGACAGGGGCAGGAGGTCGTCGAGGATCTCCTGCGCGGTCCGGAGTCCTACCTGCGGTCCTGGCAGAACACCGCCTCCTGGGTGCCCGAGCAGGACCTGACGAAGGGGGCGAGGCCGTCGGCGAGCAGTGTCCAGTGGTCCTTGGGGGGCTCCTTCCGCGCCGGCAACGCCATCGACGACCGGCGCACGACCCGGTGGGCCGGCAGGTGGGGCGATGACGCCTGGTGGCAGGTCGAGTTCGACACCCCGCGGCAGGTCAGCCGGATCACCCTCGACTGGGAGCGGGCGTACGCCGAGGACTACCGCATCCAGGTGAGCCTGGACGGCGCGAGCTGGCAGACGGTGGAGACCGTGCGCGGCAGCGACGGGGGGATCGACACCATCCGGATCGATCCGACCTCGGCGCGACAGGTCCGGTTGGTCACCGACACGCGGGCCACGGGGTGGGGGGTCTCCCTCCACGAGGTGACGATCACCAGTTGAGCGGTGGTGCCGACGACCGTCCGTGACGGCATCGCGTGGTCGGGGATCAGCGCTCGTCGAGCATCAGGTCGATGGTGTAGTCCTCACCTCGATAGGCGTGGTCGCCGAACTCGATCGCCGCGCCCGCGGCGTCGAAGGCCATCCGGGTCATCGTGAGGACGGGATGGCCCTTGCCCAGGTCGAGCTCCCGGCGCTCCTCGGCCGTCGGCATGCGTGCGCCGATGGACTGCTGGGCGACGACGGGTCTGACTCCACGCCGCCGCAGGAGGGCGTAGAGGCCCTGGTGCTCGAGGTCCGCGCGAGTGATGTCGGCGTGGGCCGGCGGGAGCCAGTTGTGCAGGAGCGCCAGCGGAAGGTCTGCGGCCAGGCGCACGCGCACGATGGACAACAGCTGCGCATCCGGCTCGAGGTCGAGTGCCGCAGAGGCGCGCTCGTCCGTGCGGGTCTCCATGGACAGCACTCGAGTGCGGGGTTCCCTGCCCTCGGCCTGCAGGTCGTCGAAGAGCGATGACAGGCGCGCCCGGCGGTGCACCTTGCGGTTGGCGACCGTGGTGCCCAGGCCACGGCGGCGCACGAGGAGGCCGTGGTCGACCATCTCCTGGATGGCCCGACGCACAGTCGGTCGGGAGACGCTCAGTCGCTGGGCGAGGGCGACCTCGTTCTCGAAGGGGTCCCCGGGCTCGAGCCGGCCGTCGTCGACGGCGGCGGTGAGTTGCTCGGCGAGCTGGTGGTAGAGCGGCACCGGCGACTCGCGGTCGATGACCACCTCGAGCTGCTGCGCTGACATGTCGGCGAGCATACGGCACCCCTGCTGACAGGCATACGTCCATATGTCATGACAAACTATTGACATGGTGACTGTGCCTGGGGAAGAGTGACTCGCATCACCAATGACTGCCCCAGACCCGGAACCTACGCGAAGGAGCGCCGGATGCGTATCGGACTGGCCGGCCTCGGCCGGATCGGCGCCTTCCACGCCGACACCCTGCTCGGCCTGCCGGCCGTGACGACCCTCGTGGTCACGGATGCCCGGGGTGAGACGGCCCGGGAGACGGGCGCCCGGTTGCGCGCCGCCCACCCCGACAAGTCCGTCGAGGTCGTCACGGACTCCCGGGAGCTGCTCGACGGGCTGGACGGTCTCGTCATCGCCACGGCCACGCCGGGCCACGCGGAGTGGATTCGTGGGGGCCTCGAGGCGGGAGTGGCGACCTTCTGCGAGAAGCCCGTGGCGGGTGGTCTCGCGGAAACGATCGACCTGGCCCGGTTGGCGGCACGCACGAGCACACCGGTGCACGTGGGTCACCACCGACGCTTCGACCCGGGGTTTCGTCGACTGCGCGAGGCGGTGACGGCCGACGAGCTGGGATTCATCACCACGATCCGGGCCACCAGCCACGACCGGACGCCCCCGCACCCGTCCTTCATCCCGACCTCGGGCGGGATCTACCGCGACTGCCTCGTCCACGACATCGACGCCGTGCGCTTCGTCACCGGCCGTGAGGTCGCCTCGGTGTACGCGGTCGGGGCGAACAAGGGAGCAGCCCACTTCGGTGCCGCCGGTGACGTCGACACCGGCGCCGCCCTGCTGACGCTGGACGACGACACCCTCGTGCTCGTGTCCGCCACCCGCTACAACGGGGCCGGGTACGACGTGCGGATGGAGGTCCACGGGGAGCTGGGAACGCTTGCTGCCGGTCTGGACGAGGCCCTGCCGATGCGCAGTGCCCAGGAGGGCGTCGGCTTCCCCCACGGCCCCGCCCGGCGCACCTTCATGGAGCGATTCCTGCCTGCATACCGGGACGAGCTCACCGCCTTCCTGCAGGTGGCAGCCGACCGCGGACCGAGCCCCTGCACCATCGCGGACGCCTTGGCGGCGTTCCGCGTCGCCGAGGCCTGCGAGCTCTCGCGCGCCGAGGCACGCCCCGTGCCCCTGACCGAGATAGAAGGACTGTGACATGACCCGGACTAGCACATCGCGTCCCCCGCTGACCCAGCGCATCGCCGGTGCGCCGATCTGCTGGGGGGTCTGCGAGGTCCCCGGGTGGGGGTTCCAGCACGAGCCTCCCCTGGTGCTGACCCAGATGCGTGAGCTGGGCCTCGCGGCGACCGAGTTCGGCCCGGACGGCTTCCTTCCCGACTCCCCGCAGGGGAAGGCGGACACCCTCGCCGAGTACGGGCTCGCCGCCGTCGGCCAGTTCGTCCCCGTCGTCCTCCACGACCCGCAGCACGACCCCCTTCCGGTCGTCGAGGCCGCGATGGCCGGGCTCGTCGCCGCGCACGCCTCGACCGTCATCATCGCCGCGGCCACCGGAGCCGAGGGTTACGACTCCCGTCCCCAGCTCGACGAGGCCGGGTGGACCACGCTCCTGCGCAACCTGGACCGCATCGACGAGGCGGCTGCGGCGCTCGGCCTGACCGCCACCCTCCACCCGCACGTCGGCACGATGATCGAGAGCGGTACGGAGACCGGCCGGGTCCTGACGGGGTCGTCCATCGGGCTGTGCCTCGACACCGGCCACCTGCTCATCGGCGGTGGTGACCCGGTCGCGGTCGCGGTCGAGCACCCCGACCGGATCGCCCACATGCACCTCAAGGACGTCGACCTGGCCTGGGCGCGCAAGGTCCAGGAGAGCGCGGTTGCCTACACCGACGCCGTGGCCGCCGGGATGTACGTCGCCCTCGGCGAGGGGGACGTCGACATCGCAGCCATCGTCTCCGCCCTGGAGGGCGCCGGCTACGCCGGCTGGTACGTGCTCGAGCAGGACACCATCCTCGCGGGTGACCCTGCGGACCCGAGCACGCCGAAGGGAAGCGGTGACCCCGTCGCGGACGTGCGCACCTCCGTGGCCCACCTGACGTCGATTGCCGATTCCCTGGCGAAGGGGGACTGACGTGCTCGATCTCGTCACCATGGGTCGCACCGGGGTGGACATCTACCCGCTCGACCACGGCGTGCCCCTGGAGGAGGTGCGTACCTTCGAGAAGTTCCTGGGTGGATCGGCCACGAACGTGGCCGTGGCCGCGGCCAGGTACGGCCGACGTGCCGCCCTGGTGACCAAGACCGGCGCCGACGCCTTCGGTCGCTACGTCCGGGCCGAGGCCGAGCGCCTCGGTGTCGTCGGTGACTTCATCACCCCGATCGAGGGGGACGGGCCGCCGACCCCGGTGACCTTCTGCGAGGTGCACCCGCCGGACGACTTCCCGCTCTACTTCTACCGCTACCCCACGGCGCCTGACCTCATGCTGACCGATACCGACCTCCCGCTGGAGCAGATCCGCTCCGCCCGCGTCTTCTGGACGACGGTGACCGGTCTGTGCCAGGAGCCCTCGCGGGCGGCACACCACACCGCCTTCGCCGCCCGCGGTCGGGAGCGGCACACGGTCCTCGACCTCGACTACCGGCCGATGTTCTGGACCGACCCGAGCGAGGCCTCCGCGCAGGTCGGCCGGGCCCTGGAGCACGTGACCATCGCGGTGGGCAACACGGATGAGTGCGAGGTGGCCGTCGGTGAGACGGATCCGCACCGCGCGGCCGACGCGCTCCTCGAGCGCGGACTGGAGCTGGCCGTGGTCAAGCAGGGCCCCAAGGGTGTGCTCGCCGCAACCGCCGACGAGCGCCTCGAGGTTCCGCCGTACTTCGTGGACGTGGTCAACGGACTCGGCGCCGGCGATGCCTTCGGCGGTGCCCTCGTGCACGGACTCCTCGAGGGGTGGGGCCTGCGGCGGGTCCTGGAGTTCGCCAACGTGGCCGGGGCGATCGTCGCCTCGCGGCTCGAGTGCAGCACCGCCATGCCGACCGCCGCCGAAGTCGAGGACGGACTGGCGCAGTGGGCCGCGAAAGGAGCTCGCTCATGAGCGCCGACGCCACGACCGGGTCGACGACCGGCTCCGTCCCCACGGCGGTCGACGTCGCCCAGCTCAACGAGGTGCGGGCCGAGACCCCCGGGCTCATCGCCCGTCGGTGGGCCGAGCGACCCCGCCGCGACCTGCTCGCCCCGGACGGTCGGATGCTCCTCGTGGCGGCCGATCACCCCGCCCGTGGCGCCCTCGGCGTGCGCGGCGAGGCGATGGCGATGGCGCCGCGCGCCGACCTGCTGACCCGGCTGGCAACCGCCGTCTCCCGCCCCGGCGTCGACGGCGTCCTGGGCACTCCCGACGTCCTCGACGACCTGCTCCTCATGGGCGCGCTGGACGACAAGGTCGCCATCGGCTCGATGAACCGCGGCGGGTTGCAGGGGGCAGCCTTCGAGCTCGACGACCGCTTCACCGGGTACACCGCCGCCGAAATCGTCCGGCGGGGCATCGACGGCGGCAAGATGCTCATCCGGATCGCGCTCGACGACCTGGGCACGGTCGCGACCCTGGAGGCGGGCGCCGCCGCCGTGACCGAGCTCGCCGAGCTCGGGATCATGGCCATGGTCGAGCCCTTCTGGTCCGCTCGGCGGGACGGGAAGGTCGTCAACCTCCTCGACCCGGACAGCACGATCAAGTCGATCACCGTCGCCTCCGGGCTCGGCGCGAGCAGCGCCCACACATGGCTGAAGCTGCCCGTCGTCGACGAGCTGGAGCGCGTCCTGGACGCCACGACGATGCCGACACTCCTGCTCGGTGGTGACCCGAAGGGGGACCCGCAGGACACCTACGCCGCGTGGGGTCGCTCCCTGGCCCTGCCGCAGGTCCGCGGCCTCGTGGTGGGCCGCGCCCTGCTCTACCCGCCGGACGGCGATGTCGCCGGAGCCGTCGACATCGCCGCCGACCTCGTCCACGGAGGTGCCGCATGAGTGACCACGTCCCCCGCGCCGGGGCGGACAACGAACGCTGGTTCCACCCCTTCGCTCCCGGAGGGTCCGGTTGGGCCGTCGAGATCACCGATGCGATCGAGGGCTGGCAGCACACCTCCCTGCGCGTCGCCGTCCTGCCCCCCGGGGCATCCATCAGCCACACCCTGGTGCAGGAGGAGGGCGTCCTCGTCCCCCTCGTCGGGGGCGCCGACGTCGTCGTGGGCCACGCGGGTGGGAGCGGACGGTTCGTGCTGGCCGGTCGCCCCTCGGTCTTCAGTGGCCCGAGCGACACCCTCTACCTGCCCGCCTCGAGTGAGGTGACCCTGACGAACACCGACGACCGACCGGTCCGGATCGCCCTGTGCGGGGCACGCGTCGAGGACGCCACCGGCGGCGGCCGCAGGGTCGTGCACACCCCCGCCGACCGGGTGCCGGTCGAGCTGCGCGGAGCCGGGGTCTGCAGCCGCGAGGTGCGTGGCTTCGCCATGCCGGACGCCCTGCCCGACGCCGAGCAGATCCTGGCCTGCGAGGTCGTCACCCCGGCCGGCGGTTGGAGCTCCTACCCCCCGCACAAGCACGACACGGACCGCCCCGGGCAGGAGAGCGCCCTCGAGGAGATCTACTACTTCGAGACGCAGTCGGTCGACGACGTCGCGCAGGGGCGCTCGCCGCTCACCCGCGGCACCACCCGTGATGACGGCCGCCAGCCGGTCGGGTACCACCAGGTCTACGGCACGCAGGATCGACCCATCGACGTCCTCGCCGAGGTCGCGACGGGTGACACGGTCCTCGTGCCGCACGGCTGGCACGGGCCGGCGATGGCCGCACCGGACGCCGACCTCTACTACCTCAACGTCATGGCCGGGCCGGGGCCCGAACGGGTCTGGCTGATCTGCGACGACCCCGCGCACGGTGAGATCCGGGCCACCTGGGTCGATCAGGACGTCGACCCCCGGCTACCCCTGGGAGGCGGACAGTGAGCATCGACGTGAGTTCGTCCGGCGCAGCGGGCCCGACGGCAACGGTCCGGCTGACCGTCGGTCAGGCCGTCGTGCGCTTCCTCGCCCAGCAGTACAGCGAGCGGGACGGCCGCCGCCAGCGGCTCTTCGCCGGCACCTTCGGCATCTTCGGCCACGGCAACGTCGCCGGGATCGGGCAGGCGCTGCTCCAGCAGGAGCTCGACGGCACGGGAAGCGGGCTCCCGGCCATGCCGTACGTGCTCGCCCGCAACGAGCAGGCGATGGTGCACACCTGCGTCGCCTACGCGAAGCAGTGCGACCGGCTGCAGACGTGGGCGTGCACCGCATCAGTCGGGCCGGGCAGCACCAACATGCTCACCGGCGCTGCACTGGCGACGATCAACCGGCTGCCGGTGCTGCTGCTGCCCAGCTCGACCTTCGCCACCCGTGCCGCCGGTCCGCTGCTGCAGGAGCTCGAGGCCCCGCACGGCGGCGACCTCACCGTCAACGACGCCTTCCGCCCGCTCTCCCGGTTCTACGACGAGGTGCGCCGGCCCGAGCAGCTGCCAAGCATCCTGCTCGCGGCGATGCGGGTGCTCACCGACCCGGCCGAGACGGGGGCGGCGACCATCTCCCTTCCGCAGGACGTGCAGGCCGAGGCCCACGACTGGCCGCTCGAGCTCCTCGCCGAGCGCACCCACCACATCGCCCGACCGCCGGCCGAGCCCGTCCGGATCGAGGCCGCAGCGCAGGTCATCCGTTCGGCGCGACGCCCGATGGTCGTCGCCGGCGGCGGTGTCCACTACTCCGGCGCGGAGGACGCGCTCGCGGACTTCTGCGCCGCGACCGGCATCCCCGTCGGCGAGACCCAGGCCGGCAAGGGGTCGCTCCTGCACGGCAACCCCCGTCTCCTCGGCGCGGTCGGCTCCACCGGCACCACAGCGGCCAACACGGTTGCGGCGCGTGCGGATGTCGTCATCGGCGTCGGCACCCGATACCAGGACTTCACCACCGCCTCCCGAACGGCCTTCGCCGCCGAGGGCGTGCGCTTCGTCAATCTCAACATCGGCTCCTTCGACGCGGTGAAGCACGCCGGCCTGACGGTGCTCGGGGACGCCCGCGAGAGCCTCACCGCGCTGACCGCCGCCCTGGCGGGCTGGTCGGTGCCCGAGGACTACCGGGACGAGCAGGTGCGGGTGTGGGCGCAGTGGGACGCGCAGGTCGAGGCGAGCCACCTCCCTTCGCCCGAGATCACCGACGAGCTCGCCGACGGACTGCTCACCCAGGGGGAGGTCCTGGGCCTGGTCAACGAGCTGAGCGACCCGCGCGACGTCGTCCTCTGCGCCGCCGGCTCGATGCCCGGTGACCTGCACAAGACGTGGCGGGTGCGTGACCGTCGGGCGTACCACGTCGAGTACGGCTACTCGTGCATGGGCTACGAGATCCCCGCCTCCATCGGGGTGCGTTGGGCCGACCCGACCCGAGACGTCTTCGCGATGGTCGGCGACGGCGGGTACCTGATGATGCCGACCGAGCTGGTCACCGCCGTGCAGGAGCGCACCAAGGTCATCGTCGTCCTGGTGCAGAACCACGGCTTCCACTCGATCGGTGCGCTGTCGCAGTCGCTCGGCTCGCAGCGCTTCGGCACGGCCTACCGGTCCCGCGACGGGACGACCGGCCGGCTGGACGGTGAGCGGCTGCCCGTGGACCTGGCGGCCAACGCCCGGTCGCTGGGCTGTCGGGTCATCGAGGTCCACGATCGCGAGAGCCTCGCGGACGCCATCCGGGAGGCGAAGGGGGCGCCCGCCGACGGCGGACCCGTCGTCATCCACGTGGAGACCGATCCGCACGTATCCGCACCGGACTCCACCTCGTGGTGGGACGTCCCGGTCAGTCAGGTCAGCGAGCTGGCGAGCACCCAGGAGGCACATGCCCAGTACACCCGGCACAAGGCACACCAACGCACGTATCTGGCCCCCGTCGACCAGCACCTGAAGGAACCCGGGTCCCCCCGGACATGAACCCCCGTCCACCGCACAGGAGCGGTGGCCCGAACGAAGAGGCAGAACCCATGTCACGTTTCACTCGCGCCAGCGTCGTCGCGACGTCGGCCGCCGCAGCACTCGTCCTCGCCGCCTGCTCCTCCTCCGGCGGCAAGGAGACCACCGACGACGACGGAGGCGGATCCGCAGGAGGCGCCGACACCGAGCAGATGACCGTCGCCTTCATCACCCACGCCGCGCCCGGCGACACCTTCTGGGACCAGGTCCGCTCCGGTGCCGAGGACGCGGCGAAGAAGGACAACGTCAACCTGCAGTACACCGCCGATCCGGAGGGGTCGAACCAGGCCAGGCTCGTGCAGCAGGCCGTCGACAAGGGCGTCGACGGCATCGCCGTCACGCTGGCCAAGCCGGACGCGATGAAGGGCAACGTCGAGAAGGCCGTGAACGCCGAGATCCCCGTCGTCGCGCTCAATGCCGGCATGGACGACTGGAAGGAGATGGGTGCCCTCTCCTTCTTCGGCCAGGACGACGAACTCGCCGGAGAGGCGGCGGGTGAGCGGCTGAAGGAGGAGAAGGCAGGAAAGACGCTCTGCGTGATCCAGGAGCAGGGACACATCGGACTCGAGGCGCGCTGCGCCGGCGTCGCGAAGACCTTCGACAAGTCGGAGAAGATCTACGTCAAGGGCACCGACACGGCGAATGTCCAGTCGACGATCACCGCGAAGCTGCAGCAGGACGACAGCATCACCAACGTGCTGACCCTGGGTGCCCCCTTCGCGATGATCGCGTTGAAGTCCGTCGACGAGTCCGGCAGCGACGCGCAGGTCGCGACCTTCGACCTCAACGACCAGGCGCTGCAGGCGATCAAGGACGGCGACATCATCTGGGCCGTCGACCAGCAGCCCTACGTCCAGGGCTATCTGGCCGTCGACTCGCTGTGGCTGAAGGTGAACAAGGGCATGGAGGTCGGCGGCGGTCAGCCGGTCCTGACCGGCCCCGCCTTCGTGGACGAGAGCAATGTCGACCTGTTGCTGGAGAAGTGATCCGCGGTGACTGCGCAGTCCACACAGCCCGCCGATGACCGGGTGGTGGCCAGGGGGAGCCTGAACCTCCTCTTCGCACGCCCGGAGGTCGGCGCGCTCATCGGAGCGATCGTCGTGGCGATCCTCTTCATCGCCGTGGCGCCGAGCTTCCGCAGCGTGGGAAACGTCGGCACGATCCTCTATGCGGCCGCCGCGATCGGCGTCATGGCGGTCGGGGTCTCCCTGCTCATGGTGGGCGGCGAGTTCGACCTGTCCACCGGGGTGGCGGCCACGGCATCCGGCATCACCGCCGCGCTGACGGCGTGGAACTTCGGGCTGAACGTGTGGGTCGGTGTGGTGGCCGCCCTGGTCTTCTCGCTGCTCGTCGGCGCCTTCAACGGATGGTTGCTGATGCGTACCGGGTTGCCGAGCTTCCTGGTCACCCTCGGTACCTTCTTCATCCTCCAGGGAGCCAACCTCGCCGTCACCCGGCTCGTCGGTGGGACGGTCTCGACACCGCAGATCTCGGACATGGCGGGCTTCACCTCCGCGAAGAACGTCTTCGCGTGGCAGGCCCAGATCGGTCCGGTGAGCATCAAGGCGCTCGTCGCGTACTGGGTGCTGCTGGTGGTCGTCGGGTCGCTGGTGCTCACCAGGACCCGGGTGGGCAACTGGATCTTCGCCGTCGGCGGGGACGCGGCGGCCGCCCGTGCCGTCGGGGTTCCCGTCAAGGCGGTGAAGATCGGGCTCTTCGTCTTCGTCGGGTTCTGCGCCTGGGTGCTGGGCATGCACCTGCTCTTCTCCTACAACGTCATGCAGTCGGCGGAGGGCGTCGGCAACGAGTTCATCTACATCATCGCCGCGGTCGTCGGGGGCTGCCTGCTCACCGGTGGTTTCGGCTCGGTCATCGGCGCCGCGCTCGGGGCGCTGATCTTCGGGATGACCCAGATGGGCATCAACTACGCCGGCTGGAACGTCGACTGGTTCTACACCTTCCTCGGCGTGATGCTCCTGCTGGCGACCCTGGTCAACATGTACGTGAAGAAGAAGGCGGATGGCTGATGACCACTGCACCCGGAACCACCGATCGGCCGGAGACGACGGCGCCACTGGTCACCCTGGAGGACGTCGGCAAGTCCTACGGCAACGTCCACGCCCTGCGCGGGGTCAACCTCGAGGTCCATGCGGGTGAGGTGACCTGCGTCCTGGGCGACAACGGTGCCGGCAAGTCCACGTTGATCAAGATCATCGCCGGGCTGCACGAGCACACCACCGGCACGTTCACCGTCAACGGGATCAAACGGAACCTGGCGTCGCCCCGTGCGGCGCAGGCCCTCGGCATCGCGACGGTGTACCAGGACCTGGCCCTGGCCCCGTTGATGTCGGTGTGGCGCAACTTCTTCATGGGCAACGAGCTCCGCAAGGGTCTCTTCCTCGACGCGGCGAGGATGCGGCAGATCGCCGAGGAGGAGCTGTCCAAGATGGGCATCTTCATCGGCGACCTCGACCGTCCGGTGGCAGGCCTGTCGGGCGGTCAGAAGCAGTGCATCGCCATCGCCCGGGCGATCTACTTCGGCGCCCAGGTGATCATCCTCGACGAGCCGACCGCTGCCCTGGGCGTCAAGCAGTCCGGGGTCGTCCTGAAGTACATCGCCAAGGCGCGCGACGCCGGCCTGGGCGTCGTCTTCATCACCCACAACCCGCACCACGCGTACCTCGTGGGCAACCGCTTCATCGTCCTCAAGCTCGGCAGGCTCACGCTCGACACCCACCGTGACGAGCTCTCCCTCGACCAGCTGACGGCCGAGATGGCCGGCGGGCAGGAGCTGGCCGAGCTGCAGCACGAGCTCGGCGGTGCCGGGTCGGGAACGACCACCGACCCGGACGATCGGCAGGCCGAGCCGACCGGCCCCGACACACCGGGCGTCCACGACGACGGGACGAAGGGAGAGGCGTGACCCTCCCTTCGTCCGCCACACCGGCCACCGGCCCGCTACGGGTCGGTGTGGTCGGGGTCGGGGTCATGGGCGCCGACCACGCTCGGCGGGTGGCCACCCGGATCGCCAATGCGACCCTCGTGGCCATCGCCGATCCGGACACGGGCCGGGCGCAGGGGCTCGCCGACGCGCTCGGCGGTGGCGTTCGGGTGGTCGCCGACCCGATGGAACTCATCGCCGACGACGGCGTCGACGCGGTCCTGCTCGCCTCGCCGGGGTCGGTCCATCCCGAGCAGCTGCTGGCGTGCATCGAGCGCGGCACGCCGGTGCTGTGCGAGAAGCCGCTGACGATGGACAGCGACTCCTCGTTGCAGGTCATCGCGGCCGAGCGGGCTGCGGGACGTCCGCTGGTGCAGGTCGGTTTCATGCGGCGCTTCGACCCGGAGTACGCGCGGCTGAAGCAGCTGCTCGACTCACGCCGATGGGGTCGCACGCTGCTGCTGCACCAGACCCACCGCAACCTGAGCGTGCCGAACCCGCACTTCCGCTCGGAGATGATCGTGCGCGACAGCCTCGTCCACGAGGTCGACTGCGCGCGGTGGCTCCTCGGTGAGGAGATCGCCTCGGTGCAGGTGATCTCCCCGACGCCGACGAGCCATGCGCTCGAGGGCGTGGTCGATCCGCAGGTCTCGATCTTCCGGATGGCCTCCGGGGCGGTCGTGACCAACGAGGTCTTCGTCAACAGTCGCACCGGCTACGAGGTGCGGTGCGAGGCGGTCGCCGAGACGGGCAGCGCGATCATCGGCCGACCCGCCTCGGGGATCTACACCACCCACGTCGACCCGGACGGTGGCGAAGGGAGCTGGGGTGGCGGTATCGACCCCGACTACCGCACGCGCTTCGAGCGGGCGTACGACATCGAGGTGCAGGCCTGGGTCGACGCCACCCGGCGCGGTGGGCTCGTCGGGCCGACGAGCTGGGACGGGTACGCCTCGACCGTCGTGTGCACCGCCGGGATGGAGTCCCTGGCCACCGGCCGCCCCGTCGAGGTCACCCTCGCCCCCTCCACCGAATCCGCCCGGGCAGATTAGGCCGGACACGCATTCGCCCACGCAGACGCGGCCGAACCACCATGTTGGCCGGCCCGTCCGCAGGTGCAATTGATAGTATGTATTTACAAAGTATCGTCCAAGGAGCAGAACATGAGCACCCCCACCCGCATCACCCACCTCGTCGGGCACGCCTCCTGGCAGGGGCGGGCCGAGCGCACCAGCGAGGTCTTCAACCCGGCGACGGGTGAGGTGACCGGCGCGCTCGACCTGGCCAGTGCACAGCTCGTCGACGAGGTCGTGGCGCACGCGACGTCCGCTGCACAGGAGTGGGGCAGCGTGTCGCTGGCGAAGCGGGTGCGCATCCTCTTCGCCTTCCGCCAGCTGCTCGAGGAGCGCAAGGGCGAGATCGCGAAGGTCATCACCGCCGAGCACGGCAAGACCTACGAGGACGCGGTCGCCGAGATCTCCCGGGGCCAGGAGGTCGTCGAGTTCGCCTGCGGCATCCCCCACCTGCTCAAGGGCGGGTTCTCCGAGAACGTCTCCACCGCCATCGACGCGTACTCGATCCTGCAGCCGCTCGGGGTCGTCGGGATCATCTCACCCTTCAACTTCCCTGCCATGGTGCCGCTGTGGTTCGTCCCGCTCGCCGTCGCCACGGGCAACGCGGTGATCATCAAGCCGAGCGAGAAGGACCCGAGCGCGGTCAACCTCATCGCCGACCTGTGGCGTGAGGCGGGCCTGCCGGACGGCGTGATGAACGTCGTGCACGGCGACAAGGAGGCCGTCGACGCGTTGCTGGACCACCCCGAGGTCAAGGCGATCTCGTTCGTGGGGTCGACGCCGATCGCGCGCCACGTCTACGAGCGCGGCGTCGCCAGTGGCAAGCGCGTCCAGGCGCTCGGTGGCGCGAAGAACCACATGCTCGTCCTGCCCGACGCGGACCTGGACCTCGCGGCCGATGCCGCGGTCTCGGCCGGGTACGGGGCGGCGGGGGAGCGGTGCATGGCGATCTCCGTCGTGCTCGCGACGGACTCCATCGCCGATGAGCTCGTGGCCAAGATCGCCGAGCGGACCAGGACCCTGCGTACCGGTGACGGCATGGGCGAGTCGGACATGGGCCCGCTCGTGACGGGTGCGCACCTGGACAAGGTGACCGGTTACGTCGCGGCGGGCGTCGCCGCCGGTGCAGAGCTGGTCATCGACGGTCGGGAGGGTGCCGCCGACCTCGGTCCCGGGTTCTTCCTGCAGCCGACGCTCTTCGACCGGGTCACCCCGGACATGTCGATCTACACCGACGAGATCTTCGGCCCGGTGCTGTGCATCGTGCGGGTCCCCTCCTACGACGAGGGGCTGCAGATCATCAACGACAACCCCTACGGCAACGGGACGACGATCTTCACCAACGACGGCGGCGCGGCGCGACGCTTCCAGCACGAGGTCGAGGTCGGCATGGTGGGCATCAACGTGCCGATCCCCACCCCGATGTCGTACTACTCCTTCGGTGGGTGGAAGAACTCGCTCTTCGGCGACACCCACGCCCACGGCATCGAGGGCGTGCACTTCTTCACCCGGACCAAGGCGGTCACCCAGCGCTGGCTCGATCCGAGCCACGGTGGGCTGAACCTCGGGTTCCCACAGAACGACTGACCGCCCGTGCCCCCTTCGCAACTGCTTGGGCTCGTGCGAAGGGGGCAGCCGTGTGGCCTCCGACCTGTCGCAGCTGCTTGGGCTCGTGCGACGAAGGGAGGGGTCGGGCTCAGGAGGCGATCTGCTCGTGGACGAAGGCGAGCACGTCGTCGAGGACCTCCTCGCGATTGGTCTCGTTGAAGATCTCGTGTCGGGCTCCGGGATAGGCCTTCGCGGGCGCACCCTCGGGCGCGATCTGCTCCCAGCCGGCGCGACTCGGGCCGATCGGCACGAGCTGGTCGTCCGCGCCGTGCAGCCAGATCGTGGGGACGGTCAGCCGACCGCCCTCGGTGATCGCGTCGAGCGCGCTCCGCAGGGCGTGCAGCGTCGGACGCTTGAAGTCGCCGTGCCACACGAGCTCGTCCACCTGGTAGTCCGAGCCGACGGTCTCGTCCCGACTGAGGGTCGTGGGGTCGATGGGGGTCGGGGGGATCTCGTCGAGGTCAGCCAGGGCGGTCGGCTCCCACGACCCGAGCACCGGCCCGGAGAGCACGGTCGCGGCCAGGCAGTCGGCGTGACGCTGGGTGTAGCGGGCGGCGATCATCCCACCCATGGAGTGCCCGATGAGCACGAGCGGCAGGCCGGGGTTCTCCTCGTGGGCGCGCTGCACGAGCAGGTGCAGGTCGTCGACGACCGGCTCGAAGTCCTCGATGAGCACCCGCTCGCCGGCGCTGCGCCCGTGGCCGACGTGGTCGTGCGCGTAGACGACGGCACCGTCGGAGGTGAGCCGGTCGGCCACCCACTGGTAGCGGCCGATGTGCTCGCCGTAGCCGTGCGCGATCACCGCCACCCAGGTCGGGTCAGCGGGCGGACTCCACCGCGATCCGATGAGCAGCCCGGCGTGGCCGGTGGTGTCGATGTCCTCGGGCGGGATGGTGCTCACGGGATCCTCCTGGGTGACGTCGGCGTCAGGGACCAGTTTGTCAGTACCCGGGTGGCGAAGGGAGTGCCTGCCCCGATGGTGGACCTCACGTCGAGCAGGAGGGAGCCGACGTGCACGGGTCAGGAGCGCAGCAGCGACTTGAGCGGGGTGTCGGCATCGGCGAGGAGCCCGGGATCGACGACCGTCCCGCTGGTGATGAGCCGCTCACTCATCCGCACGTCCTTGGCGACCCGGGGGCCACCGGCGCCGGCGGCGCAGACGACGCGGCCCGCCTCGTCGAGGCCGAGGTGCACGGTGCTGCCGTCCGGGTGGGGGCGTCGCACCCACGACCTCGCCGCGGCTGCCGCCCCGGCGACCTGCAGCGACAGGTCGTACTGGTCGGACCAGAACCACGGGACCGCGGTGTGCCGCACGTCCTCGCCCCGGATCGCTGCCGCCGCGGTGACCGCCTGGTCGTGCGCCATCCGCCAGGACTCGAGCCGCGCCCGCCGGCCGAGCACGTCGACCGGGCCGGCGCAGCAGTCGCCGATCGCCCACACGTGCTCGTCACTCGTGCGCATCTGCCCGTCGACGAGGATCCCGTCGTCCACGGGGAGCCCGGCTGCCTTCGCCAGCGCGGTCTCGGGGACGGAGCCGACCGCGGCCACGACCGCGTCCGCGGTGACCTCGGTGCCGTCGGACAGGCGGGCGAGCCACCCCCCTTCGTCCTGCTCCAGGCTCTCCACGGTCGTCCCCAGGTGGAGCGAGACACCCTCGGCGCGGTGCCGTTCCGCGAGCACCTCGGCAACCGGCTCCGGCACGGCCCGCTCGAGCGCGCGCGGGCGCATCTCGACGACCGTCACGGCCATACCCCGCGACCGGGCGCTCGCCGCGACCTCGAGACCGATGAGACCTGCGCCGATGACGAGCAGTGAGCCACGCCTGTGCAGGACCGACCGCAGCTGCAGCGCCTCGTCCCACGTGCGCAGCGTGTGCACGCCCACGGCGAGTCCGGGCAGGCGGCGGGACCGGGCGCCGGTGGCGATGACGAGCCGGTCGTAGGCGATCTCCTCGCCGTCGGCCAGCCGCACCGTCCGGTCGGTGCGGTCGATCGACCGGACGGTGACCCCGGTCCGCACGGTCAGTCCCGGCCACTCGAGCCGGCCCTCCCGGTAGGGCTCGACCGGCGAGGGCTCGTCGTCGACGAGGACGTTCTTGGACAACGGTGGCCGCTCGTAGACCGGGCGGTCCTCCTCCCCGAGGAGGGTGATCGGTCCGGGCCAACCACCGGCGTGCAGCTCGTGTGCCAGCCGGGCGCCGGCCTCGCCGGCGCCGACGACGACGACGTGGCAGGCCTCAGGGCAGGTCGGCATACCTGCTCCACTCATCGACTCCGGTCGCGTCCGTGGCGGCGCCGACGACCGCCGGCCGGGCGAGCGCCGGGCCCGCGGTGGTGTCGAGGCGGCCGCTGCGCTTCGGGTGCTCGATCAGCCCGTCCATGCCCAGATCGTCGCAGAGCAACGTGCGCGCGTGCGGGCCGGGCCCCTTCCCGGGACGGGTGCTGGCTCCACGGCGTCAGCGTGCCGCTACCGCATCACCGTGGCGCGGATCTCCTCGACCGACACCGGGCGACGCTCGTGCGCGGACAGCGTCGCCGCCTCGGCGGTCCACGCCGTGCCCATCGCGTCGGCGACCGTGCACGGGTTGTCGATCCCCCCGGTGGCCACCTGCGTGAAGGCGGCGAGCTCGAGCCGGAAGGCCTGTGCCAACCGGTCCATGAAGAACTCGTGCGCCGGACCGCTCGGCCAGGTGATCCCCGGTTGGGTCGCGCGCAGGGGCAGACCCTCGTCGAGTCCGGCAGCGACAGCGTCGCGCACCCCGTGCACCTCGAGGCGCACGTCGTATCCGCGGCCGTTGGTGCGGGTGTTGGACACGACGCCGATCGTCCCGTCCGAGAGGGTCAGCAGCACGGACGCGCTCGAGTGGTCGCCGTGGGCGACGTACATCGCCTCGGGTGCATCGGGGTCGACCGCGCCCACGGCGTGGACCTCGACGACCTCCTGGCCGGTCACCCAGCGCACCGCGTCGAAGTCGTGGACCGAGCAGTCCCGGAAGATCCCACCGCTCACCGCGAGGTAGGCCGCGGGCGGGGGCGCCGGGTCGAGCGTCGTCGACCGGACGGTGGTGATGCGGCCCAGCTCCCCGGAGCGCACCGCGTCGCGGGCGGCGACGAAGGCCGGATCCAAGCGGCGTGGGTAGCCGATCTGCACGGGGACGTCGCTGCCGGCGACGGCCTGCTCCACGGCGAGCGACTCCGCGATGGTCCCGGCGACCGGCTTCTCGCAGAAGGTGGGGACCCCCTTCGCCACCGCGGCGCGGATCAGCTCGGCGTGCGTGTTGGTCGCCGCGGCGACGACGACGCCGTCGACCCCGCCGGCGAGCAGCGCCTCGGGTGAGTCGACCGCCCGGGTCGAGGGCAGTCGGCCGGTGACCGCCTCGACCGCCGCGGCCACCGGGTCGGTGACGACGAGCTCGTCGACCGCGTCCAGGGCGGCGAGGGTGTCGGCGTGGAAGGAGCCGATCCGGCCCAGTCCGATCAGTCCGATGCGCATGTCAGTCCTGCCCTCCGATGACCTGCTGGTCCCAGTCGACGACGGAGCCGGTGACCACCCCCGAGCGCTCCGAGAGCAGGAAGACGACCGCGTCGGCGATCTCGTCGACCTGGCCGAGCTTGCCCATCGGCAGCCTCGCGTTGGCCTGCTCGACCCAGTCGTCGCCGGCTCCGTGGAAGCGCCGCTGCGTGGCGTCCTCGCCTTCGGTCTGCGTCCACCCGATGTTGAGGGCATTGATCCGGATCCGGTCGAAGCGGTGCGCGTGGGCGACGTTCTTCGTCAGGCCCGCGAGCCCGGCCTTGGCAGCGACGTAGGGCGCGAGGTACGGCTGGCCGCCCCGCGCGCTGATGCTCGAGATGTTGACGATCGTGCCCGGCGCCCCACGACCGGTCATGTCCGCGATCGCGGCCTGCATGGTGAAGAAGGGCCCGCGCAGGTTCGTCGCGACGTGCGCGTCGAAGAGCTCCGGCGTGGTGTCCAGGATCGAGCCACGGTCGGTCAGCCCGGCGCAGTTGACGAGGCAGTCGACCCGCCCGTGCCGCTCGATCGTCGTGGCGACGACCCCCTTCGCGGCGGTCGGGTCGGACACGTCGCCGGTGACGCTCGTGACGCGCTCGCCGAGCTCGTCGACGAGCGCCTGCCCGGGCTCGGGGCGTCGACCGGTGACGACGACGTGCGCCCCCTCGCGGGCGGCGGCGCGGGCGACGCCGGCGCCGACACCGGAGGTGCCGCCGACGACGAGGACGACCTTGTCGGTGAGGAGCTGCTGCATCGGGGTCCTGTCTGTTCGGGACGAAGGGGGTGGGTCAGCTGCTGCGGCGGGCCGCGGCGTGGCGGTCGAGACGATCGGCAAGCTCCTGCGGCGAGGCGCCCTCGGCGAGCGCCTCTCGGACGATGTCCGCCTGGGTCGGCGGCGACATCCCGTCGACCGGCTGGTCGCGGTCGAGGTTGGTCGGGAAGGCATACCCCTCCGCGCTCGCGGCGACCGCGTGCCCGACGTCGTCGCCGGCAGCGATGCGGGCCAGCAGCGTCGGGTAGATCGCGGTGACGACGCGCTCCCGGTCGACCGCCTCCATGGCACGGCCGAAGGCCGAGGAGATCTGCAGCAGGTTCGCCATCCGGCGCACCCCGGTCGTCGTGTTCGACCCGGCCGCGTGGAAGAGGGCGGGGTTGAAGAAGACCGCGTCCCCCTTCGCCAGCGGCAGCTGCACGTGGTGCTGGGTGAAGTACTCCTGGAACTCCTCGAGCCAGTAGGCCAGGTAGCCGTGCGAGTACTTCTGCGAGTGCGGGAGGTAGAGGGTCGGGCCGGTCTCGACCGGCATGTCGCAGTGGGCGACCGCCCCCTGGAGGGTGAGCACGGGAGAGAGGTCGTGCACGTGCCGCGGGAAGCGCTCGCCGGCCTGCGGCGAGGTGAAACCCAGGTGGTAGTCGCGGTGGACGGTCTGGCCGACGCCGCCGGGGTTGACCACGTTGACCTGACTGGTGACCTGGTAGCCGGGGCCGAGCCAGGCGCGGGCGGCCAGGGCGAGGAGGTCGTTGGCGTAGTAGTCGACGAAGTCCCCCGGGTGGGTGACGGCGAGCTTCTCCAGGGCGTTCCAGATCCGGTCGTTGGCGCCGGCCGCCGCGAAGTGGTCACCGACCTCACCACCGGCCGCCTTCTCCGTGGCGATGATCTCCTCGAGATCCGCGGAGACCCGGTCGACGACCTCGTGCTCCAGCGCGCCGGTGATGACGAAGATGCCTGCGCCGGTCGCCAGGACCTCGGCGAGCTCGGCCTCGATCCCGGTCGCGCCGGACTCGGTGCCGAGCGTCTCGCGGAGGGTGGCCGCGGTGTAGACGGGCACCTGCTGCTCGACGTGGTCGGCGTGCGGCGGGGTCACGTCGGGCTGGTGCGCGAGGAGCTCGCGCAGGTCCGCGACACGGCAGTCGTCCCGGCGTAGCCGTCCGGAGAAGGGGGCAGACATCGTCGTCATGCCTCCAGCCTGTCCCATCGCGTGACCGGCGTGCGGTCGGGAAGACCTCAAAAACGCCTCAGCGGTGCTGGTCGCGCGTCGGGAGGGACGGAACAGGACGCGGCCACCATCCGTTGTCGCCACGCCCCGCTGTCCTCGACCCAGGAGATGCATGCCCGACCACGAGATCCCCGATGCCGCCATCGCGCAGGAGCAGGAGGCGCTCGACGCCGCCCTGGCCCGCCGGGACGAGGTGATCGGTCAGCTGGCCGTGCGGTTGGACGGGCCCGTCGAGGACGGATCGGTCGCCGCCACGGCGAAACGGTCCATCCGCACCCGGCTGACCGACCTCGAGCGTGCGGACTCGGGTCTGGTCTTCGGACGGCTCGACGCCATCGACGGCGAGGTCCGGCGGATCGGACGGGTCGGGGTGCCCGGTCAGGACGAGCTCGACGACCCGCTCGTGCTGGACTGGCGAGCGGCGGCCGCCCGACCGTTCTACACCGCGACCGCCGTGGAGCCGCAGGGGCAGGCTCGCCGCCCTCGACGAGCGTCGGACCGGTCGGATGGGGACCGCCGTGGCCACGCTCCAGCGCGAGCAGGACGAGATCGTGCGGGCGCCCTCCCGTGGTGCGCTCGTCGTCCAGGGCGGGCCCGGCACCGGCAAGACCGTCGTCGCCCTGCACCGGGTGGCCTACCTGCTCTTCGCGTATCCGGAGCTCGCCCGCGCGGGGGTGCTCGTGCTCGGGCCCTCGCAGCGATTCCTCGACTACATCGGGTCCGTCCTGCCGGCACTGGGGGAGACCGCGGTGGTCTCGGCGACCTGCGAGACGCTCCTGCCCGAGGTGCGCCCCGGGAGGACGGAGTCCCGTCGGGTGGCCGAGGTCAAGGGCCGGGCGCTGTGGCAGCGGGTGCTGACCGACCTCGTTCACTCGCTGCGACCGACCCCCGGGGACCTGACCATCCGGTGGGAGGGCGAGGAGTACGTCGTCCCGGAGGCGACGATCGCGCGTCTCGTCCGCAGCGCCTGCGCCGGGCGCAGCCACCACGCAGCCCGCCGGATCGTCCACGCCCAGCTCGTCGACGTCGTCACCGAGCTCGTCGCGCACCGGTCGGGTGAGCTGCTCGCCGCGGCCGAGGAGGGCCTGGAGGACATCCTGACGGCGGTCGACGCGAACCTCGCCCGCAACGACGACCGGGGCGTGACCACCGGTGCGTCGGGCGCGGCGGTCGATGGTGAGCTCAGCGAGCAGGAGGTCGAGGCGCTGCGCTCGCGGATCGGGGTGGATGCCCCCTTCGCCTCCGTGGTGCAGCAGTGGTGGCCGGACCGGGACCCGGGTGGGGAGCTGACCGCCCTGCTGGCGGACGAGGAGCGACTGGCCGCGCTGGCCCCCGAGCTCGACGCCGCCGACCGCCGTCTGCTCGCCGATGAACCGGCGGGATGGGCGCCCAGCGACATCCCGCTCCTCGACGCCCTGACCGATCTCCTCGGCGACGAGGAGCAACCGGGCCGGCAGGCGGACGTCACCGCGGCACGCGCCCGGGAGCGTCGCGACTGGGTCTACGGGCACGTCGTCGTCGACGAGGCGCAGGAGCTCTCCCCGATGGAGTGGCAGATGGTGGCCCGCCGCTCACCTGGGTACTCGATCACCGCCGTCGGGGACATCGACCAGACCGAGGCGCCGCACGCGCACACGACGTGGGAGGACGCCGTCGGTGAGGTGCTGGGGGAGCGCTGGCGGCAGTCGCGACTGACGATCTGCTACCGCACTCCTCGCGAGGTGATGGCACTGACCCGGGAGGTCCTCGCCGCCGCCGGGAGCGAGAACGACCCGCCGCGAGCGGTGCGATCCAGCGGGATGGACCCGTGGGTGCGGGAGGTCGACGAAGGGGGCCTGCCCGCCGCCACCGCGACCGCGGCCGAGGAGCTGGCAGCGCGGTGGACCGGCGGCACGGTCGGGGTGGTGGCCCCGGCCGCCCGGGTGTCGGCGCTGCGCGAGGCACTCGCCGCAGAGGTCCCCGTCGTCAGCCCCGCCGGCGCCAAGGGCCTGGAGTGGGATGCGGTCCTCGTCGTCGACCCCGACGGCATCATCGCCGAGCCGCGTGGTCACAACGGGCTGTACGTGGCCCTGACCCGCTGCACGCAGGAGCTGGGACGGGTGGTCGTGGCCGAGTCCCGGGGCTGAGGATGGTGCTGATCGCGCAGGCGCGGCGCTCCGGGTCGAAGCCGTGGGGCGCGCGGTGAGGGCCTACCCGGTGCGTTCTCAGTCCTGCACGAGTTCCGCGAAGACGACGATGTTGTCCTGGTGTCGCCGGGCGTTCTCGTCGTAGGTGCCCCCGCAGGTGATGACCCGTAGCTCCGGGCCCTGTGTGGCGCCGTAGACGTCGACCTGCGGGAAGTCGGCCTTGGGGTACTCCTTCACCTGGGTGACCTCGAAGGTCGCGGTGCTGCCGTCGGCGCGGTCGACCTCGATCCGGTCGCCCTGGCGGGTGTCGCCCAGCTCGAAGAAGACCGAGGGGTTGTGACTGCTGCCGGTGACGTGGCCCTCGAGCACTGCCGGGCCGACCTCACCGGGTGTGGGTGAGCCGTCGTACCAGGCGACGTCGTCGTACCGGTCCCCCGAGGGGACCTCCAGTCCGCCCTGGGCGTTGAGGCCGAGCGGGTGGACCGGTGACTCGACGTCGATGGAGGGGATGTGCACCGCGGTGGGTTCGGCGGCGTCCATCGGCGCGGTCGTGGGCGAAGGGGAGGGCTTGGCGGACGTCGTCGAGGACGAGCCTGCGGCCGTGCTCCCCGACGCCTGCGTCGTGCTGGTGGTGGCCGGGGGCGACGGCGGGGACCCGACCTGCTGGGACGCTGCCCAGGCGATCGTGCCCCCACCGGCCAGGAGCAGCCCGGCGCTCACCACAGCCACCCATCCGGGGGTGCGGTGAGCGCCGTGCCGTCCTGTCTTCATCGACCTCAGCGGTTGGTGCGCAGACGGTTGGCAGCGAAGCCGGCGCCACCGAGGGCCAGGGCGAGGGCGCCGAGCGCGACGGCGCCCGGGTACTCCATGCCGGCCGTGCTCGTGCCACCGGTCTCGACGCCACCCTCGGGCATGGCCATCTGGGCCTGCTCGAGCTCACCGCAGGCGGCCGGGGCGGTCGCCTCCAGCGGCAGGCTGTCGTCCAGCGAGGACTTCGCGTCCCCGTCGTACTCGCCGGAGCCGTCCGGGTCGATCCCGTGGACGACGACGACGCCGTCACCGTTGGCGATCTGCTGCGCGAGCGCGTCGTCGACGGTGATCGTGCGCTCGTAGTTGTTGCTCGCACCGGCCGGGAAGTTCTCCACGTCCAGGGCAGCGCCGGCGTCGGTCTTGCCGGGCTCCTCGGTCAGCGAGACCTTGACGCCACCGTAGGCGGGAGCACCCTCTGCGGTGGAGAGGATGCCGTCCTCGCCGGCCATGTCGCCGGTCGGGCAGACGCCCTGCCCGCCGATGTGGATGTGCTGCGCGTGCGGGGAACCCTCGAGCAGGCCCTGGGTGTCGACCTTGATGTGGACCTGGTTGCCGTCGACCATGGCCCACGCGGTGCCGGAGGCGCCCGAGTCGTTGAGCTGGGTCAGGGTGGCGGTCAGCTCGTGACCGTCCTGGCCCTGGGCGCTGGCGCCAGCGGCCATCGGCAGCCCGACGATCGCGGCGAGTGCGGTTGCGGTGGCAATGCGTCGTGTCGTTCGCTGGGAGTCCTCACTGTTGTCGGCGACGAGGTGTCGCCGTGGTCAACGTAGGGGGCGGCAGCCGCCGGCCGGGAAGATTGGACAAACTTTGAACAAATCGTGATCGTCCTGTGTCCTCGATCACGGCCTCGTCGGTCTGACCCCACTGGCCAGTCCGCATCAGCATCCGGTCCGTGGGCCCCCTTCGCGCATCGGGCTTGACCCTCACGCGACGTGAGGCAGGAGGGTCTTCCCATGACCGAGATCGCGATGCCGGCGCACACTGGATCCGTGCAGGCGCTCACGGTGGGACAGGTGGCCGAGACCTTCGGCGTGACGGTGCGCACGTTGCACCACTACGACGAGGTCGGGCTGCTGCCGCCCTCCGAGCGCACCCGTGCGGGCTACCGGCTGTACACGTCGCAGGACCTGCAGCGCCTGGGCACGATCGTCGTCTACCGCCGGCTCGGGTTCGCGCTGGAGGAGATCGGCGAGCTGCTCGAGGCGGACGGGGCCGAGGTGGTCGACCACCTGCGGCGGCAGCGCGACCTGGTCAGGGACCGGCTGGCACGGATGACCGAGCTGGTCGACGCGATCGAGCACGCCCTGGAGGCAGAGATGACAGACCGGCCCGCGACGACCGAGGACCTCAAGGCCCTCTTCGGCGACGGATACAACGAGGAGTACCAGGCGCAGGCGCAGCAACGGTGGGGCGACACCGACAAGTGGCGGCAGTCGCAACAGCGGACAGAGGGCATGACCAGGGCCCAGTGGGCGCGGGTCAAGGCCGAGACGGAGACCTTCGAGTCCGACCTGGGGGCAGCGGTCCGTGCCGGCGAGCCCGTCGATGGTGACGCGGCGGCCACCCTCGCCGAACGACACCGCGCGAGCATCGAGCGGTTCTACGACTGCGACCACGAGTTCCAGGTGTGCCTGGCGCAGATGTACCTGTCCGACCCGCGCTTCACCCAGCACTACGAGGACATCGAGCCCGGCGCGGCGCAGTGGCTGCACGACGCGATCGTGGCCAACGCCGAGCGGCACGCCGGCTGAGGCCCGGCGGGGTCACACCGGCCTCCCGATGATCGGGTAACCCGAGAATCCCCCGCTCCGCAGGAGTTCCGAACTCGTGCGGAGCGGGAGATTCTCCAGCAGAGCCGGCGTCCCTCAGTGCCGCCGAGCCGCCGAGGCGAAGCCCAGCCACGGGTGCCGATTGTTCGCCCAGCACCAGCCGACCTTGGGGGCGTTCCTGCGTTCACGTCCGTCCCGCCCGGTGCCGTTGCTGATCCAGATCGCCGGGGTCCGCGGGTCCAGTCCACCCTTCGCCCGGGGTTTGCGCGAGCCGATCGTCATGAAGCACCGCCCGCGCTCGAGGCGCCCGGGCTCCTGCAGCAGCCAGCTGACGCCCTCACTCACGGTCAGCGGGACACGGCCGCGGCCGCGGATCGCCGGGAGCGCCTCGGTCGGCGTCCAGTTGCTCATCTCGTCGCCGCGCTCGACGCCGGTGATCCACCACAGGTGGGTCTGCGGAGTCTCGTCGCCGTCGATGGGGACGAAGTCGGCGAGGTCGCTCAGGTCCTCGACCACGAATCCCGGCTTGTCGGTGTGACGCAGCAGCGACGCCAGGGTTGCCGTCGGCACGAGCGATGGTGCGACGACCGGCACGGCGTGTGGGCTCGGCGCGGGTGGGGCGAGGTCGACGAAGGCATCGGCGGTGAGCCCGGCGAGGGCGGGGACACCGAGGTCGAGCAAGCGGGCGACGGAGGCGGGAGGATCTGCTGGCACACCGTGCCCAACGCCCGAGGCGAAAAAAATCCTCCCCCCGTCCAATCCGGATCGATCCACCGCCCCGAAGCCCCTCTGCAACCAAGGCGGCACCTCGTCGCCGACAACAGGAGGACTGTCATGCGAACGACACGACGTATTGCCACCGCAACCGCACTCGCCGCGCTCGTCGGGCTGCCGATGGCCGCTGGCGCCAGCGCCCAGGGCCAGGACGGTCACGAAGCGACCGCCAACCTGACCCAGCTCAACGACTCGGGCGCCTCGGGTACCGCGTGGGCGACCGTCGACGGCAACAAGGTCGACATCAAGCTCGAGACCAAGGGCCTGACGGCCGACGCGCCGCACGCCCAGCACATCCACATCGGCGGTCAGAACGTCTGCCCGACCAACGACCAGGAGGGCACCGGTCCCGACGGCGCTCTGACGACCATGGACGCGGCCGGCCAGTACGGCGCGGTTGCCGTCTCGCTGACCAAGGACCCGGGCAAGACCGACGCGTCGGCCGCCCTGGACGTGCCCAACTTCCCGACCGGGGACAGCTACACGTACTCGCGCTCGATCACGGTCTCCGACGAGATCGCCGAGCAGATCGCCAACGGTGACGGCGTCGTCGTCGCCCACGGTGTGGACCTCGATGGTTCCGGCGAGTACGACGGGGACGCCAAGTCCTCGCTCGACGACAGCCTGCCCCTGGAGGCGACCGCCCCGGCCGCCTGCGGCACGCTCGACGTGGCGCAGATGGCCATGCCCGAGGGTGGCGTCGAGACCGGTGGCACGAGCACCACCGGCATCGAGTACCCGGCCGCTATCGCCCTCGGCACGCTTGCCCTGGGTCTCGGCGGAGCGGGCCTGTTCGCTGCTCGCAAGCGCACGAACGCCTGATCGTCTGATGCAGACGAAGCAGCCCGGCTCCGGTCGGCGACGCGCAGGGCTCGTCGCCGGGGGAGTCGGGCTGCTCCTCGCCGGTGGGGGCACGATCGCCTGGGCAGCGTCCCAGCAGGTCGGGCCCCCGCCGGCCCCTCCGGCGGCAACCAGCACGACGAAGGGGGAGACCCCCTCCGCCAGCCCGAGCACCTCGGGCGGTGGGTCCGGTGCGACGGCGAGCGAATCATCCTCATCGACAGCCTCACCCACGCCCTCGGTCGCCGAGGCGTTGCCGGCCGCGAAGCCGGTGGCCGTGCGGCTGCCGTCCATCGATGTGAAATCACCGGTCCACCCGCTCGGCCTCAACGCCCAGGGCGGACTGGAGGTCCCCTCGGGGGACCGGTACGACGACGTCGCCTGGTACGACGGCTCACCCACACCCGGTGAGGTCGGCCCGGCAGTGCTCGAGGGCCACGTCACCGGCAGCAGTCACAACCCCTCGGTCTTCTTCGAGCTGGGCGACACCCGCCAGGGCGACCGGATCGAGGTCGACCGCGCCGACGGCAGCACCGCGACCTTCGAGGTCACCCAGGTGAAGGAGTACCCCAAGGCCGACTTCCCGCAGGTCGACGTCTACGGCGCCACACAGGGCCCGGAGCTACGGGTCATCACCTGCGGGGGCACCTACGACGAGAACGCCCGGCGACACCAGGACAACATCGTCGTCTTCGCGGAACTCGTGCAGGACTGAGCCGGCACCGAGCCGCCCTCGGGTGGAGGTGGACGCGCGGTGATCACCCCGCGCGTCCACCTCCGCGCCGGTCAGCCGATCGCAGCCCGGACTGCGGCGACCACGCGCTCGTCGTCCGGGGTCACCTGCGGGCTGAAGCGCGCGAGCGGCGCGCCGTCGCCGTCGATGACGAACTTCTCGAAGTTCCACCGGATGTCCCCGCTCTCGCCGCTCTCGTCCTCGGTGTCGACGAGCGCCTCGTAGAGAGGGTGGCGGTCGGCGCCGTTGACCGCGATCTTCTCGCTCATCGGGAAGCTCACGCCGTACGTCGCGGAGCAGAACTCGGCGATCTCCTCGGAGGTGCCGGGCTCCTGACCGCCGAACTGGTTGCACGGCAGGCCGACCACCGCGAAGCCCTGCGGCGAGTACTCCTCGTGCAGCGCCTCCAAGGCGGTGTACTGCGGGGTCAGGCCGCACTTCGAGGCGACGTTGACCAGCAGGGCGGGCCCGCCACCGGTGAGGTCGCGCAGCGTGCCGGGTGTGCCGTCGAGGCGGGCGATGGATGTGCTCTGGATGCTCATGCACCGACCCTAGCGATCGATCCGGGAGCCGACGGATCCCCATGACGAAGGGGGAGGTCGGCACCGTGGTCAGTGGGCACGGAAACCCCGCAGCCGCAGGCTGTTGCTGACGACGAAGACCGAGGAGAAGGCCATCGCCGCGCCGGCGATCATCGGGTTGAGCATCCCGGCCATCGCGAGCGGGATCGCGGCGACGTTGTAGGCGAAGGCCCAGAAGAGGTTGCCCTTGATCGTGCCCAGAGTGCGCCGCGCGAGGCGGATCGCGTCCACGGCGACGCGCAGATCACCGCGCACCAGGGTCAGGTCGCTGGCCTCGATGGCGACGTCGGTCCCGGTCCCCATGGCCAGTCCGAGGTCGGCGGTGGCCAGGGCGGCAGCGTCGTTGACGCCGTCACCGACCATGGCGACGACCTTGCCCTGGCTCTGCAGGCGCTCCACGACGGCGACCTTGTCGGCGGGCATGACGTCGGCGAAGACCTCCTCCGCGGCGATACCGACCTCGGCGGCGACGGCACGCGCGACGACCTCGTTGTCACCGGTGAGCAGGATCGGTCGCAGCCCCAGGCCGCGCAGCTCGCTGATCGCCTGCGGCGATGTCTCCTTGATGGCGTCGGCGACGACCACGATGCCGCGTGCCTGACCGTCCCAGCCGACGGCGACGGCAGTGCCGCCGTCCTGCTGGGCGCGGACCATCGCCTCCTGCAGGTGCGCGTCCAGCGGCATCGACCAGTCGGCGAGCAGCGAGGGGCGACCGACGACCATCGTCGTGCTCGCACCTCCCTCGGGGATGAGGCCCTGGACGCCGAGACCCTCGACATTGGCGAAGCCATCGACCTGCGGCAGGTCCCCGACCCGCGCCCGGGCCCCGGTGACGATGGCGCGGGCGATGGGATGCTCCGACGCGGCCTCGAGCGCACCCGCACGGCGCAGCACCTCCGCCTCGTCCTCGCCTTCGGCGGCGACGACCTCGCGCAACGTCATCCGGCCGGTGGTGACCGTGCCGGTCTTGTCCAGCACGATCGTGTCGACGGTGCGAGTGGACTCCAGGACCTCCGGGCCCTTGATGAGGATCCCCAGCTGGGCGCCGCGGCCCGTGCCGACCATGAGCGCGGTCGGCGTGGCCAGACCCAGGGCGCAGGGGCAGGCGATGATCAGCACGGCGACCGCCGCGGTGAAGGCCATCGACAGGCCGGCACCGATCGCGATCCAGAAGGTCAACGTCGCGAGCGTGAGGACGAGCACGATCGGCACGAAGATCCCCGAGATCCGGTCGGCGAGGCGCTGGACCCGGGCCTTGCCGGTCTGCGCGTCCTCGACCATGCGCGCCATCTGCGCCAACTGCGTGTCGCTCCCGACGCGAGTGGCTCGCACGACCAGGCGTCCGCCGGCATTGACCGTCGCGCCGACGACCTCGTTCGTCGGTCCCACTTCGACCGGCACCGATTCGCCGGTGAGCATCGAGGTGTCGACGGCGGAGGTGCCGTCCTCGATGACCCCGTCGGTGGCGACCTTCTCGCCCGGCCGCACCACGAAACGCATCCCGACGGCGAGCCGGTCGACGGGGATGGTCCGCTCGGTGGTCCCGTCAGCATCGAGGACGGTGACCTCCTTGGCGCCCATCTCGAGCAGCGCACGCAGGGCGGCGCCCGACCGGCGCTTGGCCCGCTGCTCGAAGTAGCGCCCGGCGAGGATGAAGGTCGTCACCCCGGCTGCGGCCTCGAGGTAGATGTTGCCGGAACCGTCGCCGCGCTCGACCGTCAGCTCGAAGGCGTGGGTCATGCCGGGCATGCCCGCGGTGCCGAAGAACAACGCGTACACCGACCACGAGAGCGCGGCGAGCGTACCCATCGACACGAGCGTGTCCATGGTCGTCGCGCCGTGCCGCAGGTTGGTCCAGGCGGCCTTGTGGAAGGGATAGGCGCCCCAGACGACCACCGGCGCGGCCAGGGTCAGTGACAGCCACTGCCAGTGGGTGAACTGCAGCGCCGGGACCATCGCCATCGCGATGACCGGGATCGACAGCACCGCCGAGATGATCAGCCGCTGGCGCAGCTGGTCCGTCTCGTCGAAGACCGCCGGGTCATCCCCCTTCGTCTCCTCCTGCGTGCGAGGCAGACTCGCGCCGTAGCCGGCCTGCTCGACCGTGGCGACGAGGGTGTCCGGGGCGATGTCGGGGAGGTAGGTGACCTTCGCCTTCTCGGTCGCGTAGTTGACGGAGGCGCTCACGCCGTCCAGCTTGTTCAGCTTGCGCTCGATGCGGTTGGCGCAGGAGGCGCAGGTCATCCCGGTGATGACCAGCTCGACCTCGTTCGCCGCGACGGGTGTGGGTGCGTCGGTTGTGGAACTCATCTGCCTACTCCTGTGCTGGTGACGGGTCCGGCCGGGGAGTCGTCGGGGTGCCCGTGACAGATCAAGCATATACCCCCCATGGGTATTCCGTCGGTCAGCCGGCGAGCACCTCCAGCGCGGCTCGGACCGCCGGGCGCCGGGCGCTGCCCAACCGCGTGCAGGCGAAGATCCGTCGGACCGGTCCGCCGTCGAGCGGCCGGAGGCGGACGTCGGGTCGGTCCTGTGGTTGGACGAGGTCGGGCAGGAGCGCGGCGGCCAGCCCGCGCTCGACCATCCGCAGGTGCACGAGCAGGTCGTTCGTCGTGTAGCGCACGTCCGGCTCGAAGCCTGCGGTCCGGCAGGTGGCGGCGGCCCAGTCCCGGGAGGTCGAGCCGATCGGCTCCATGGCGAAGGGGGCGTCCGCTAGGTCCACGAGATCGAACCGACCCCATGACCGCGGCACGGCGAGCCGGAGGCCGTCGGTGACGAGGTCGGTGCGTTCGAGCCCGCGGGGGACGGCCCGCGGGTGGGCCGGGTACTCCTCGCACAGCGCCAGGTCGAAGTCACCGGCCAGGAGTGCGGGCAGGCTCTCCTCGGGCTCCATCTCGGTGGCCTCGACGCGCAGGTCGGGGTGGTCACGGGAGAGACCGATGAGGGCATCGGGCAGCAGCGTCAGGACCGCGCTCTGGAAGGCGGCGATCCGCAGCGTGCCGCGCACCTGCCCGCTCGAGGCGCTGAGGTCGGCCTCGGCCCGCTCCAGCTCGGTGAGGATCGCCTCGGCGTGCGCAGCCAGGACCTCCCCCTCGGGGGTGAGCCGCACCCGTCGACCGAAGGGCTCGAGCAGCGCGGTACCGGCTTCCTTCTCCAGCACGCCCAGCTGCTGCGAGACCGCGGACGGACTGTAGGCGAGCGCGTCGGCGACAGCCGCGATGGTGCCGCGTCGGGACAGCTCGAGCAGCAGTCGCATCCGTCGCACGTCCAGCACTGTTCCTCGATTCATCAACGAAAGTGATGGGTCATGGCCAAGTATGCGTGCTGGACCTGATGGGTTGGCCGGGCAAGACTGGTGCCATGAGGACGTACAGCAACCCCGCCGCCCGCTCGTGGTCGACGGGCGTGACGACGACCAGCGTCCGCGACTTCCACCGCACCCTGCCGGGATACGCGCCGACGCCGCTGGTCGACTTGCCGCAAGCCGCCGAGGAGCTCGGCGTCGGGCGAGTCCTCGTCAAGGACGAGTCCGCCCGGCTCGGGATGCCGGCCTTCAAGATGCTCGGCGCCTCGTGGGCCTGTCACCAGGTCATCGAGCGCCACCCCGGTGCGGCGCTGGTCACCGCGACCGACGGCAACCACGGTCGGGCGGTCGCGCGCATGGCGACGCACCTGGGCACGAGCGCCACGGTCTTCATCCCCGGCGGGATGCGTGCGCAGGCCGCCGAGCGGATCGAGTCCGAGGGAGCGAGGCTCGTGCGCGTCGACGGCCCCTACGACGATGCCGTGCGCGCAGCGGCGGAGCACGCCGCGGCCGACGCCTCCCGCGAGCTCGTCCAGGACACCGCGTGGGAGGGGTACGAGCAGGTCCCGACGTGGATCGTCGAGGGCTACGAGACCCTCTCCGAGGAGATCGACGAGCAGCTGGGGGTCCCGCCGGACCTCGTCGTCATCCCGTCCGGCGTCGGCTCGCTCGCCCAGGCGGTCGTCGCCCACTACCGGCAGTCCGGGAGCTCGGGGCGCACCCGGCTCCTCGTCGTCGAGCCGGACACCGCCGACTGCACCGTGGCGAGCCTGACCGCGGGAGAGCCGGTCAGCGTCAGCACCGGCGAGAGCATCATGGCCGGCCTCAACTGCGGCACCCTGTCCAGCCTCGCCTGGCCCCTCCTGCGGGACGGCGTCGACGCAGCGGCCACGGTCACCGACGACCGGGCGCGGCAGGCGTCCGACGACCTGCTGGCACAGGGTGTCTCCTCCGGGCCGAGTGGTGCCGCCACCTACGCCGGGGTGCGTACCGCCCGTCACGACGTCGACCTGTGGCGCCACCTCGAGCTGCCCGACGGCGCGACCATCGTCCTGCTGAGCACGGAAGGCCGTCAGGACGATGCGTGACCTCGACGCGCGACTGCGTGCCTGGCGGCACCAGCTGCACCGCCACCCGGAGACGGCCTTCGAGGAGCACGCGACCGCGGACTTCGTGGCCGCGGTGCTCCGGGAGGCCGGCTACGAGGTGGCCCGCGGCATCGGCGGCACCGGACTCGTCGCCTCCCTGACGAAGGGGACCTCCCCCCGATCGGTCGGTCTGCGGGCCGACATGGACGGACTTCCGCTCACCGAGGTCGACGGGCGTGCCCACGGCTCGACCAGCCCGGGGCGGATGCACGCGTGCGGCCACGACGGGCACATGGCGATGGCCCTGGGCGCGGCCGCGGTTCTCGCGGAGGAGGACTTCGACGGGACGGTGCGGATGGTCTTCCAGCCGGCGGAGGAGCCGGGTCGCGGTGCGCGGGCGATGGTCGCCGACGGCCTCTTCGAGCGTTTCCCCGTCGACGCGATGCACGGCATCCACAACATGCCGGGCGTCCCCGCGGGACATCTGCACACCCGGGTCGGTGGGTTCATGGCCAGCGAGGACAACTTCGAGATCGTCGTGACCGGCCGGGGTGGGCACGCTGCCCGGCCGCAGGCGGTGGTCGACCCGCTGGTGATCGGGGCCGAGATCGTCCTGGCACTGCAGACGGTCGTCGCCCGGAGCCTCGACCCGGTCGACCCGGCGGTCCTCTCCTGCACCGGCTTCGAGACCGACGGCGCGCGCAATGCCATCCCGACGCAGGTACGGATCACCGGGGACACGCGCAGCTTCGCTCCCGGGGTGCAGGAGCTGCTCGAGCGGCGCATCCGGGAGATCTCGACCGGGATCGCCGCCGCCCACGGGGCGAGTTGCCAGGTGACCTACACGCACGAGTTCGCCCCCACGGTCAACCACCCCGAGGCGACCGCACGTGCGGTGTCAGCGGCCGTGACCGCCCTCGGCGCCGAGCGGGTCGACGGCCAGTGCCCGCCGGCGATGCCGAGCGAGGACTTCGGGGTCTTCGCCGAGCACGTGCCGGCGTGCTTCGCCTTCCTCGGCAACGGCATCGAGCCCGGCCGCGGCGGCACCCCGCTGCACAGCAGCGACTACGACGTCAACGACGACGTCCTCGGTGACGGGGTGCGCTACCTCGTCGCGGTGGCGCGGGCGGAACTGGGGCAGCCGGCGGCCCGGTCGGGTCCGGCTCAGGCCAGCCGGTAACCCGCCTCCTCGACGGCGGAGCGCACGGTCGACTCGTCGACCGGCTCGGCGCTCGTGATGGTCACGGCGCCCGACTCGAGATCGACCGCGACGTCTTGGACACCGCTGATCTCCTGGACCTCCTCGGTGACGGAGGCGACGCAGTGGCCGCAGGTCATGCCGGTGACGGTGTAGGTGCTGGTGGCGCTCATGCGGGGTCCTTCGTGTGGTGGCTGTCGGTGCACTCACCACGTTACCCCCCTAGGGTATGAATCCACAACGACCCCCACCGGTGGGAGCGCCCCGGCCGGGACGCTGCCGGTCACGGTCGGCAGGGACGGCCACGCCGCGGATAGTCTCTGGGCCATGCCGATCGCCCTTCTCGCCCTCGTGGTCGTCACCGTCGTCCATCTCGGCGCACAGGTGGCCGCGCCCGACGGTGTGGTGGCCGACCTGAGCCAGATCCTGCTCATGCCGGCCCTGCTGTGGATCCTGCTCGCGGGCACACCCAACCCCAAGTCCCTGCTGGTGCGCCTCGTCGGGTTGGCCCTCGGCCTGTCGTGGCTGGGCGACACGCTGCCGCGCTTCGCCGTCGACGGGAGCGATCTCGGCTTCGGCCTGATGCTGGGGGCGTTCTTCCTGGCGCAACTGGCCTACGTGGCGGCCTTCCTCCCCTTCGCCTCCCGGTCGATCATCCGGCGCAGGCCCGCCCTGCTGGCGCCCTACGTCGTGCTCCTCGGCGTGATCGTGGCGGTGAGTGCAAGCGGCGCCGGGGCGCTCTTCCCCGCAGTCCTGCTCTACGGGCTGGTCATCGTCGGGATGGCGGTGCTGGCCACCGGTATCGATGCCGTCGCGACGACGGGCGCGGCTCTCTTCCTCGTCTCCGACGGCCTCATCGCGCTCAGCGCCTTCGCCTCGCTCGAGCTGCCGCTGCACGGCTTCTGGGTGATGCTCACCTACGTGCTCGGGCAGGCCCTGATCGTCCTCGCGGTCTGCCACTGGGACCGGTCGCTGGCGGCCGAGCGGGCCTGAGTGCGCGGCCACCGGATCGCCGACATCGCCGAGCAGTCGGGCCTGTCCGCGGCGACCGTCGACCGCGTCCTCCACGGCCGTCCCGGCGCCAGCCCCCGCGCGGTCCGGGCCGTCGAGCAGGCCATCGCCGAGCTCGACCGCCAGGCCGGCGCCCTGCGCCTGGCTGCCCGCTCGCTCGTGCTGGACGTGGTGATGCAGGCGCCCACCCGTTTCTCCGGGGAGGTCCGGGATGCGCTCGAGGCGCAGCTGACCGGGCTGCGGCCGGCGGCGGTGCGGGCACGCTTCCACCTGCGCGAGTCGGGCACCGTCGAGGACGTCGTCAGCACGCTCGAGGGCATCGGGCGGCGGGGGAGGACCAGTCACGGCGTCCTGCTGAAGGTCCCCGACGATCCCGCGGTCGCGGGGGCCATCGCCGCCCTGGCCGGGCGCGGCATCCCGGCGGTCACCCTCGTCACCGACGTCTCCGGCTCCGCGCGGATCGCCTACGCCGGACCCGACCACGAGTCGGCCGGGCGGACCGCAGCCCACCTGATCCACCGGTGGGGCGGACGGGAGGCGGGTGCAGTCCTGGTCACGCTGAGCCGTTCGTCCTTCGTCGGCGAGCGCACCCGGGCGGAGGCATTCGTCGACCAGCTCGCCCGCGACGCTCCCGGGTTGTCGGTGCGGCGGGTCAGTGACGCCGACGGGTTGGACGCCGCCACCGCGGACGTCGTCACCGCGGAGCTGGGCACGGGCGATGACCTCGTCGGGGTCTACTCGGTCGGTGGGGCCAACCGGGCGATCCTCGCGTCGCTGCGGGCGAAGGGGGTGGCCCCCTCGGTCTTCGTCGGCCACGACCTCGACCCGGACAACCTCGAGCTGCTGCGCACGGGCGAGATCGGCGTGGTGCTGCACCACGACCTGCACGAGGACGCCCGCTCGGCGCTGCGAGCGGTGCTGCAGCACCACGGGCTGGCCCCGGGCGCGCCCACGTCGATGGCCTCCGGGGTGCACGTGGTCACCCGCTACAACGTCCCCGCTCGCATGCGCCGTAGCGGCCGCGCGTGAGCGCAGTCGGCACGGCGCGTCAGCCGGGGCCGGCGCTCACTCGCCCTCGGCCGGGGGCGTGGAGACCATCAGGCAGGTGAGGACGGAGATCGCGGCGAGGACGGCCAGCAGCGCGAAGCCGGCCTGGGCCCCCTTCGCCAGCTCGGCGGTCGTGGGGTCGGACCCGGCGACGAGGGACATCACCGCGATGCTCGTCGCGGTCCCGGCGGCGCCGAAGACCTGCTGCGAGGAGCCGAGCAGGGCCGACCCGTGCGCGTACAGGCCTGGGGGGAGCGAGCCCAGACCGGCAGTGAAGAGCGGGGTGAAGGTCAGCGCCAGCGACAGGGACAGCAGGACGTGCAGCCCGAGGATCACCCACGGGCCGGCGACCGGGACGAGCGCCGCCAACGAGGCGAGCGAGATGGTCACCCCGATGCTGCCGGGCAGGACGAGGGGGCGCGCGCCGAGCCGGTCGTAGAGGCGCCCGACCGTGGGGCCGAGCAGACCCATGAGCAACCCGCCGGGGATGAGCAGCAGCCCGGTCTGCAGGGTGGTCAGCCCGAGGCCGTCCTGCAGGTGGATCGGCAGCAGGATCAGCGTGGCGATGAGCGCGGCGAACCCGAGGCACATCGTCAGGAAGGCGCCGGTGAAGCTGCGGAAACGCAGCGTGCGCAGGTCCATCAACGGGTCGCCGCTGCGCACGAGGGAGCGTTGGCGCCAGGCGAAGGCGGCCAGCGCGAGGATCGCCACGCCGACGCACAGGAGCGGGTCGACCACCGGCTCGGGTGCGGCGCCCCCGTCGCCGGGCTGGCCGCCACCGACCCCGGAGAGGCCGTAGACCAGCCCGCCGAAGCCGACGACCGACAGCAGCACGCTGGGCAGGTCGAGGCGGCTGTCCGCGCGCTCGCCGACGTCCGGGAGGCTGCGCAGGCCGACCCACAGTGCGACCGCGGCGATCGGCAGGACCGTGATGAAGATCAGCCGCCACGAGCCCAGGCGCAGCAGCGCGCCGGAGACCGCCGGGCCCATGGCGGGCGCGACCGCGATGACGAGGGAGACGTTGCCCATCGTGCGGCCCCGGTCGGCGGCGGGCACGAGGTTCATCAGGGTGGTCATCAGCAGCGGGATCATCAGCGCGGTGCCGGTGGCCTGCACGATCCGGGCACCGAGGAGCACCCCGAAGGTCGGGGCCACCATGGCCACTGCCGTGCCCAGGCAGAACAGGCCCATCGACAGCGCGAAGGTGCGTCGCACGGCCAGCCGCTGCATGATCCAGCCGGTCATCGGGATGACCACGGCCATGGTGAGCATGAACGCCGTCGTCAGCCACTGCGCCGACGTCGCCGGCACCGAGAAGTCGTCCATCAGGCGCGGGATCGCGTTGTTCATGATCGTCTCGTTGAGGATCACGACGAAGGTGGCGACCGTGAGCACCCGCAGGACCAGTGTCGTCTGCGCAGGCGTGGTGACGGCAGGCGCCTGCGGCGCGATCGTGGGCATGGATCAATGATCAGGCAAACCGTGTGCACGAGACAAATGATTTGGGCGAAGGGGTGCCCCCCACCTGGTCGGGGAGGAGACTTGGTGCATGTGCCGAAACATCCGTCAGCTGCACAACTTCGAACCACCCGCCACCAGTGACGAGGTCCGCGCCGCCGCGCTGCAGTACGTGCGCAAGGTCAGCGGGTCCACCAAGCCGAGTCAGGCGAATCAGGCCGCCTTCGACGAGGCGGTGGAGGAGGTCGCCCGGGTGACCCAGCACCTGCTGGACCACCTCGTGACGACCGCCGAGCCCAAGGACCGGGAGGTCGAGGCGGCGAAGGCGAAGGAGCGGGCGCGCAAGCGGTACCAACAGGCGGGGTGAACCTGCTCTGATCAGGCCTTTCGCACACAACGTCCGGGATGCTGCCGGACGGTGTCTGCGGAGTTGCGAAACGGCCCGAGATGTGGATCGGGCGTGTCCCGTGCTTGTGGATGGCCGATGGCCGAAAATTCTTGGGTCCACACACGCGATCGTGCGTTTCCGCAGGTCAGAAGGGGTGTTGTGAGGACGACCACTCGCAGATCCACAGAGTTGTCCACGGGCTGTGCACAGTCCCATGGCGCGTCGTCCACAGTCTCTCCACACCGCCGTCCACAGGGTCATTTGGCGTTGTCAGAGGGTGGTGCGAGTCTTCACGAGCGCCCCTTTCGCGGGGGTGTGCGGATCCCTCCGTGGGGGGTCCCGGAGCCGCCGGACCAAAGGGGAGCACGTGACGACGAGCGAGTTGGAATCCAGCGTCTACGGCGACGCGCCCTCCTACTCCTCGACCCCTCATGACCGCCTGCCTCCGCAGGACGTCGGCGCGGAGCAGTCGGTGCTCGGCGGCATGCTACTGAGCAAGGACGCGATCGGTGACGTCAACGAGGCGGTCCGCAGCAAGGACTTCTACCGTCCCGCGCACGAGCTGATCTTCGACGCGGTCGTCGACCTGTACTCCCGGGGCGAGCCGGCGGACGCGATCACCGTCGCCGACGAGCTGAGCAAGCGCGGCGACCTGCAGCGTGCCGGTGGGCAGGCCTACCTGCACGACCTCATCCAGTCGGTGCCGACGGCGGCCAATGCCGGGTACTACGCGCAGATCGTCGCCGAGCGCGCGGTCCTGCGGCGTCTGGTCGAGGCCGGGACGAAGATCGTGCAGATGGGTTACGCCCAGGGCGGCGGTGACGTCGAGGACATCGTCAACCAGGCCCAGGCCGAGGTGTACACCGTCGCCGAGAAGCGGGGCGGTGAGGACTACGCCCCGCTGTGGGACACGCTGAACGACACGATGACCGAGATCGAGGTCGCCGCCGGCCGTACCGACGAGATGACCGGCGTGCCCACCGGGTTCCACGACCTCGACGAGCTGACCCACGGCCTGCATCCCGGGCAGATGGTCGTCATCGCGGCGAGACCGGCCGTGGGTAAATCGACGCTGGGTGTGGACATCGCCCGCGCGGCGGCGATCCACCACCAGATGGCGACTGCGATCTTCTCCTTGGAGATGAGCCGCAGCGAGATCACGATGCGTGTGCTCGCGGCGGAGGCGAGCATCCAGCTGCAGCACCTGCGTCGCGGCAAGATGAGCGACCCGGACTGGCGCAAGCTCTCCCGCGTCGTCGGGCGGATCAGCGACAGCCCGCTCTACATCGACGACTCGCCCAACCTGGCCCTGATGGAGATCCGCGCCAAGGCCCGGCGGCTGAAGCAGCAGCACAACCTCAAGCTCATCGTCATCGACTACCTGCAGCTGATGACCTCGGGCAAGAAGGTCGAGTCCCGCCAGCAGGAGGTCTCGGAGTTCTCCCGGGCGCTCAAGCTGCTGGCCAAGGAGCTCGAGGTGCCGGTGATCGCGATCAGCCAGCTCAACCGTGGCCCGGAGCAGCGCACCGACAAGCGACCGGCGATGAGCGACCTGCGTGAGTCGGGCTCGATCGAGCAGGACGCCGACCTCGTGATTTTGCTGCACCGCGAGCGGGGTCCGGAGTCCGAACGCGAGGGCGAGGCGGACGTCATCGTGGCCAAGCACCGAAACGGTCCGACGGCCGACATCGTGCTTGGCTTCCAGGGGCACTACGCGCGGTTCTCGAATATGGCGAAGGACTCTGGCGGGTTCTAGTGTCGAGATGCAGCGAAGATTGCACAGACGGTCTTCGTATGCAGCAAGACCATTCGTTATCGGTCACGTCAGTTCAATAACGGACCGTTATCCAAGGCTGGGGTTGTATTGGGCCGGCGATTGCGCACCACGGAAATTGGAGAAGACTGTCTGCTTCGTGTCGTATAGGGCCCGGTCACCGGGCAGATCACCGGACGGGTCTTGCGGGACGATGCCATGCGCGGGCCGTCGTGATTCAGATCAGGTATGGCTTGAATTCGGCGGGGGTTCCCTCCTACGGGCACCGGGCGGATGAGGGGTCTTGATGAATTCTGGCAGCAGCGCTCTGATGTTTGCGTTCCGCGAAGAGCTTCGACTGGAACGTCCTCATACACTTGATTCTGCTGAGTGACGGTCGGTCGACCTCCCCACGGGCGGTCACGAAAGTTCCCCAGGGATGGCCATGGGTCTCCCCACATTCGTCGTATCCTGCACGGGACCTTAGGCACCGGGAGAGGAAGCGCGAGCGTATGCGAAAGGTCGAGTGGAGCGCCGAGGTGGAGCAGGTCGACTGGGTCCGAGAACGACTCGCCCCGTTTGAGTCGGGTGAAGTGACTTCGGTCGTGCCGGTCGGCTTTGGGGCATACGCGCGAGTCCTGCATCCAGCCCACGACTCCCAGGAACGCCCGATCCGCGGGTTCGAGGTCGCAGCCCACAACGGGATCGAGCTACCTCGCGATGCTCACTTCCCCGAGATTGCGCTGCAGCCCCCGGGCGACCGAAGCCAGGCGTGGAACGTCGTCGCACCCCAGGAAGGCACACTCTGCCTCGCAGAGGCCACCGCGCTCGTTGACATCCTGCGCCAGCACACCACCTCCCCGGACAGATGCTGGTTTTGCCTGTGGGACGGCTACGGGTGGGAGACGAGCGCCTTGTACTCGATACCGTCGGCCATCTTCGGCGACGAGCCGCAGCCCGGGGCCGAGCCCGGCCTGTATGTAGGTCCCGACACTCAGGTCAGCGTCCCTGAGCCGCATGGTGCTCCCAAGGACCCGATTCCGCGCCAGGTGCGGGACGGGCCTCGGGCGGAGTTACCAGGGCGTGAGTATTTCCTCTACAAGGGAGTGCTTGACGCAGCACTGGCCTTCCTAGAGCCAGAGCAGCAGACGCCCAACCTGTGGTGGCCAGCGGACCGTGTCTGGTGTCTGGCCAGTGAGCTGGATCTCGGGTGGACCTATATCGGCGGTTCACCGGACCTGATCGACCACATCGTCGGGGACAGCCGGATCGAGGCGGTTCGCGCCGAGCCGGCGGACAGTCACCATCTGCGCCTCCCACCGTGGCTGGTGACTGCGGTCGACGCGGCGGTCTCCCAAGTCATGCAGGGACACCAAGGGCGTGTGCAGACCCAGCTCGGCACGGTGACGGCCACCGCGCGGCGCCCGCGGCGTTTGCGTCGAGGTGACCTGTGGACCACCAGCGTGCGTGCCGACGGGTCTTCCGACGGCAGCGGGTGGACCAGCCTCGCCGACCGTGATGAGGACGCGCTTCGCGAAGACATTCGCCACCAGCTGGCCTGGGCGGTCATCGACCTCCTCGGATAAACAGGCAGCGCCTCCCTCATACCCATGCGCGACGTACCGCAGCGGAAACCCATAGGGACACACCCCGATAACCTCCACCTTGCTCACCCACTATAAAAGAAACCATCTAAGAGCATGAGCAACCAAAGACCACTCTATTGAAAGCCTCGTTTCGATCAGTCATCTTCGGGCCCACCGCGGGCCAACCTCGTCAATGTTCGCACTCCGTATATCGCGCCCACGAGAACGAGAGCGGTCACTGCCCAGATCGCCCCTACCCAAAGCGTCCACCCATTGAGCAGGTCCGGCGAGTCCTCCACCAGACCGTACGATTCAGCAGCTTCTCCACCAGCAAAGAAGCACAGAATAAGAAGGAAAGGCAATAGAAGACCTACCAAAGGCTGCGGAAGGTGCACAACCAAGAGCAAACTTGTCACCGTCAGCGCCAACATAAGGCTTAGGAGAGTCGAAAGCCAAGCGCCCACATCCGAGGGGGACGTGAGCAGCATCAGAGATAACCAAGGCAGGGTCACTGCCGTAGCCCAGGTTAATATCTTCACCTTCACTCCGGGATGACTGTAGTGCATTCCGGGCTACTTAGAACTGGATTGAAGTCCAAGAGAACGTCTGCGTTGTTGAAGCCTGTGTTAGCCAAATTTGTGAAACCCTGGTTCGGGAACCGATATAGGCACCCGTGTGGCTTCGACGGGTCACCCTCGTCCGGGGACGCAACCCACAGCACTTCGTGCATCGGCGCCTGGTCGTGGGAACCGTCCACGGTTACGTATCCACTACTATCATGCTGATATTCGTAGTCGATTGATATTGCAGGGGCCTCGCTGCCATCGGGAAGCGAGCAGAGAGGGTTGGGCGAGTCCACCTTTACGGTTCTCTTTGCGATCCCAAGGCCATCAGAACGGACCTGTGAATAACTCTCGACTAGCGTGATGTCATCGCTTGCATCTGTTTGGGCGGTGGCAAGAAGCTGCTTGTTCTCGTCGTATGCCCTCGTTACTCCTGTCTGCGCCGACATGAAATAATCGTAAATCCAAGGGTTTACCCAATCCGCACCGCCCCAGTTGCTGGCCACGGAAGAGGAGACTTTGAATTTATGCTCGTCTGCCGTGATGACATCATCGTCTCCTGAGTAAAGATCATATATTGAATTCGCGAAGCCTCGGCCGTTGCCACCGTAGTACTCGTACCCTTTAGTGTACGCTTCAACGCACGCGTCAATACCCCGCACATCTGCGCCAACAAATTCGTCTTCGATGAAGGCGTCCCAGACCACCGCGCGATACTGGTCAGGTCGATCGCCAGTCATTTTCTCTGTATATTGGGACTTTTGATTTATGCTGCTCACGGTGTTCTCGGGGACGGTGAGGATAAACGACTCAACCCCTCCGTCAGGGGTCGAACCCGTGATTAGATAGGTGCCGCTCTCAGCGGCAGTGTTGTCGACAAGGTAGTTCTTCGTTGTGTGCAGTTCCTGCCCGCTCGGGAGTGTAATGCTCCATCTCGAGATGTTCTTCTTACTCGTCCACTCGATCCCGATTGACGATGTTGTCTGCACCCAGCCGACGCGTCGGCCGCTTTTAGGCTCTGCTGCAATCGTCCGATCCAGTACATAATCTTGAGCTCTGCCACGCGCATCCTGCACGAAGTAGCGACTCATCTCCCCGGGACTCTCGCTTGTTCGAGCAGATTGAGTGAGCCGATCTTGGAAACTGGCACGATTTGACTGCGTAGGCATGAACGATAGATTCTTGCCTACCACCGCAAGGCCAGATTGGCTTCCAACGATCTTGAGTTGCGTGTCGCCGGAGACCCCGCTGCTAGGTACGCTCAAGGCCATGCTTTGAATGCCTAAAATGACGGTAACGGCAATCATCCTCTTGGTTGTGCGTGGCATTACGGACCCCTCAAGATTGATCGTGCATGATGTGGCGACGTGAACCTTGGCGAATTCGGCAGGCGCGAAGGCCTTGCTCACTCCCCCTCCTCTGCCAGTTGCCCCAGTGGCGCGGCGTGGACTTCCTCGCCGCTGAACGCGATGGTGGCCAACAAGTTCGCAGCGCAAGTGGCCGCTCGCAACAGGTAGATGTGTCAACTAGTGATTTCTGGCCAGTGGCCAGGCAGGCATCGAGTCACCACGTCTGTCGCTTGCCAGCGTGATGGGACCACCTCGTTGCCAGGCCCAGTCGGCGTCTCGTTCGCCGGCCGGACCGATTTCTCTACTGCGATCTTGCCGCCGGTAGGTGACAGCGCAAGTGATCGTCACCGCACGTTCAGTTGCAGCCTGGTGTCAGTTTCCGAAGTCGGCTGCACAGATGCCCGAAGTCCTCTGCACAGCGCCCACGAGCCTCCCCACATGGGGATCCTCCAGCGGATTCGCCGTTCGGTAGTCCTCGAGCGACGGTTTCGATGACACTGCCGGGGCGTGGCAGTATCAGGTATCGGTGAGGCGCTCTCGCACTCGCTCGGTGATCTCGACATCGTGCGGGAGGCGGCTCAGTTCCGCGGGAACAATGAGCACGCCATGGTGTCGGAGGGTGTCGGCCAGCTCGGACCAGTGCGCTGCCGCCATGTCTGTACGAGTGTGATTGCCGTGGGCCTCGTCTGGCCCGACCACTACCCGAGCGTCTGCCGCGATCTCTTCGACGGTGGTCGTCTGCCAGAGATCGGGAGTTCCGGATACGCCCCAGCCGCGGTCATCGAGCAAGGTCAGCCGGCGACCGTCTTCAAGGACGGCCAGGTGCAACGCCGAGAACGACATCTCGCTGGGATCGAAGTCGGGTTCGCCGTAGGTGATGTCCATCGCCGCCGGTTCGAAGCCTTCCGGAGGAGGACCGTCAATGACGGGGGCGTCGCGGACCTCAGAAGGGACGATGATGCTCTCGGCGAGGTCGACGACAGTCAACAAGCGAGTACCAGAGGCCATACCACCGCATCCTGCCACCGCGCCGAAGCAACCCGCTGTGGGGTCGGCCTGCAAGACGGTCAGGGGGCTGGGTTCGGCGAGCGGGGATTTATCGGTCGAAGAGTCCGTCGAGGTGGTAGCGCAGGATGGCGGCCGCTTGTTCGGGCGTCTTCTGGCCGATGAGAACGCTGGTTCCGAGTCCGTGGTTGAGCGTCAGTATCCGGGCCGCCTCGATAGCCACCGCCGGGAGTGTCCCGTCAGAACGGGTGGCGAGCTCGTCGCGGTTGGCGGCGAGCTCGAGGAGTTCGACGAGTTCCGCCTCGACCCTGTCGGGGCCGTCGATGAATGGCCGAGCGGCGAGGCCGGGGTCGGTCATCGCCATCGTCGCGTACGAGGTCCAGACCAGCTGGAAGACTCGTGAGTCCCTGTCATCGACGGCGGCAGCCGCCAAGAACGCCTCGATAGCGTGGCGCACTGACATCTCTTCGTCGATGGCCTGGTCGCGTGCGCGAGTCCAGCGGTCGTTGCTCTGCTGGGTGAGGTGTTCCAACGCGGCCATCATCAACGAGGCCTTGTCGGTGAAGAAGTACTGCACCAGTCGCACCGAGACCCCAGCCTGCGCAGCGACCTTGCGCATGGTGACTTGGTGCAGTCCTGAGGTGGCGGCGACTTGAATTAGGGCGTCGGTGATCTGTCGGCGGCGTTGGTCGTGATCGACGAGCTTTGGCATATCTTCATGGTACGTCGGTACCATCACAGCATGTTGGGTTTCGACACCACTGCCAGGACACCTCGCGCTGACATGAAGCCGGGCACCAGCGTGGTGGTCGCGATGGCGTGCGCGGCCGAGTTCATGGTCGTCATGGACGCCTCGATCATCGCGATCGCGACCCCGTCAATCGGCAGCGACTTGCAGATGTCACCCGGTGCCCTGTCCTGGGTGGTGAACGCCTATGTGTTGATGTTCGCCGGTGGGATGCTCGTGGGAGGTCGTCTCGGTGACCTGTTCGGCTTGCGGCGAGTGTTCATCCTCGCCACCATCGTCTTCGCCGGAGCTAGCCTGGTCGCAGGCCTGGCCAGCGAGGGCTGGCAACTCCTCGCGGCCCGTGCTGTCCAAGGTATGGGCGGCGCGGCACTGGCGCCGGTCTCGCTGGCGCTGATCAGCGCCACCTTGCCCGAGGGTCCTGCCCGGTCGCGCGCGGTCGGTCTGTGGACCGCGGTGGGTATCGCCGGTGGCGCAGTCGGCAATGTCGTGGGCGGGACTCTGACCCAGCTCGCGGACTGGCGCTGGGTGTTCTGGCTCAACGTGCCACTGGGCGTCCTCGCCGTCGTCGCAGCCGCGATCGTGCTCCAGGCGCCAACCAGTGCCCAGAGGAAGGACCCTGCCGGGACTCGCGCCAGACGACTGGATCTTCAGGGCGCGGCCCTGGCCACGGTTGGGCTGGTGATCGCCTCGTGGGCGATCTCAGGAACCGACCTCATCTCCTCGGGAGCCCTCAGCTCCGGGTGGCCCCGATTCGGGGCATTGGCGATCGGTAGCCTCCTGCTCATCGCTTTCGTATGGTCACAGCGGCGACCGACGACGACTCCCGTCCAGGAAGGCACCGGCACGATGCCGGTGGACCCGTTGCTTCCCTTGGGGCTGTTCGCCCACCGAGGCATCAGCTCCGGGACGGTGACGATGCTGCTTGCCGGTGCGACCTTGATGCCGATGTGGTTCTACATCTCGTTGCTGATGCAGAACACCCTCGGATACAACCCCCTCCGCGCCGGGCTCGGGTTCCTGCCCCACGCAACGGTCACCGCCCTCATAGGCGCCGGACTCGCGCCGCGTTTGATGGATCGAGTCTCCGCGCGGGTACTCGTGCTCTGTGGATGCCTGATCGCTGCCGCCGGGTTCGCCTGGCAAGCCTTCACGGCTGGGCCGCCGACATCCGGTGACGCTGGGACCTATCTGAGCGTGATCCTCGGGCCAGCCATCGTGATCAGCGTCGGCGGCGGACTCCTCAACACACCACTGACGACAGCGATCCTCGCCGGCGCATCACCCAACGACTCCGGGGCAGTCTCCGGCCTGCTCAACACCACCAAACAGGTCGGCGCCGCCATCGGCCTGGCCGCCCTGACCGCGCTGCTCGCGACCACCGGCCCCGCCGACTATCGACCAGCCTTCATCGCCATGGCCGCCCTCATGACCCTGGCCACGGCAAGCAGCATGCTCCTTCCCGCAACCAAGACCGAATGACCAACCCAGACCGGACGCCTTTAGTCGATGGGAACGTCCGCAGCGCCGGTGTCCCGGTGGGGTGTCGGATACGGGACGACCGGCGCTACGGCCGGATCAACGCCTCGAAGTCGCCTTCGTGGTCTGAGCCTTGGCTGCGATCCGTTGGCGTTCGATGGCCCGGTAGACGGTGGAGCGACCCACGCTAAACAGGTCGGCGACCTCGGCGGTGCTGTACTCGCCGCTGCTCACCAAGGACACCAGGTGGGCTTCCTGCTTTCGGGTGAGCTTCGGTTGCTTTCCACGCAGCCGTCCTTTGGCCTTGGCGAGCTTCATGCCCTCGACGGTGCGAAGCCTGATGAGGTCAGATTCGAACTCAGCGACCATCGCGAGAACGTTGAACAGCAGCCGCCCGACAGCATCGGTGGGGTCATAGACCGACCCGCCGAGCGAGAGGCTGATCTGCCGGGAGGTGAGCTCATCAGCGATCGCCCGGGCATCCGGTAAGGACCTGGCCAAGCGGTCGAGCTTGGTGACGACCAGGGTGTCGCCGGCCCGGCAGGCAGCGAGTGCTTCGCGCAGCCCAGGGCGCTCTCGGTTGGTGCCGGTCAGGCCGTGGTCGACGTAGATCCGCTCGGTCTGGACCCCGAGGTTGCCCAGGGCGTCACGTTGAGCGGTGAGATCTTGTTGGTCGGTGGAGCATCGGGCGTACCCGACAAGCAGTGCGCTCATGGCGCACCTCCAATGAGATGGATCAGGCCAGACCACAGGACGCAGCCGGCTCCGACATCGGACAACGTCCGACCTCATCAGCAGGCACCTCGATCCCGTCACCCGCAACATCGCCCGCCCCCACTAACCGATCCGACGAACGAGATCCCTGAGGGGCCCTCAGATGTCGTCCAGTAGGGGCGCCAGCTGATTGTCAACGATGTCGCGGATCAGATCCGGGTTGACCCGAAAGTACTCATGGACAACCACGTTGCGGAGACCGGCTATCGAGGCCCACGGCGTGTCGGGGTGTTCCTGCCTGAAGTCCTCGGGCAGGGACTTCACTGCCTCGCCGACAACGGCCAGGTTGCGGAGCACGGCGTCGTACGCCATCGAGCCCAACTCTGCCGAATCGAGATGGTCGCGGTAGGCGATGCATCGCGAGATTGCGGCCCGAATGTCTTCCAGGCGCTGCGCCTCCGAGCGGCTCACACTGCAACCGCGTCTGCGAGCGCAGTAGTGGAGACCTCGTCGCGCAAGAGCGTTGCCGCAACGACATCAACTCGGACGCCAAGCAGCTCACTCAGTTCCTCGGCGAGCCCGGCCACACGCAGCAGCTCGTTACCGTCCCCTGCGGTCAGGTCGACGAGAAGATCCAGATCGCTGTCCTCTTCGGCATCGCCGCGCGCCACCGACCCAAATAGACGTGGGTTGGTGGCGCTGTACCGTTCCAGCACGTCAACAACGCGACTCTTATGCTGCGTGAGGGCAGCACGGAGTCTCAGCGACGCGGCGGTCAGTTCACTCATAGGTCAAGGGTACCGAGAGACACTTCATCCAGGTCTCTCTTGTCGAGGTACTGCCCCCTGGAGCGACGTCACCGACCTGTTCGCATGGGCATCCGTATGGGACGTGCTCTACAAGCGGGCGGGCCACGCTCATCCCGCGAAGCGGTTCGAGCAGCGTTCCGCAGCCGTACGAGGGGTCGGCGCGGTCAGCCGACGTCGACCGGCTGCAGCGGGTGGATGGCGACCTCGCCGGCGAGCAGAGGCTCGGCTGCCGCGAACGCGGCGGCGAGGTGCGGCGAGGCCATGTGCTCGTCCAGCGCCGCTTGGTCCCTGTAGCGCTCGACCGTGACGAAGGTGCTCGGGGTCGAGGCGGACTCGTACAGGTCGTACGACACGACGCCTGCCTCGCGGCGGGTGGCGGCTATGAGGGTGCTGAGCACGGAGCGAGCTTCCTTGACGGCCTCAGGCTTGATGGGGATGGTGGCCACGACGTGCAGTTCGCTCATGGATCTGGTCCTCTCGGTTCGGGAGATCATTGTAGGACCCCATTCGGACGGAACGGATCAGAGCGTCGAGCGCAGGACTGCCCCGAAGGAGAGTCATACGCGGCGGAATGACGCACCGGTCCTCACCCTCCGAACCTTCGGGCCTCACCAACGCCTACGGTGGAGCGCTGCCCACCGCAACCCTGACGACTGCCCGACTGTCGGCAGGTCAGCTCGCGATTCGGCCCTCGAGGACGTAGGAGGTGGGACCGCTCATCTCGATCCACTGGTCCAGGACGCGGCGCAGGTGGTAGGCGCTGGCGATACTGGCGTAACGGCCCGACGTGAGTGCAACACGCAGCCGCCTCCCGCCTGGAGCCGGAGATCGTCACCATCCTCGAGGAGGTCGCGGACGAAACGCCGGTCGATGAAGTTGAACGACGGAGCCAGGGCCACCATCGCGTGGAGCGCGGACCTCGCCACGCGACCGGGTGCGACGGCGACGGGCGGCGCGCCGTTGCTGCTCGGCAAGATCAGCGGATGCTCTCTGACGTGCGGAAGGAGGTCGTCGGCGAGTCTCCGTAGGCTCCGTCGTACTTGCTCGCGAGGCCGTTGCAGTCTTGGCACAGAGTTCTCAACCACAGACCACCCTCATTGGGGGCTCCAGTCGCCGCGCTCCTCCAGCGACGGACGTCGCGCGTGACCGCGGATCAGTCCTGGATGTTGGGCGCGTCGTCGAACTCGAGGGGTCGGTCCGATGACCCGTCCGCTTTCGACGACTACTCCCAAGGCTGTTGGAGGTCGAGGTGTCGTCGTAGTTCCATTGCGTCGTGAAGGACCCGGCCGACGATCAGGACGCCGCCGTCTCGACGGCGAATCAAGAAGTGCCTCGGACGCCGGACCTGCCCACCGCGCGAGTGGTCTCTCGCCATGCCGACCGACACCAGACGCTCGGGCACACGCCGCGATCACCGTGCGGTCAGCTCTTCGCCGGGCCTGGACCACTCACCGCTGGGACAACCGGCTGAGCCGAAGACGACCATGACCACTGGCGGGACCTCGTTCGGCCGCTGCGATCAGCACCTCCACTCCCGCGGCCGGGCCTGACCCGCCCGGCCCGCGTCCCCGTCGACGTCGTCGGCCGCGTCATCTTCGGCGGACCACGAGGTGTGCAGATCCACTTCACCGACAGTTCACCGTCCCGGGCCCACCCGGCCACCGACGCTGCCTACCTTCGCTCCTGTACGACCACGGCGCTCGCGGCGGGGACTGTCCGCCGCAGGTCGTGTCCACCACTGATGAGAGGTCTGACAGACGTGATTCGTTCCACCCGCAGGCGCACGGCACTGACCGCAACGACCGCCCTGGCACTGTCCTTGAGCATGGCCGCCTGCAGTGCGGCCAACAACTCCGGCTCGGGCGCCACCGCGGACGTCGGCACGGGCAGTGGCGGTGTCTCCGGCACACTGTCCGGCGCCGGCGCCTCCTCGCAGGCCGCTGCCGTCGACGCCTGGAAGAACGGCTTCCTGGGGACCAACCCGGACGCCACGGTCAACTACGACCCGGTCGGCTCCGGCGGTGGGCGCGAGCAGTTCGTCTCCGGCGCCGTGCCCTGGGCCGGCTCGGACGCCTACCTCGACGAGGACGAGCTGGCCACGGCGCGGCAGCGCTGTGGCGGCGAGGGCAACGTCATCGAGATCCCCGCCTACATCTCACCGATCGCGGTGCCCTACAACATCGCGGGCGTCGACGACCTGAAGCTCTCCGCCGAGACGCTGGCGCTGATCTTCGACCAGCAGATCACCAGCTGGGACGACCAGGCGATCGCCCGGGACAACCCGGGCACCGACCTGCCGTCGACGCCGGTCACGGTCGTCAACCGCTCCGACGAGTCGGGCACCACCGAGAACTTCGTCGACTACCTCTCGGTCGCGGCGGGTGACGCCTGGCCGCACGAGGTCTCCGGGGACTGGCCGGTCGCCGGTGGCACCGCAGCCAAGGGCACCACCGGAGTGGTCCAGTCCGTCGAGGCCACCGACGGCGCCATCGGCTACTCCGACGTCTCGCAGATCGGCGACCTCCCCGCCGTGCAGGTCGAGGTGGGCCAGGACTGGGTCGGCCCGAGCGCCGAGGCCGCCGCCAGGATCATCGAGACCTCCGCCCAGGTGGAGGGCCGCGGCCAGTACGACCACGCCATCGACATCACGCGCGACACCACCGAGGCGGGCACCTACCCGATCGTGCTGGCGTCCTACGAGCTGGCCTGCACCCAGTACGACGACGCCGAGACCGCCGCCCTCGTCAAGGCGTGGCTGACCCATGTCACCAGCGACGAGGGCCAGCAGGCCTCCGCCAAGACCGCCGGCTCCGCCCCCATCAGCGACGCCACGCAGGAGAAGGCCACCGCCGCCATCGAGGCGATCACCGCGAAGTGACCCCACCCGAAGGAGGCCTCGAGGAACGGGGTGGACCCGGCCGCAATGTCGCCCACCACTGGACCCGGGTGGGCGGCGAATCGGTGAAGGCCTGGCACCGCTTCGATCATGGACGTCGCCTCGTGCGCGTGTCGGCGGGGAGTCAGCCTCCTGTGCTGGCGTACCGGAGCAGCACCACGCCGGAGCGGAAGGTCTTCGACTCGATGAGCTCGAGCTCTGGGAGCGAAGCGCCCTCGGCGACCAGGCCCTTGCCACGTCCTTGGACGGCTGGGAAGACGAACAAGCGGATCTCGTCAACGAGGCCCGCCGCGAGCACCGCGTGGGCCAGGGTGATGCTTCCGGTCAACGTGATGTCGCCGCCCTGGGTGCCCTTGAGTCGACGCACCTCGGTGACAGGGTCGCCTGGCAGGATCGAGGAGTTGCGCCACTGCGGATCGGTCATCGTGGAGGAGACGACATACTTGTGGACTCGATCGAGATGAGCACCAGCGGGCTCATCCGTGTGATGGGGCCAGTAGCCGCGGAAGTCTTCGAACGTCTGCCTACCGAGCAGCACCGCGTCGGACGTCGCGGCCAAGCGTTCCAGCTCGTCCTGCACATCGCTGGCGTCCCCGGTGGGCGAGGGATCGAACCACTCATCGAGCATCTCAACCCGTCCGTCAGCGGTGGTGTTCTCGGTCAGCAGCAGTCTGCGCATGATCCCCTCGATCCTCGAGCGCGCTGTGCGCCCTGACATGTGCCGGCTTCTTCATCCAGCGTCTCTCACCACTTACTGACCGACGCGAGGCACCGAATTCATCGGTCCCGGCTTCCTTCCACGCGTCTACCGAGGTGGCCAGGAGCCACGCGTCGGTCTCGACTGGGCCCGCTCGCTCGGCTCCGACGACTTCGTCCAGCACGTGAAGGGCCCTGTCCCCGATTCGTGGACACGAGCCGGGGACAGGGCCATTCCCTGGTGCCTCGGATCAGGGCGTGACGATGTCGAACCAGAAGTCGAAGGAGTCGAGCTGGCCGAAGAACGCACGGGCCTTGTCACCGTCACCGGCAATGGTGATGTCCCCCGCCTCGACGGCGTCCTGCAGGTCGACCGTGCCGAGCACCACGGCGTCGAGGACGGAGCGATCCAAGGTGATGGTCGCGTCAGGCGAGTCGATCCGGCCGGCGTGGTGGTTGAGCACACCGTTGCCCAGGATGAGCACGTAGGACTCGTCGATGTCGGGAAGCTCAACCTGCAAGGTCGCGGACAGGTCGCTCGCCTCTGGTCCACGCAGCCGCATCGCGATGTAGTCGAGGAACATCTCGACGGACATGGCGCGTACCGAGTCCGGGCTCGCGGTCTCCAGCACGTGACGACGTTGCAGCCCGTTGCGTAGCTCCATCGCGCCGGTCAGGTAGAAGTTGCGCCAGGTGCCGTTCTCGCTCTGGTAGCCGAGCTGCTCGAACGTGTCGGCCTGGAGGTCGCGCGCCTCGCGATTGTCAGGGTCGGCGAACAACACGTGGTTGACAACCTCGGCGACCCAGCGGTAGTTGCCGGCGTCGAAGTCCACGCGTGCGCGATCCAGCAGCGCGGAGGCACCGCCCATGTAGTCGACGTACTTGGCCGCCGACTCCGTGGGCTCCAGCGGATGGAGAGTTGCGGGATTCGCGTCGAACCAGCCGAGGTAATAGACATACGTCGACTTGACGTTGTGGTTCACCGAGCCGTAGTAGCCACGGTTGGCGAATCGCTTGCCCACCGCATCAGGAAGGTGGACCCGCTCGCCGATCTCGACGGGCGTGTAACCGTGGTTGGCCAGCCGCACCGTCTCGTCATGCAAGTAGCGGTACATGTCGCGTTGCCCCGCGATCAAGTCCCGCAACTCGGTGTTGCCCCACGTGGGCCAGTGGTGGGACGAGAACAGCACCGCGGCATCGTCGAAGAGCTGAAGCATCTCGTGCAGGTGCTTGGACCAGATCAGTGAGTCACGGATCTTTGCCCCTCGCAGCGTGTACAGGTTGTGCAGGTTGTGTGTGACGATCTCGGCGCCACACAGGGCCTTGTGCTCGGGCAGGTAGAAGCACAACTCGGCGGGAGCCTCGGCTCCGGGAGTGTGCTGGAAGACGATCCGGACACCATCGATCGTCAGCTCGGCGCCGGTCTCGGAGACGATGTCTGTCGGGGGGATGAGGGTGACGGTACCGGCGGAGGTGACCTGACCGAGGCCGGTGCCGACGGCAGCCTGCGGACCGTCACCGACGATCTCGCCGTACATGTAGGACTTGCGACGGGCCATCGCGTTGCCCAACATCACGTTCTCACTGACGGCCTCCTCGAGGAAGTCGACGGGCGCGATGATGCGCACCCGGCCGGCGCGCACGTCCTCCTCGTCGACCATGGCGCGCACACCGCCGTAGTGGTCGATGTGACTGTGGGTGTGGATGACGGCGACGACCGGCACGTCAGCGACGTGCTCGCGCACCAGCCGGAGGGCCTCGGCCGCGGGCTCGGTCGAGATCGATGGGTCGACGACGATCCAGCCGTTGGTCGCACGAATGAACGAGGTGACGGCAAGGTCGAAGCCACGAGCCTGGTAGATGCCATCGACCACTTCGTAGATGCCCGCCTTCGACACCAGCTTGCCCTGTCGCCACAGCGAAGGGTTGACGGTGTCAGGGGCATCGCCATCGATGAAGTCCCAACGGTCGAAGTCCCACGCGAGGTTTCCGTCCTCCGTGTAGATCTGCCCCGTGGCGCGCACGATCAGACCGCGATCCGCATTCGCGAAGTCCGTCTCGTCGTCGAACGGCAACTGGTCTCGAACGGCGCGGTTGGCGCGGATCGTAGCTTCGGTGGCGGGCTTGGGTTCACTCATCACTGCTCCCCTGATGGACCGGATCGGTGCATGGAGCGTAGCGATATCCGCCGACCGTGCCAACAGATCGCGCTCCTGATCGAAAGGCCGTGCATGGCAGGCCTCGTCGACCCACGAGAGGGGTCAGCGAACCGCTCCTCGCCTCGTCGCCGCACACCGTTCGGCTACGACGACGGCGGGAGAGGGTGGAGGCCGAGGGCGCCGAGCCGGGCGTCTGCCAGGCGGCGCACCGTCGCACTGTCGCCCAGCACGTGGAACCCGTGGTCGGCGCCGGGTCGGTCGGTGGCCAGTGCCTCCTCGATGCCGGTCGCGCCGAGGACGAGCGCCTGCAGGGCCAGGATCTGCGCGCCGCCGGGCCGCTCGCGATGGGTCACGGCCCGTGACGCTGCGCGCGCGTAGCGCATGCGTACGTAAGCCCAGATCAGCACGGCCATCGCGATCGGAAGAGCAGCCGTGAGCGTTCCGAGCAGCGCCCCCAGCGCGTCCAACCCGTCCACGATGCTCTGGCCGGCGTCGGAGATCTGACGGCCCGCGTCCGCTGCCTCATCAAACGGCTTCTTCGCGGTGTCACCGATCAGCGGAATCGTGGACAGGCTCTCACCAGCATCGGACAAGCTCGTCGCGACACCGGTCCCCCCTTCCTGCAGTCGGCGTGCACCCGAGGCACTGTCCACTGCCTGGCGATGCACCACCCACCCGACGAGCCCCCACACCACGATCCACAGGATCACCAAGACGTCGAAGAGTGCTTGACGTCGTCGTCGGGCGGTCACCTCCGCATACAGGCTCATTGCGTCCCAGCCCGGGGGCGCGGGTGGACGCCGACTGCAGCTCCTGAAGTGCGCATGGCGACAACGTAGCCGTCGCTGCCCCGGGATGTCGCGGCTCGCGACGGCCCCCTCGGCTGCACCCTGTGTCAGGGTGAGTCGAGTCCAACGGTTCGCAGCAGCGGCGTGGTGCGCTGCAAGGAGGTATGCACCGTGACTTCTCTCGCCCTTGTCGTCGGTGCCGGGTCCGGCTTGTCCGCTGCGATCGCTCGTGCCCTCGCGCACCGCTCGTACCACCCGATCCTGGTAGCGCGTGACATCAGCACACTCGATGCACTTCGGGCCGAGGTCGACGGCACCGCGCTGCAGTGCGACGCCAGCGTTCCCGACTCTGTGGCCGAGCTGTTCGAAACGATCGACGGCATGGACGGCTCCCTTGATGTCGCCGTCTACAACCCGAGTCCGTGGATCCGGGGTTCGATCACCGAACTCGACCCGCTGGACGTCCGCGAAGTACTTGAGGTCACCGCATTCGGGGCCTTCCTGGTGGCCCAGCACGCTGCCGGGCGAATGCTGAACTCCGGCGGCGGGACGATGCTCTTCACCGGAGCCTCCTCGTCGGTGAAGGGCTACCCGGAATCCGCGCCCTACGCCATGGGCAAGTTCGCCGTGCGCGGGATGTGCCAATCATTGGCACGCGAACTTCATCCGCAGAACATCCACATCGCTCATGTCGTCATCGACGGCCGTATCGGCAGAGCGGGGGAGGAGGACACCGCAGCATCCCTCGACGAGACGTACAGCCCGATGGTGCCTGATGAGATCGCCCGGAACTACATCCACATGATCGAGCAGGACCGCTCAGCATGGAGCTGGGAGATCGAGCTGCGCCCGTGGGTACGACACTTCTAGAGTCCGCCGGGAGCGGATGACGGAGGTGCAGCCCTCCCCGGACGCGACCTGTTGATGGTCGTCAGGGCAGCAGGACGATCTTGCCCCGCGTGCGGCGCTCGGCCAGCGCGGTGTACGCCGCCCGTACCTCATCCAGGGCGTATGTCGCCGCGATGGGTACCACCAGGTCGTCGCTGACGATCATCTGTGCCAGGTCGGCCAACGTGCCGGCCGTTGTGGACTCGTACCCGAAGACCACCCGGGTGCCGTTGCTCCGGGCGGCCTCGAAGTCAGCGATCGTCACCACTTGCTGCAGTGGGACGCCGAGCTCGAGCGCAAGATCTGTGTAGCCCTGCCCGTAGCAGTCGAAGAAGGCCACCACACCATCGGGCGCGGCGGACCGCAGCCGCTCGGCCAGGTCATCGCCCCGGTTCACCGGCTCGGCACCGGCCCCCCGGAGCCAGGAGTCGTTGTCCGGGCCTGCTACGCCGAGCACCCGGACACCGCGATGCACGAGCAGCTGGGTCAGGATCGAGCCCACCCCGCCTGCCGCTGCGGTCACGGTCACGGTCTGCCCCGGCTGCGCTGATACCGCATCGCGCATCGCGACAGCGGTGCCGCCCGCGACGTACAGGCTGCCCGCCTGCTCCCAGGGCACCTGCTCGGGGCGAGGAGTCACCTGCGCGGACGGGACCACGACGTACCGGGCGTGCGCGGAGCGCTGCCCGGACCAGCCGATCACCTCGTCCCCGACAGCCCAGCCGGTCACGTCGACACCGACCTCGACCACTCGACCGGCGACGTCGCTCCCTTCGCCCATCGGGAACACCGCGGACCGGTCCGGGTCCATGGCCCCCTCCCGGATCGCGGCCTCGCCCGGGTTGATCGACGTGGCGACCACCTCGACCACCACCTCCTCGGGTCCGGCTACCGGCACCTCCACGTCCCGGACGTCCAGCACGCCCACGTCGCCGTACCTGTCGAGCCTGACCGCGCTGTTCCTCGTCTCCATCCCGCCACCCTGCCCCATCACGGTGACCACGGACAGCGAGGACAGCGACACCGCGGATCGTGACGCCGCGGGAGGCGCGCGAACTCAGGTCCTGCAGGATGTCCTCATGTCCGTCGTCGCCTACCTCATCATCGCGTCGGAGGTCGGGTTCTGGGTGGTGATCGCAGCGGGTCTGGGAATGCGGTACCTGGCTCGCCGGCCCCGGGCCGGGGCCGTCCTGCTGGCCACGGTGCCGATCATCGACCTCGTCCTGCTCATCGCGGTCGGGGTGGACCTGCACCGCGGCAGCCCCGTGGGCCGCACCCACCAGCTCGCCGGTCTCTACCTCGGCGTGTCACTCGCCTTCGGCCCGACCCTCGTGCGCTGGGCCGACGCGCACGCAGCGCACCTCTTCGCGGACGGTCCCAGACCGGCCAAGGCCCCGAAGACGGGGCCGGCGGCTCTCCGGCACGAGCTGGGCAGCTTCGCCCGGTGGTTGGTGGCAGCCGTGCTCACCCTCGTCGCGATGGGGCTCCTGGCCGTCACCGTCGCCGACGGACAGCAGCGCGCCGGCCTGTTCGAAGTGCTCCCGCTCATGGGTCTGGTCACGGTGCTCTGGTTGGTCACGGGCCCGATCTGGGTGGTCGGCGCGACGATCACCGAGCGGGCGCTCGCCACGTCGCGCACCCCGAAGTGACGGTCGACCGACGCAGCAGCCGGGGCCGCCACCTCACCACCTGCATGCCCGGGCACCATCCGGGCGACGGCCACCGTGGATCAGTGCTCCGAGAGGTCGCCCGTCCCGACCACCTTCTGGGTGATGCGGAAGCCGACCGCGAGCGCCACCCAGGCCACGGCGCCCAGGACCACCTGCCACCCCTGGGTCGGGTCCCGCAGCCAGGACAGCCAGCCCGTCAGCACCCCGACACCGTTGAGCAGGAGGGCAGCGCCACCGATCGCGGTGCCCCACGCGACGAAGCGCTCCCGCGCCTTCTCCGCCAACCAGCCACCGACGATGCCGATCGCCGGGATGAAGACGACGGCCAGCAGGACGTTCCCGTCGCCCCCTTCGAGGAGGCGGAAGAGCCGCGCCCCGACGAGCAGGCCGACGAGCGCACCGATGGTGAAGAAGACGATCGTGGCAGCCAACCGCAGGACGAGCCACGCAAGCAGAGCGGTGACCAGGGCAATGATCAGGGTCGTGAGGAAGGTGGCCCCGAAGACACTGGACAGAAGCCAGCCGGCGCCGAAGCCTGCGGTGACCAGAACCGTCCTGATGGACCACCCCCCGGCGACGCCGAGCACCAGGCCCACGATGATCATGGCGAAACCGCTCATGGCCCCTCCCCTTCATGTTGTCAGTGGGACGAACATAGACCCGAAGCGACCATCATGGTGGTGCTGGGCCCGTGCCCGTCGACCCCGACCCGGGCTGGCGCGCCGACCCGCGCTCGACCGTGGCGCTCGGACGCACCCTTGGCTACAGTCTCGCCATGACGCCGACGCCAGCGCCCGGGGCCGTGCTGGACGAGCGCGACACGAACTTCGCCATCGTCACCGCCGACCACGAGTAGTCACGCTCGACCGGGCGGCGATAGGAGAACCCCGATGCATCAGCCCCGGCACGAGACCCTGCGCAGCGTGGTCGCCTTCGCGGCCGTCATGCTCTTCTACTACACCGTCCCGGTGCGCTCCCTGGAGTCCTCGGGCGAGTGGGCCCTGTCCGTCGTCGCGCTGCTCATCGCCGTGGCGCTCCTGGGCTGGGTCATCACCCACCAGGTCAGGCGTCAACTGCGAGCGGGGCACGAGACCGCGGTGCGCATCCAGTCCCTGCTGCTGCTGATCTACCTCGTCGTCCCGCTCTTCGCCCTCGGGTACTTCGTCATCGAGCAGCACACCGGGAACCAGTTCGCCGACCTGGTCACCAAGACCGACGCGCTGTACTTCACCATGACGACACTCGCCACGGTCGGCTTCGGGGACGTGCACGCGACCGGTCAGGTGGCCCGGATCCTGGTGACGATCCAGATGGCCTTCAACCTCGTCTTCATCGGCACACTCGCCTCGGTCCTGTCCGACCAGGTCCGACGCCGGGCCGAGCAGGTCGCGAAGCGGTAGGCGCGCCCCTGAGACACGCGCGCCTGAGACAATGGACCATGCCGAAGGCCCGTTCCATGCTCGTCGCCGCTGCGGTCATCGGCGCGCTCGGCGCACCGGTCGCCGCGGCCCAGGGCACGGACAGCACTCCCCAGGTGCGGACCGAGCAGGTGCGGGTGCCCGTCGGGGCGGAACCCGGTGGCGAGGAGGTCACCATCGACGCCACCATCTACCGCCCCGCGACCGAGGGCCCGCACGAGGCGGTGCTGCTCGCCCACGGCTTCGGCGGCAGCAAGGACGACGTCGCCGACCGGGCACGGTCCCTGGCGGATCAGGGGTACCTCGTCATCGGGTACAGCGCGCGCGGATTCGGCGAGTCCGGCGGGGCCGTCCACCTGAACGACCCGGACTACGAGGTGGCCGATGCGCTCGCTCTCGTCGACCTCATCGCGGAGCAGCCGCAGGTACGACTCGATGCCAGCGATGACCCGCGGGTTGCCGTCGCCGGAGGGAGCTACGGCGGTGCACTGGCCCTGATGGCAGCCGGTGCCGACCCGCGGATCGACTCGGTGGTCGCGTCGATCACCTGGCACGACCTCGCCGAGGCCTTCTTCCCCCAGTCGGCGAAGGGGGTCGACCAGCCCGGCCCGTTCAAGGCGCTGTGGGCCTCGAACTTCTTCATGGGTGCGCTGGGTGGCGGGTCGCAGACCGACTCGCTCTGCGGCGGATTCTCCGCCAGGGTGTGCGACCTTTTCACCCGGGCAGCCGAGACCGGGAAGGCCGATCCGGACCTGCTGCAGCTGCTGCGCAGGCACAGCCCCGCAGCCACGCTCGGTGACATCGAGGCTCCGGTGTACCTGGAGCAGGGCATGTCCGACACGTTGTTCGGCATCGACCAGGCCGATGCCAGTGCCACGGCTCTGCAGGAGGCGGGGACGCCCGTGGCCGTCACGTGGTTCAACGGTGGGCACGACGGTGCCACCCAGGGCGTCGACCCGCAGTCGACCGGCACCGGCGGCGGCCCATCGGGCGAGGCCGCGGTGCCCCAGCCGATCGACCCGTCCGTCCAGCAGGAGCGGCAGACCCGGGACCTGCTGACCTGGTTGGCGGGCACGCTGCGCGCTGACGAGCCCACGACCCGGGAGACGCTGCCGGTGCCCGCATTCAGGTACGCACTGCCCCCGTCGAGCCAGGTCGCCGCGGACGAGGGTGAGCAGTTCGTCGAGGCCGTGAGCTACCCACCCACGGGTGCGGATGCCGACTCCGTGGTGCTGCCGATGGCCCCGGTGGCCGGCACGGCCCTGGTCAACCCACCCGGTGGGGTACCGCAGGCCAACACCGGGCTGCCGGGCCTCGGCGCACTCGGCGGACTGGCGTCGCAGCTGTCCACCTACCCGCTGTCGGCGCTCCCCGGTCAGTCGGTGGCCTTCGACAGTGCGCCGCTGCCGGAGGACGTGACCGTGGTCGGCCAACCCTCCGTCACGGTGGAGCTGGCCTCGACGCAGTCGCGCAGCACCCTCTTCCTCTCGCTGTGGGAGGTGCGCAACGACAGCCCGGTGCTGCCCCGACGCCTCGTCGCGCCGATCCAGGTCGACCTGGACCCGGGCACACCCACCGAGGTCGAGGTGGCCCTTCCCGGCGGCACCTGGCGGATGGACGCCGGCTCGACGTGGCGGGTGCTGGTGACAGCGACCGACGCGGCCTACACCGGACCGGACCGGGTGCGCGCGGATCAGGTGCTCGTGGCCGAGCCCGGGCTGAGCCTTCCCGTCGCGACCGGTGTGCCGGTGGCCGCCGACAGCATCTGGGACCGCGAGACCCTCGCAGTGGCCGGGGCGCTGGCCCTGCTGCTCCTCCTGGCCGGCGGCGCGGCGGTCCACCGCCGACGGACACCGCACCCGATCCGGTCGGACCTGGTGGACGTGCCCCTGGTCATCGAGGGACTGGTCAAGGAGTACCCCGACGGGCACCGCGCCGTCGATGACGTCAGCTGGCGGGCCGAGCGCGGCCAGGTCGTCGGGCTGCTCGGCCCCAACGGCGCCGGCAAGACCACGACCCTGCGGATGGTCATGGGTCTGATTCGCCCCGACGCAGGGACCGCACACGTGCTGGGCCAACCGGTCACGGCCGGCGCCGCCGTCCTCGGTCGGGTCGGTGCACTGGTGGAGGGCCCCGGCTTCCTGCCGCACCTGAGTGGCCGCGCGAACCTGCTCTCCTACTGGGCGGCCACCGGCCGCCCGGTCGAGGAGGCGCAGCTGGAGGAGGCGCTGGACATCGCCGCGCTCGGTGACGCCATCGATCGCCCGGTCAAGGCCTACAGCCAAGGCATGCGACAGCGACTGGGCATCGCCCAGGCGATGCTCGGGATGCCCGAGGTGTTGATCCTCGACGAGCCGACCAACGGGCTGGACCCACCGCAGATCGCCGCCATGCGACCCATCCTGGCGCAGTACGCGGCAGGTGGGCGCACGGTCGTCGTCTCCAGCCACCTGCTCGCCGAGGTCGAGATGACCTGCTCGCACGTCGTGATGATGCACGCTGGGCGGGTGCTGGCGGCGGGTTCGGTCGACGACGTGGGTGTCGCGGAGGGACACACCCTGGAGTCGGTCTTCCTCTCGACCATCGCCGGGGCCGGCGACGGGGACCACCTCAACCGGGTGCGGCCACGATGAGGCGCCCACTGAGCCCGAGCGTGGAGCTGCGGCGCCAGGTCACCCGCCCCCGCACCCGGTGGTCGTACCTCATCCTGCTCGCCCTGCCGCTGGTCGTGGTCGGCGCGTTCACCCTCGGCGACGACGAGAGCGGCGGGCAGAGCTTCGCCGATCTGGCCACCACGGGCGCCGCCAACTTCGCGGTCTTCATGCTGATCATCACCGCCGAGCTGCTCATCCTGATCCTCGCCGCCCTCTTCGTCGGCGACCCGGTGCCCGCGGAGGCCTCGTGGTCCTCGTTGCGTTACCTGCTCATCGCCCCGGTTCCCCGAGGCAGGCTGCTGACCAGCAAGCTGCTCGTCGGGTTGGTCCTGACCGCGGTGGCGGTCCTTGTTCTGCTCGTGTGGGTGGTGCTCGTGGGTGGCGTCTTCTACGGGTGGGGCCCGCTGTCGCTCAGCGGCGGCGAGACCTTGGGCTGGGGGGAGGTGCTGCGCCGGTTGGCGGTGGGCGCCGGGTACGTGTTCGTGGCCCAGCTGCCCTTCGCCGGGATCGCGTTCTGGATGGGGGTGCGCACCGACGCACCCCTGGCCGCGGTCGGCGTCGCGGTGTTCGCGTCGATCGTCTCCTCGATCCTGGATGCCCTGAGTGCGCTCGGCGACTACCGACGGGCGCTGCCCAACCACTACGCCCGGGAGTGGATCGCCCTCTTCGCTCCCGACGCCGACTACGGGGCCCTGGTGCCCGGGGTGCTGTGGGCCCTGCTCTACGCGACGGTCTTCATCGCCCTGGGCTACCACCACTTCGCCCGCAAGGACGTGCTCAGTTGAGCGGCCGGGAGCAGCCGCCGGGGACCGGCACCCGGCGGCGGTCCGTGTACGACCGAGTTCGCCCGATCGTGCCGTTGCTCTGTGCCGTCCTGCTGCTTCCCACCGCCATCAGTGGTGACCGCGGGTGGTGGGGGTGGGCCGGCGTGGCAGTGCTGCTCCTGCTGCAGGTGGTCACGCTCGTCGCCGGGCGAAGGGGGCAGTGAGGCCCAGCCGCCTCGACGCCTGAGCGCTCGTCCTCCACGACCTGCGCGCCCGGGAGGGGGCTCCTACACTGCTGTGGCCCACAACACATCTGCACGAGGAGTCCGCCATGCTCAAGGCGATGTCCGCGCCCCTGGTGAGGCTGGCCGAGCGGTACCTGCCCACTGCCTACGTCTTCGCCGTCGTCCTCACCGCGATCGTGGCGGTCGTCGCACTGGCCGCGACCGACATCGGGCCCGTCGACGTGGTCCGCGCCTGGGGTGACGGACTGACCGGCCTCCTGGCGTTCATGACCCAGATGGCCCTGGTGCTCCTGCTCGGGTACATCCTCGCCAACACGGGCCCGGTGCGGCGACTGCTCGAACGTCTGGCCCGGGTGCCCCGCACACCGGTGCAGGCATACGGTTTCGTCGCGTTCTGCGCGGCCATCGCGTCCCTCTTCACCTGGGGTCTGGGGCTCGTCGTGGCGGCACTGCTGTCCATCGAGGTGGCCCGAGTCGGGCGCGATCGCGGACTGCGGTTGCACTACCCCCTACTCGTTGCCTCCGGGTACTCGGGGTTCGTCGTCTGGCACATGGGCTACTCCGGCTCCGGACCGTTGGCCGCGGCGACGCCGGACAGCTTCGTCGAGGAGCAGCTCGGGTACACCGTCCCCGTCAGCGAGACCATCTTCTCCTCGTGGAACATGATCGCGGCCGTCGTCACGGTCATCGTCATCGTCGTCGCGATGATGCTCATGGCGCCCGGCCCGAAGGACCGCATCCTCGAGCTCCCCAAGGACGCCTCACTGGAGGAGGCCGACGACGCGAGCCCGATCGACGCCGGCCACGGGCCCGTCCCGGCCGACCGGATCGACGGGTCCCGGATCGTCACCACGGGCCTGGGTCTGTTCCTGCTGGCCTACCTGGTGATCTACTTCGCCCAGGAGGGCATGGCCCTGACGCTCGACATCGTCAACTGGACCTTCCTGTGCCTGATCCTGCTGCTGGTGACGAGCGCGCGCGAACTCGGCCAGCTCGTGGCCAAGGCCGCATCCAACGTCGGCGAGATCCTCGTGCAGTTCCCGCTCTACGCCGGGATCATGGGGATCATGACCGCCAGCGGACTGGTGGAGATGCTCGCCGACTTCTTCGTCTCGATCTCCAACGACGTCACCCTCGGCCTGTGGGCCTTCCTCGCCGGGGGCCTGGTCAACGTCTTCGTCCCCTCCGGCGGCGGCCAGTTCGCCATCCAGGCGCCGATCTTCCTCGATGCGGCCAAGCAGCTCGGCGTCGACCCGGCGATCGTCATCATGGGTGTCTCCTACGGCGACCAGTGGACGAACATGATCCAGCCGTTCTGGGCGCTGCCCATGCTGGCCATCGCCCGCCTGCGCATCCGGGACGTCATGGGCTTCACCACGGTCACGCTCCTGGTCACCGGGGTGGTCTTCGCGGCGACCATGGTCCTCGCGTCGCTGTGGACGTAGCGGTCGTCGCTCAGCCGGCGAGTGACCCTCCGAAGATCTGCCACGCCAGCGCGCTCTTGGCGACGAGGCTGAGCACGAGGTAGACCTTCTCGCCGTAGGCGTAGTCGGCCCACCGGCCGACCTGTCGGTACTGCAGCCACTGGTTGAGCGCGAAGCTCATGAAGAACACGAACAGCGAGGCGATGATCCCGAGGACGAAGCCGGGCACCTCGGCCGCCCCGAGCGTGTTCACCAGGATCGCCACCCACGGGGCCGCGCCGGCCACGCACCCGAACCAGAAGGGGAGCATCGTCGTCCTCGTCCGGCCTGGTGGGTTCATCAGCTCCTGCACCCATCCGAACAGGATCATCGCGACGTTGGCGCCGATGATCAGGAGGACCTCGGTGATGCCCGTCAGGCCGGTGTAGAAGCCGATGAGGATGATCATCAGGGTCGCGCTGACCGAGTACTCCATCCACCGGAAGCGGTTGACCCCGGCGCGCAGACCCCCTTCGTACCGGTGCCGCAGCACGGTGCCGGTGAGCAGATGGTCCAGGGCTGCCAAGGCGAGGAAGACGGCGATCGCGGCGCCGATCCGCACGTCGAAGAGCGCCTCGGGCGCCGGCGGTGCCGATCCGGGCGGTCCCTGGGGGTACTGCGAGGTGACCGTGATGGCGAAGTCGCTGGCCAGCACCAGCACGAGCACGGCCTGGGCCGCGTGCAGGACGGTGAGGCCGATGTTCCAGATCCGCAGTCGACCCAGACTCGACTCGGTGACGCCGGTGGCTTCCATGGTGTGGCCCTCTCCAGGACGCGCGGCCGCTGCTGCCTCGGCCGCCTCGCCCCAACTGTCTCACTCCCGGCGCACGAGACGACGGAGCGCGATGGTCGCGGCCTGGGCGTAGACCCGACTGATCACCGGTGGGCCGGTGACCTCGAGCCAGGTCTCGCAGCCCCGAGGGTGCGCGCGCACCCCGTGATCGAGGCGAAGGGGGAGCCCGAACGCCTCGACCCGCCAGCGCCACGTGTGCTCGGTGGACGAGACCTCCTCGATGGTGAACGGGACGCCGAGGCCGCCGAAGGTGCGCACCACCCCCTTCGTCGCCGACCGCAGCCGGGGGTGGTCGTACTCGACCGACCGGATCTGTGGCGACCACGTCGGCCACAGGCGTGGCTCGACGTAGCGCTGCCAGACCGTCCCGACCGTGGCCGTGCCGGTCACGCTCACGCGCGCGGTGCTCCTCACCGTCACCCCTGGTCGAGAGCCGCCAGGCCCCAGCGCACCAGGCGGGTCCCCAGCGCCCCGGCTACGGACGCGCCCCGGCGGCGGGGCAGGTCGAGCTCCTCGCGCGCCCAGTCGGGAAGCAGCGCGACGGCGCCCAGGGCGAGCAGCTGATAACCGGGGCGGGCGGCCCATGGCAGAGGCGGCTCCCGCAGCAGGAAGGCGGCCGCGTCCCGGGCCGCCGGCGTGGCGCGCAGGCCGTCGCGGGCGTCGGCCAGGGCCGCCTCGAGCTCGGCGACGGTCATCGGCAGATCCGTGGCACCGAGCGCCGACGCCGAGACGGCGCTCTGGGCCACGTAGGTGTCGGCCTCGTCCGGCGTGAGCGGATCCGCGCCGTGTCGCTGGTGCGCGGTGAGGAAGGACCACGCTTCGGCGATGTGCACCCAGCGGAGCAGGTCGGGGTCACTGGCTCGGTAGGGACGTCCTTCGTCGTCCGTGCCGCGGACCCGCTCGTGCACGCTGCGCACCGCGGCGATCGCCTCCTGGGCGTGCTCGATGGTGCCGAACGTCGTCGTCGCCAGGTAGTGACTCGTGCGCTGCAACCGACCCCACGGGTCGCTGCGGTAGCCGCTGTGACCGGCCACGCCGGCCATCGCGGACGGGTGCAGGGACTGCAGGAGCAGGGCCGTGATCCCGGCGACGAACATCGACGCATCGCTGTGCACGCGCCAGATCGGGTCCGCCGGGGTGAACCACCGGGCTCCCGGGGTGTCCCAGATCCGAGCGTGGGCCGCGTCCGCATCCGGGCCGGCCACCCTGGAGCGGACGGCCTCGCCGATGAGACGCCGCAGGTCCGGTGCGGTGACCATCCGAGACCCCCTGCGAGCCGTCATCGCACGGCCTCGACGAGGTCCGCGGCGAGCCGGACCGAGCGGTCGTCATCGCGGGTCGGGGTGAAGCCCATCCGCACCACGACCAGACCCTGCGACGGCACCACGGTGATGCTCTGCCCGTCGTGTCCCTGCGCGAAGTAGGCGTCCTCGGGCAGCTCGGGGTGCACGGGACTGCCGTCGGGTCGGCTGTTGACCCACCATCCGCTCCCGTAGGCCTGGCCGTCATCGGCGACGCTCGCCGGTGTCGTGGACTCCTCGATCCACCCCTGCGGAAGCAGACGCTCCTCGTCCCAGACGCCGTCCTGCAGCGCGAACTGGCCGACCGCCGCCCAGTCGAGCGGCGTCGCCCACATGTAGGAGCTGCAGACCGGCGTGCCGGAACCGTCCGGCTCGAGGACGGCACTGCCCAGGCCCAGGGGCGCGAAGACCTCCTGTCGGGGCAGATCGGCCCCGGTCCCGGACCGCTCGGTGAGGATCGAGCACAGCAGCGTGGTGCTGCCGCTGGAGTACTCGAAGTACTCACCCGGCTCGTGCTCCAGGTCCTGGGAGGCGACGTAGGAGCCCATGTCCTCCTCCAGGTAGAGCATGCGGGTGATCGGCGTGCCCAGCGCGTACGTCTCGTCCCAGGCCAGCCCGCTGGTCATCTGCAGCAGGTTGCGGATGGTGATCTCGCCACGGCCGTCGTCCCACTCCGGACGCAGGTGGTCGTCCTCGAGACCAACCGCGTCCTGCATGACCAGCCGACCGACGAGCAGGTTGGTCACGCTCTTGGCCATCGACCACCCCAGCTGCGGTGTCTCCCGGTCGAAGCCGTCGGCGTAGCGCTCGGCGACGAGCTCGCCGTCCTGGAGGACGACGACGGCGCGGGTGCCCAGGTCCTCCTGCTCCTGCGGGGGGAGGTCCTGGCCGAAGGCGGTGTCGACGGCTGTCTCGACGGCGGGATCCGGCGCGGGTCGCGAGGCATCGGCGAAGGGGTTGCCCGACGCGGTCACCGCAGTCGGGTCGTCGAGCTCGGGACGCTCGTCGGCGAGGGTGCACCCGTACCCGTGCGTCGCCCACGCGCGCTGCGTGCTGAGGATGCCGAGCACGCTGGAGGAGGCGCCGTTCTCGTCGACGTCACTGCTCAGGAGGGGGACCAGTGGGTTGGGCGGGAGGTCGTCCTCCGGGTCGCTGCGGCCGGCGATCTCCTGCAGGGCGCAGGCATTGTGCGCGGCGTACCCGGTGCCGGTGAGCAGCAACGGCCGGGCGTACCAGTACCCACCGACCGTGGCGACGAGCACGATGACGAGCAGGACCAACGAGACGGCGCGGAGGCGGGACACGACCTCAGCGTAGGGCCCGCCTCCGCGCAGGAGCGCCCACCGTCGGCGCCTCCTTCGGTTGGTTCAGCGCGTCGTCACCACTTGTGCATGGTGCCGTGCTCGATGTTGTAGTACATCCCGATGTGCGTGTAGAAGTTCATCGCACCGAAGAGCAGGAACACCACGCCGCCGATGACCCACGCCCAGATGGCCCAGCGCAGCAGCCCGGGACGATCGGTGAGCAGCGCGATCGCGAAGAGGATGGCCCCGACGGCCACGATGCCCCAGAGCCCACCGAGGAAGAGCGCCTCGAGGATCGGCAGGTGACCGAAGCGACCACTGATCGGCTCCTCCGGCGGGGCGGCTCCGAGCTGGAAGCGGACGAAGGTGATGGCCAGCACCCCCATGGCCAGGCCGAGTGCGCCGACGAAGATGCTCACTGGCTTCAGGGCCCGCAGGGCCGTCGCGTTCACGGTGGCCGCGTCGAGATCACCGGAGAACAGCTCCCGGTGGCGCCACAGGTAGATCGCGGCGAAGAGGAGAAGGGCGCCGAATCCTGCCGCGGGCTGGCCGAAGGCGATGTTGGCGTACTCGAAGCCCTCGCCGCCGAAGGGCCAGGTCATGGTCGTGTGCAGACCCGTGATCAGCAGGAGCAGCCCGGTGATGCCGAAGAACGCCGCCCATCCCTCGCTCTCGACGACCCGGTCCTGGACGAGCTGCTTGAGGAACCAGGCGAAGCCCAGCAGGCCGGCGCCCGCTGTGACCGCGACGAGTTCGTTGTAGACGACCATCTGTGCGACTCCTTGTGCTGGTGACCTGTCCGGTCACGTGTGTGGGACAACTGTCCGGTTCAGCGGGAAGGAGAACGGTTTGATTCCCGATCGCCTTGCGGCGCAGGCCAAGTGGGTCGGCGGGCGCCGCGTCACCGCGGCAAACCGGCCGAGCTGCCTCCCCCGCAGCACGAACCTCGAGCGGCCCGGGATTGGTTGCCGGCAGACCGGGCCCGGTGTGGCGTTTCGCTGCTACCGTCGAGGGACTCGGTAGTCCCGTCCAATGATCGGAAGGAGTGGGGGCCATGGCCTACGGTCTCGGAGGAAGCGGCCACTGGGTGCGGACACGCACCGAGAAGGACGCGAAGACATTCATGGCCGAGAAGGAACTCGAGCGCGAGCGTCGCCGCGACTCCGTGGAGCGCTCCGAAGACCTTGTCAGGCGCATCGGTGAGTGGTGGCGCGCGCTGCGGCGCGACGGGTAGCCATCACGCTCGCACGACCTCAGCTGCCGTGATCGTCACCAGATGGCGGTGCCGTCGGTCTGCCTACTCCGTCGACGCCCGAGGTGAGCCGCTGGGGAGGGTGCCCCACGTGCTCGGATCGACGACGCCGAAGCGACGCCCGGTGACCTCGCCCGGCGTGATGCGGATGAACCGGTCCTTCTCGCCCCCCTGCCAGGGGGAGAGGGCGAGGTCAAGGGTGTCCATCAGGTCATCGACCTCGGTGATGGTGCGCGCCCTGCCCTTGACCACCACGCTCCAGGCGCGGCCGGTCTCGTGGTCGTAGCCGTCGGCCTCGAGGGCGACGGGGGCGCCGGACAGGGCGCCGGCGACCTTGCTCCCTTCGCCCGTGCGGAAGACCGCGGTGCCTCGGTCGACCGCGTAGTTGATCGGGAAGATGTCCGGGTGGTCGTCCAGGACCACGGCCAGCCGCCCGACCGTGGTCGTGCGCATCAGCGCCCAGCAGGTGTCCACCGAGAGCCGCTCGACGTCGTGTTCCTCGGTCATGCCATCGCCTCCTGACGGTGCTTCGAGGCTATCCGAGCCCGGGGCCGTCGCAACAGGGGCCCGCGCCCGTCAGGCGAGGGTGAGGAAGAGCTTCTCCATCGCGGCCTTGTCGTCCTCGTTGACGCCGTCGGGCGAGGACAGGCACTCCTGCAGGCCGGAGGAGACGATGGCGAAGCCGGCCCGGTCGAGGGCCCGGCTGGCCGCGGCGAGCTGGGTCACCACGTCCTTGCAGTCGCGGCCCTCCTCGATGAGGCGGATCACCCCACCGATCTGGCCCTGCGCCCGGCGCAACCGGTTGACGACCGGTCCCATGTCCTCCATGTCCAACGTGACCATGTCCATTGCTCCTTCGTGATCGGGTGCTTCAGCCGACGCGGGTCGGCAGCGCGGTCAGGGCGGCGTCCAGTCGGGTACGCGCCTCGCGGGCGACGTCCTGCAACTGCTCATTCTCCGTCACGCCGACCATCGTGTCGGGGTCGAGTGCCTCGACGACTGTGCGCTGGTCCCCATCGGCCCGCACGACGACGTTGCAGGGAAGCAGCAGGCCGATCGACGCCTCCCGGGTGACTGCCTGCTCGGCCAGCTGCGGACGGCAGGCGCCGAGGATGACGTGCGGCTCGATGTCGGCGTCGACCTTCGCCTTCAGCGTGGCAGCCAGGTCGATCTCGGTGAGCACCCCGAAGCCCTGGTCGGCCAGTGCCTCACGGGTGGCGGCGAGCGTCTCGGCGAAGGGGGCGTCCACTGCGGTGGTCATCGCGTACTGCATGTCGATCTCCTCTCGGTGTGCGGCCGTGTCGACCGATGTTGACAGCATACCCCTAGGGGTATTAATTTGTCACCCATGGAACCCACGATCATGACCATCGAGACCCCGAGCCTGGGCGACCGTTCCTACCTCGCCCATGACGGCGACGTCGCCTTCGTCGTCGACCCCCAGCGGGACATCGACCGCGTGCTCGCGGCCGCCGACGAGGCCGGGGTGCGGATCACCGACGTCTTCGAGACGCACCTCCACAACGACTACGTGACCGGGGGCCTGGCCCTGGCGCGCCGTCTCGGCGCCCGCTACCACGTCAACGGTCAGGACGAGGTCTCCTTCGACCGCGAGCCGATCCGTGACGGTGACGTCGTGGAGATCTCCCCGACGATGCGCGTGCGGGCCATCGCGACTCCGGGCCACACCTTCACCCACCTCTCGTACGCGGTGGAGACGGTCACCGACTCCGGGGCCACCGCCTCGGCGGTCTTCACCGGCGGGTCGCTGCTCTTCGGGGCCACGGGTCGCCCGGACCTGCTCGGCCAGGAGCACACGGACGACCTGGTGCGCCACCAGTTCGCCTCGATCAACCGCCTCGCGGAGGAGCTTCCGGAGCAGGCGGACGTACTGCCGACCCACGGGTTCGGCTCCTTCTGCTCCGCCGGGTCCACCGGCGGCGCCACCGAGTCGACGATCGGCGAGGAGAAGCGCACCAACCCCGCGCTCACCCAGGAGGAGGAGCAGTGGGTCGCCGACACCCTCGCGGGCCTCGACGCCTACCCGGCCTACTACGTCCACATGACCCCGGCCAACGCCGCGGGGCCGACCGAGGCCGACCTGAGCGCCCCCGAGCGGGCCGACAAGGACACCCTCGCCCGGCGCATCGACGCTGGCGAGTGGGTCGTGGACCTGCGCACCCGCACCGCCTTCGCGGCCGGGCACATGACCGGGACGCTGAACTTCGGCCTCGACGGCCAGTTCTCCACCTACCTCGGGTGGCTCATCCCCTGGGGCGCCCGGGTCACCCTGCTCGGTGAGAGCTCCGAGCAGGTCGCCCAGGCCCAGCGCGAGATGGTCCGGATCGGCCTGGACCGGATCGCCGGCGCCGCCACCGGTGGGCCGCAGGACTGGACCGACCGTCCACTGGGCACCCTGGAGACCGCGGTCTTCGCCGACCTGTCCCAGGTGCGCCACCACCGTCCGGTGCACGTCCTCGACGTCCGCCTCGTGGGCGAGTACGAGGACAGCCACATCGAGGGCGCGCAGAACGTCCCGATCGGCGAGCTCCTCGACCGCATCGACGAGGTCCCCGACCGCGAGCTGTGGGTCCACTGCGGCAGCGGCTACCGGGCCTCGATCGCCGCATCGGTCCTCGCGGCGCGCGACCACACGGTCGTGCTCGTCGACGACGCCTTCGGCAATGCCGGCGACGCCGGGCTGCCGATGACCTCCTCCCGCTGACACACCCTTCCCCCCTGACCCAAGGAGACCCCCATGTGCCGTCAAGCGACCTGCCGCCAGTGCGGCAAGACCACCTGGGCCGGCTGCGGCCAGCACGTCGACCAGGTGATGAAGTCGGTGCCCGGCAGCCAGCGCTGCCCCGGACACTCCACCCCGACGAAGGGGGACACCGCCACCCGCGGGCCCCTCGCCCGCCTCTTCGGCCGCGGCTGAGCCGCCGGTGCCCTTCGCAGTCATCCCCCTCGGCCTGATCATCGGTCTGGCCCTCGGAGCCCTGGGCGGAGGAGGGTCGATCCTGGCCGTTCCGGCTCTCGTGCACGTGCTGGGGCAGGACCCGGTGACCGCGACGACCAGCTCGCTGATCATCGTGGGCATCACCTCCCTGCTGTCACTGCCGGCGCACCACCGTGCGCAGCGCGTGCGGTTCGGTCAGGGTCTGACCTTCGGCCTGCTGGGCACGGCCGGCTCCTTCGCCGGGTCGGCGGCCTCCCGGGCCGTTCCCGGTGAGGTCCTGATGACCGTCTTCGCGGTACTCATGGTCGTCGTCGCCGTCCTGATGCTGCGGCGCAGCCGCGCCGGGGCACCGCGGAGCGAGGAGGCCGGACCCCATGAGCCGATCCTCACCCTCCGACCCCTGACCTGCGCGTGCCCACGGCTGCTCAAGCTCGTGGTCGCGGCCACCCTCGTCGGGCTGCTGACCGGCTTCCTCGGCGTCGGTGGTGGCTTCGTGCTCGTCCCCGCCCTCGTGCTCGTCCTCGGCTTCACCATGCCGGTGGCGGTGGGCACCTCCCTGCTCGTCGTCGCCATCAACAGCGCGACGGCGCTGGCAGCACGGGCGCAGCAGGGCGTCGGCGATCTCGACTGGCCCCTCATCCTCGGCTTCGCCGCGGTCGCCGTCGTCGGCAGTCTCGTCGGCAGCCGCGTCGCCGACCGACTCCCTGCAGAGCGACTCTCGCAAGCATTCGCGGTGCTCGTCCTGGCCATCGCCGCCTTCACCGCCGCGCAGTCCGTGCCAGCGCTGCTGGCCTGACCCGAACCCAGCACCACCACCATCCGGAAGGACCCCCGTGACCACTGACACCGCCACCCGGCCCGCCACCCTCGACGTCGCGCAACTGCGCGACTGGATGGACGGACCCACCGGCCGCATCATCGACGTGCGCACCCCCGGCGAGTTCGCCGACGTGCACATCCCCGGCTCCTACAACGTGCCCCTGGATCTCCTCGAGGAGCACCGCCGTGAGCTGGTCGAGCACCTCGACGACCACGTCGTCCTCGTCTGCCGCTCCGGTGGCCGCGCCTGCCGCGCCGAGGGTGCGTTGGCCACGGCCGGTCTGCCCAACCTGCACATCCTCGACGGCGGGATCACCGCGTGGGAGAGCGCCGGTGGCGACGTCGTGCGCGGCGACGGCACGTGGGACCTCGAGCGGCAGGTCCGCCTGGTGGCCGGTTCCATCGTGCTGACCGGAGTCCTCGCGAGCACCGTCGTGCCACAGGCCAAGTGGATCTCTGCCGGGATCGGAGCCGGTCTCACCGGAGCGGCCCTGACCGACACCTGCGCGATGGGGATGCTGCTGTCCAAGCTCCCGTACAACCGCCGCAACATGCCCGCCCCCGAGACGGTCTTCGCGCAGCTGCGCGAGGGCCGCCGCTGACCCACATGCACCGAAGGAGAGAGATCCGATGATCCTCACGCAGTACTACCTGGGCTGCCTGTCGCACGGCTCGTACCTCATCGCCGACGAAGGCACCGGCAAGGCCGTCGTCGTCGACCCGCGACGCGACATCAGCGAGTACCTGGCTGATGCCAAGGAACAGGGCCTCGACATCGTGGGCGTCATCAACACCCACGTGCACGCCGACTTCGTCGCCGGCCACCTGGAGCTCGCCGCCGCGACCGGTGCGTGGATCGGCTATGGCCCCACTGCCGCCGAGCGTGCCGAGTTCGAGGTGCGCAGCCTGGGCCGGGGCGACCGGATCGAGCTGGGAGACGAGGTGACCCTGGAGATCCTGGAGACCCCCGGCCACACCTGGGAGTCGATCAGCGTGCTCGTCCTCGAGCACGGCACCGCGCACGCGGTGCTCACCGGCGACTCGCTCTTCATCGGCGGGGTCGGTCGACCCGACCTGGTCGTCTCCGACGGGTCCACCCCCCAGCCCCTGGCCGAGGCCATGTACGGCACGCTGCACGACGTCCTGCTCACGCTGCCCGGGACGACCAGGGTGATGCCGGCCCACGGCGCCGGGTCCTCCTGTGGCCGCGGTCTGTCCGACGAGCTCGAGTCGAACATCGGCGCCCAGCGCGAGACCAACCCCTTCGCCGCGCAGATGTCGGTGGAGGAGTTCGTCGACATGGTGACCACGGGTCAGCCCTCCGCGCCGGCCTACTTCCAGGTCGACGCCGCGCTGAACCTGCGCAACCGGGAGCTGCTCGACCCGGACGAGCCGGTCGTCCCCTTCACGCCGACCGAGGTACGTGCCGCGATCGAGGGCGGGGCCGTCGTCGTCGACACCCGTTCGCCCGAGGAGTTCGCCGTCGAGCACCTGACGGGGTCGGTCAACGTGGGCCTCGACGGCCGATTCGCCGAGACCGCGGGCACGGTCCTGGACCACGAGGCCGAGATCCTCGTCCTCACCGAGCCGGGCCGTCAGGGCGAGGCCGCCCTGCGTCTGGGACGCATCGGCTTCGACTCCGTCGTGGGCTACGTGCAGGAGCCCGCCACCGCCCTCGCGGCGCTGTCCGACCTGGTGACCGCCGCACAGCGCATCGCCGTGCCGGAGATAGGGGACCTCGCCGACGGGACCGTCCTCCTCGATGTCCGCAACGACGGCGAGCGCGAGGACGGTCAGCTCATCCCCGAGGCCGTGCACATCCCGCTGGCCGAGCTGGCGGACCGCCACGGTGAGCTGCCGAGCGACCGGCCGGTGCTGGTGCACTGCGCCAGTGGGTGGCGCTCCTCGGTCGCAGCGAGCCTGCTGCGCTCGCACGGCCACGCTGACGTGACCGACCTGGTCGGTGGCTACGCCGCCTGGGCGGAGCGGGCCCCCGCGGGAGTCTGACTCGTCAGGGGCGGGCAGTGCGCCGGGCGCGGGACGGCGACGTCACGTCGGTTCTCGCTCAGTCCCACGGGATCTCGATGGGCCGCCCGTCCCCGCCGCAGTCCAGGACGGCCGAGGCGTCGCCGAAGACGTGGGTCAGGGTGACCCGGTCGCCGACGGCGCAGGTGTCGCGCAGCTCCGCCGGCCGGCCGGCGAGGCAGGACTTGCGGCGGACGGTCAGGAGGGGGCTCCCTTCGTCGACTGCGAGCCGGTCGGCGACCTCGGCGCTCGCCGGGACGGAGTGGGTGTACTCCACCCCGGCGTCGAACTCGACGCCGCACCGGGTGCGCAGCACGTCGTGGACGGAGGTCTCCGTGAGGTCCGCCTCGAGCAGCGGCTCGGCGGCGGAGGCGATGATCCACAGTCGGTCCATGGCGAAGGGGGCACCGTCGGCCGTGCGCACCCGTGCCACGTGGACGAAGGGGGTCTGCGCCGCCAGCCCGAGGGCGGTGGACACCTGGGGGCTGGTCACGATGCGCTGAGCGACGACCTCGGAGCTCTCGTTCCCGCCCCGGGCGGTGATGGCGTCGCGCAGGCTGTACATCGGCCCGAAGCCGGACGTGCGGCTGGTGTTGATCACGTAGGGGCGACGACCGCGCCCGCCGCCGACGATCCCCTGCTCGCGCAGCGGGGTCAGGGCCTGCCGGATCGTGCCACGGCTGACCCCGTAGCGCTCGGACAGCGCCAGCTCACCCGGGAAGCCGTGGGCGAACTCGCCCTCCTGCACCCGGTGCAGGAGGTCGTCGCTGATCTCGCGCCACCGTGGCAGTGTCCGCACGTCCGCCTCCCGATTGAAATGTATATACATTGAGGTACCGTCGTCGTCATGACCGGTTCCAACCGACGTGTCCTGACCATAGTCGCTGCCGTGGCGGTCGTGGTCCTGCTGGCAGCGGGGGTCTTCCTCTCCAAGGGGAACGACGAGTCCGCCGAGACCTCCTCATCCGCCGACGCGACCGCGGAGCAGTCACCTGCCCAGGAGAGCATGACCGAGGAGGAGGTCGGGCTGGTCCGCCGGGACGTCGACGACGTCACCGCCATGGGTGATGTCGACGCGCCCGTCGTGCTCATCGAGTACTCCGACTACCGCTGCCCCTTCTGCGGTGCCTTCGCCCGCGACACCATGCCGACGCTGATCGAGGAGTACATCGACAGCGGCACGCTGCGTTTCGAGTGGCGCGACTTCCCCGTCTTCGGCGACGAGTCGGTCAAGGGTGCGATGGCTGCCCGGGCCGCCGGGGAGCAGGACAGGTACTGGGAGTACCACGACGCGATGTACGCGGACGCGCCCGAGCGCGGCCACCTGGAGATCACCGACGCGAAGATCATGGACTGGGCGAAGGAGGCCGACGTGCCGGATCTCGAGCAGTTCGAGCAGGATCTCGACGACCCGCAGCTGCGCGAGAAGGTCGAGGCCGACTCCCGCGAGGCGTCCACCGAGGTGGGCGCGACGGGGACGCCGACCTTCGTCATCGGTGACCAGCGGGTCGTCGGCGCCCAGCCGACGGACACCTTCCGTGATCTCATCGACGACGAGCTCGCCGCCGTCGAGGACGAGTAGATGGACATCGGCTACACGGGGGCCTTCCTCGGAGGCATCCTCACCCTGCTGAGTCCGTGCTCGGTGATGCTGCTGCCGGCCTTCTTCGCCTACGCCTTCACCTCCCCGAGCGCACTCATCGGTCGCACGGCGATCTTCTACGCGGGCCTGAGCGTCACGCTCGTGCCCCTGGGGGTCTTCTCCGGGTCGCTCGGCTCCCTGCTGACCACCCACCGGATGACGCTGGTGACCGTGGCCGCGACCGTGATCATCCTCCTGGGGCTGTGGCAGCTGTCCGGGTTGCCGGTGCCGGGACTGTCCCGATCCACCAGCCGGCAGCGCGACAGCACCTCGGTCGGATCGGTCTTCGCCCTGGGCGCGGTGTACGCCGTCGCCGGGGTCTGTGCCGGACCGATCCTCGGGTCGGTGCTGATGGTGGCGGCCGTGAGCGGCAGCCCGATCTACGGCGGCTCCGTGCTCGCCCTCTATGCGTTGGGCATGACCGTCCCGCTCTTCGTGCTCGCGGCGGTCTGGAAGCGTCTGGGGACGCGCGGACGGGCCGCCATCGCCCCCAAGGAGGTCTCGATTGGCCCGTGGCGCAACACCTGGGCGATGGTCATCTCCGGAGTCCTGTCGATCGCCATCGGCGTGCTGCTGATCCTCACCGAGGGCACCGCCAGTCTCAGTGGTGTCTTCACGATCAGTACCCAGCGTTCGGCCGAGTCGGCGCTGAGCACCTGGAGCGCCGGGGTCTCGGACATCTGGTTCATCGCCGCCACTGTCGTGGTCCTGGGTGGGATCGCCCTGTGGCGCCAACGCAGTGGGCGGCGTGACTCCCGGCCCGTGGACCCCGCCGACACGGGGGACCACGCCGTCGGTCCCGACCCGATGAGCAGGAAGAACTGACATGGACACCCTGACCCCGCCCCGAGAGCAGGCGACCACGTCGTCGTTCCTCGACGAGCTGCGCACGTGGCAGGCCCGGCGCTGGTGGACCGCTGCGGGGGTCGCGGTCCTGACGATGATCGTGACGGCGGTCCCGACCGCGATGATCCCCACCCCGCTCTTCAGCCGGGAGATCCCGACGACCGTGTGGGCGTGGCCGGTCCTGGTGGTCACCTCGGTGCTGGCCGGACTGGTCACCGCGACCTACGTCGCCCGTCGCGACCCGGACGACGGGGGTGAGCGCGGCTCCCGCCTGGGCATGGCCGGGGCATTCGCGACCTTCTTCGCCGTGGGTTGCCCCGTGTGCAACAAGCTGGTCCTGATCGCGCTCGGTTACGCGGGAGCCCTGCAGTACTTCGCGCCCGTGCAGCCCTTCCTCGCTGCCACGGCGATCGGCGTGCTCCTGTGGGCGCTGGTCGTGCGGGTGCGTCGGGAGCGAGGTTGTCGGATCCGTGGCTCACGGGCCGGAGCCGGGATGATGGGCTGATGACGGATCATCGGGCACACCTCGACGAGGAGCGTCGGGCGACGCTCCAACGACTGTCGGTGCTCACCGACGACTTCACCGCACTCGTCGAGGCGAGCGAAGGGAGCAACGCCGACGACGAGCACGACCCGGAGGGCGCGACGATCGCCTTCGAGCGCTCGCAGGTCGACGCCTTCGTCAGGCAGGGGCGGGCGCACCTGGAGGAGGTCGATGCCGCGCTCGGGCGGCTCGACCGAGGCGTCTACGGCACGTGCGAGCAGTGCGGCCGTCCGATCGCGCCCGGGCGCCTCGAGGCCAGGCCCACCGCGCGACGGTGCATCGACTGCGCCTGACTGATGGGGGCGAGGGCTGGTGTTGCCATTTTCCACGGAGTACGGTGGGAAAAATACCAACTGAAGGGATCAGCATGAGCATCGCCGACCGTTCCGTCACGACCACCTGGGAGGGTCCCCTCGCCACCGGACGCGGGACCCTGCACGACTCCAGCAGTGGTGTCCTGGACGACCAGCTGGTCACGTGGGGCTCGCGCACCGAGGCGCCCGGCGGCAGGAGCAGCCCCGAGGAGCTCCTCGCGGCAGCGCACTCCTCGTGCTTCTCGCAGGCACTTGCGCTGACCCTGGACGAGAACAAGACTCCGCCGAGCCGCCTCGACGTGAGCTCGACCATCTCCCTGGAGGAGGTCGACGGGACGCCGACGATCACCACCTCGACAATCACCGTCAGGGCCGTCGTCGACGGGATCGACGAGGAGGCCTTCGGCTCGATCGTCGAGTCCGCGTCTGCGCTGTGCCCGGTCTCGCGGCTCTTCACCGGAGCGACGATCACGGTGGACGCCGCGCTGGTGAGCGCGTAGCCGCCAGCCGGACGTTCCCCCTTCGCGCCGCCTCCGGGGTGGGGCGGTCCCGACGACTGCAGCCTCCTCGCCGGACGCGGCCACGCTCCTGACCGGGGATGTCGCATCATGGGGTGGTGATGTCGTCGGCGGTGTGGAAGGTCCTCGGGGCCAGCCTGCTGACCACCGTGGGCTCCGTGCCGGTCTTCCTCCTCGCGACCCAGTCGGTGCCGCTGCGCCGTGAGCTGGGGTTCGGGGAGCAGCGGTTCGGGGTTGCCGTCGCCGCCTTCTTCACGGCCGCCTCCCTGGTGGCGATTCTCGGCGGGGGAGTGGCCGACCGCGCGGGCCCACGCCTGTCGACGATGGTCGCCGGCGGGCTCTCGGCCGTCGGGGGAGTCGGGGTGGCCCTGCTCGCCCACGGGTGGCTGACCCTCGTCGCCTGCATGGTCGTGCTCGGCTGCGCCAATGCCGCACACCAGCTGACGGCGAATCTGGCGATGTCCCGGAGCATCCCGGCCCATCGCCGTGGCATCGGCTTCGGGGTCAAGCAGTCCGCGGTCCCGGTGGCGATCGTGCTGGCCGGTCTGGCCGTGCCGACCATGACCTCCCAGCTCGGGTGGCGCTCGACGTACTGGACCTTGGGCGGCGTCGGGCTCGTCGTCGTCCTCGCCGGTCTGCTGGCCCCCGGGCGCAACGGCTCGACGGCTGCCCCGCCACGGGGCGCCGGCCTGGATGCTCCACCGGTCAGGGCTCTGCTGGTGGTCACGGCCGCCATCGCACTGGGGAGCGCCGCCGCCAACTCGATGGGGTCCTTCATCGCCTCGTGGGGCTTCGAGGTCGGGCTCACGCCCTCACAGGCCGGTGGGCTGATGGCCGCCGGCAGCGCGCTGAACGTCGTCGGTCGGCTCCTGGTGGGGCAGCTCGCCGATCGCCGCCACGGACGCAACCTGCCCGTGGTGGCCACCCAGATGGCCATCGGTGGGGTGGCCCTGCTGGCCCTCTCGCTGCCCGGCGTCGCCAGCTACGTCGCGGCGAGCCTGGTGGCCTTCGCCATCGGATGGTCCTGGCCCGGCCTGTTCCTCTTCGCCGTCACCAGGATCGGTCGCGAGTCCCCGGCCAAGGCCTCCGGGTACGTCCAGGCGGGCGCCTTCTTCGGCGGGGCGACCGGGCCGCTCCTCTTCGGGATGGCCGTCGACGCCTTCGGCTACGAGACCTCGTGGCGGTTGTCGGCCCTGGTCTTCTTCGCCGCCGCAGCTCTGGTCCTGCTGTCGCGACGGATGTTCCTCACCGATCTGGTCGTCCGTCCGCCGCGCGTGCCGCTGGGCTACGGCGGCGGGCGTGAGCGGCCGCGCTGGACCACGGCGGATCGGTGAGCCGGGAGCGAGAGTCAGTCGCTCCTGGAGACCGAGTGGGCCGGGCCGGCCACCCTGCGCCCGGCTCCACACCGACCGGCGCAGGCACGCCCCCCTTCGCCCCCGACCGGCCCGACGCCGGCGGCGGGTGACGTCGCACCTGCTTGGCTCTTGCGACTCCGTGGGCACACGTAGCCAGGTGATCCCACCTCGTCAGGTGACCCCCACGGCTGGTCAGGCGATCCCCACGGCGTCGAAGGCCGCCCCCACGGCGGCGACCTTCCGGTCCCGCTCGTCCCGGGGCCTGCCGCGCAGGAAGGAGCGGGCGCTGGCGACGGACGCCCGCCGGGCGTCGGCGAACTGCGATGTCCGGGAGAGCCGCTGGGTCAGCGCGATGTAGTAGACCGCGGCGACCTCGTGCGGCGTGAGCGCGAGAGTGCCATCGGGATCCTCGGTGGTGAGCAGGACGTAGGCCGCCTTGTTCGGGATGCCGCTGTTGGTGTGCACCCCGCCCCAGTCCCCGTTCTGGGTGACGGGCAGGTCCTGGTAGTCGTCCATGTGCGCCGGCTGGTCGAAGCGGGTCGGGTCGGCCATGTCGCGCAGCGCCTCACGGTCCGGGAAGAGCTTCTCGCCGATCAGCCAGTCCCAGGTGCGGGGATCCTCGTTGCCGATGTTGGCGATGATCGTGCCGAAGACGTCGGAGTACGACTCGTTCAGCGCACCCGACTGGGCGCGGTACTCCAACCGCGCGGTCGAGCCGGTGACACCGTGGAAGATCTCGTGGCCGACGACGTCGACGTTCGCCGACAGCGAGCGCAGGTCGTCGCCGTTGCGGATCTGGCCGTACACCATCTGCGTGCCGTTCCAGAAGGCGTTGGCCCACTCCTTCGGTCCGCTGCTGGCGGACTGCACGACGCAGTTGATGGTCGAGGTCAGCGGCCCGCCCCGGCCGTCGATGTTGTTGCGCAGCACCACCGTGCGCAGGAAGCGCGAGACGACGATCGCGTTGGCGTGGGCGCTCACGGCCGCCGGTGACCAGTCGGGTGGGTTCTCGACGAGCGCCCCCGGCAGGGCGTCGGCATCGGTCGCCGGGTCGTCGAAGCCGAAGTCGAAGGTCTCGACGTTGTGCACCGGGTCCCGCAGCACCAGCCGCTCCTGCTCCGACTGTGCGACGAAGGTCCGCTGGACACCGTAGGAGTCCGCGGCCGTCTGCTCCACGCCCTCGGCGGTCAGGCTGGGCGTGCGTGGCAGCACATCGACCACGGACGCGTCGTGGGCGTCGATCACGTAGTCCACGAGGTGGGGCGCCTCCGGGACCGGAGGGTCCGCCCCCGTCGCCCCGCCTGACGTGGTCACGGGCACGTCCTCGAGCAGGTAGACCAAGCGCCACCGCTCCTCCCCGCCGTCGTAGTAGAAGTGCAGCCGGGGGACCGCGGTGGCCACCGGCGAGTAGCCACCGGGCGCCTCGCGAGCGATTTCGACGGCGCGGGCCGGGGCGATGGTGGCGACCGGGTCCACGTCCTCGGGTCGTCCCGTCGTCGTGTCGATGCCGACCAGCTCGTTGTCCCCGTCGAGCTCGACGACGACGAAGGACCCGTAGACGGGGATGTCGTGGAGGACCTGACGGAACTTCACCGTGCGCGTCCCGGTGAGCGCGACGGTCTCGGTGCCGATCGGGGTGAAACCGGTCCGCGTGCCGGCGACCTCGGGCACGGTCAGGGAGGGAAGGGAGGTACTCGCCAGGGCGTCGTCGAGATACCCCCGCGCAGCGGACTCCGGGTCGAGGACGTCGTGCACCTCCGGAGCGATCCCGGCGCGGACCCCGCGGTGCGCCGTGATGGTCGAGAGGGCTTCGGTCGAGGAGTCGTCCCACGCGTGGATGGAATATCTGGTCAGTCCGTCAGGACGGTGATCGTCGGGCATCGGGTGCTCCTTCGTCGATCACCTCATTCTAGGCCCGGTGCCCGACAGCGAGAAGGTCTCGACGGTTCCGGGACCGGCGATCGCTACTGCACCCCGACGGCCTCGAGCTGGTCGTCGAGCAGGTCGCGGAAGAGCCCGATCGGCTGGGCGCCGACGAGCGCCTCGTGGCCGATGACGAAGGTCGGCGTCCCGGTGGCGCCGACCTGCTGGCCCTCGCGGGCGTCAGCCTCGACGAGGTCCAGCAGCTGCGGGTCGTCGAGGTCCTCCTCGAACTGCTCCGTGTCCGGCACGTCGACCTCCTCGGCCCAGGCGAGGAGCTTGTCCCGGGTGACCTCGAGGTGCCCGCGCTCGGGCGCATCTGCGTAGACCGCGTCGTGGTACTCCCAGAAACGGTCCTGCCTCCCGGCGGCACGCGCGGCGACAGCGGCATCGCTCGACTGCTCACCGAAGAGCGGTAGGTCGCGCCACTCGATCCGGACCTTGCCGGTGTCGACGTACTCCTCGACGATCGTGGGCAGGGTGTCCTGGTTGAAGACCCCGCAGTACGGGCACCGGTAGTCGGCGTACTCGATGAGCACCAGTGGCGCGTCCACGTCCCCCATGGCCGTCGGGTCATCGGCGTCACGCCGTGCCAGTGCGATGTCGTCCTCGGCCTCGCGGGGGTCACCGTGGGCCGAGCTCGACCCGCTCTGGCCGGCTCCCGGGGCGCTGTTGCCGGAACCCCCGCCGAGGCTGGAGAGGATGACGCCCGCGGCGAGGCTGCCGACCATCGCCAGGGCAAGGATGATCGCGAGGACGCGGCGGGTCTTGTCGGACATGGTCGAGACCCTACGCACCGTGGGCCGACCCGCGCGGGTTGACCCGGACGGGCCGACCTGTGCGGGCCGCTCCGACCTACGTCCCGGGCTGGAGGAGCACCTTGGTGTAGCCCTCCTCGCGCTTGTCGAACCGGGAGTAGGCATCGGGGGCCTCGGCGAGCGGCAGCTCCTGGGAGACGACGAAGCCGGGCTCGGCTCGGCCGGCGATGATCATGTCACGCAGGAAGTGTGCGTACTGCTTGGCATCGGCCTGGCCGGTGCCCATGGTCTGGCCCTTCTCGAAGTAGCGCCCGACCTTGAAGAGCAGCTCCCCCTTCGCGGCGTGCTCGTTGGGTGCGCCGGGGTCGGAAGGCAGGTACAGCCCGACGACCCCGATGGACCCGGTCGAGCGGACCGTCTCGACCAACTGGTTGAGCACGATCGCGGGCTGCTCGTCGCCCCCTTCGGCCGTGGCCTGGTACCCGACGGCGTCGATGCCCCGATCCACCCCCGGTGCCCGGAGCTCGTCCGCGATCTGCTGCGCCGGGTCCCCCGTGGTGAAATCGATCGGCTCGGCGCCGATCTGGGCCGCCAGATCGAGCCGGTCGGCGAACTTGTCGACGGTGAAGACCCGGCTGGCACCGCGCAGCAGGGCCGAGTACGTCGCCATCAGGCCGACGGGCCCGGCTCCGTAGACCGCGACCGTGTCCCCGGGGCGGACGCCGGCCAGCTCCGTGGCGTGGTACCCGGTGGGAAAGATGTCGGCGAGCAACGCGAAGTCCTTCTCGTGCTCGGAGCCCTCGGGGAGGGGGACGCAGTTGTAGTCGGCGAAGGGGACCCGCAGGTACTCGGCCTGCCCGCCCGGGTAGGGCCCCATGCCCACGTACCCGTAGGCGCCGCCCGCACCGGGGGGATTGACGGTCAGGCAGAAGGCGCTCTTGCCCGCCCGGCAGGTGTCGCAGAAGCCGCAGGCGACGTTGAAGGGCATCACCACCCGGTCGCCCGTGCGGACCGAGGTGACCCCCGGCCCGACGTCCTCGACGATCCCCATGTTCTCGTGCCCGAAGGTGATGCCCGGCTCGGCGTCGGTCCGTCCCTCGTACATGTGCAGATCGGACCCGCAGATGGCGGTGGTGGTGATCCGCACCAGTGCGTCGGTCGGGTCCTCGATGCGCGCGTCCTCCACGTCCTGGACGTTGGGTCGGTCCGGGGCGCGGTGGCGGCATTGCTGCTGCCCCGTTTCCCCGGACCGCCCGCCGAACCCGCCGTGCGCCTTTCAACGCAACGGGCTCTCCACGAGGTGATGCCGTCAGGCGGCCGTGGCCGGGTCGTAGGGACTGGGGATCCGATTCCCGCGGTACCGATAGCGTCGAACCCGCACTTTCGTGGGGTCGAAGACGGCCACGTCCGTAGTCGCGATGGGTTTCCAACTGCCGTCTGGGCGGCGGAGCCATCGTTTGACCTTGGACCAGTTCCAGCGGCGCTGCTCGCGCTGCCACGCGACAAAGCGTCTCCAGGTGAAGTACCGAAGGAAACTGAATCGTCGCCCGGCGATGGCGTGGCGGAAGTAGGACGTCCACCCGCGCAGCGCCGCGTTGACCTCAATGATCACGTCCATCATGGGCCGTGGTGACCGGCGAGGGGTCAGAGCGCGGATGGTCTGTTTGATCCTCGCGAACGCTTTGTTGCTGATGAAGACCATGCAGCACCACTTGCCGCCTCCTCTGCGTTTCCTCCACTGGATGTGGAAGCCGAGGAAGTCGATCCCTTCGCGTAGGTGCGTGACGCGGGTCTTGGCCTCGGAAAGCCGCAGCCCGATCCCGGCCAGCACCTCGGCGGCCTGTTCTTTCAGGGCCAGCGCGTCATCCTTGCTGCCGTTGGTCATGATGACGAAGTCGTCCGCGTAGCGCACGATCCGCCAGTTGCCCAACCCGTGGTAACGACGTTTGGCGCGTTCAGCCTGGCTTGACTGGTCACCACCTGGCTTCCACGGGGCCATGATCGCCTCGTCCAGCACGGACAAGGCGATGTTGGCCAACAGCGGCGAGATGATCCCGCCTTGTGGGGTTCCCTCACTGGTCGCGGCCTGCAGACCGAGCTCATCAAGAACTCCGGCCTTGAGGAACGCGCGGACCAGTGCCACGGTCTTCTTGTCCTTGATCCGTTCCCGCACCAAACCCAGCAGGGCAGTGTGGTCGATGTGGTCGAAACATCCTTCGATGTCTGCGTCCAGCACCCACCGGTACCCGCTGGTGGCGTAGTGGTGGATCTCGGCGACCGCGTCATGGGCGCGCCGCTTGGGCCGGAACCCGTAGGAGACCGGCTGGAAGTCGGCCTCGAAGATCGGTTCCAGCACCATCCTCAACGACTGCTGCACGACCCGGTCGGTCACGGTCGGGATCCCCAACGGGCGCGACTTGCCGCCCGGCTTGGGAAGGAGCACCCGCCGCACCGGCGAGGGCCGATACGTGCCGTCCTTCAGGCTCGCGGCGATCCCATTCAGGAAATCCCCGATCTCACCCCGCTGGGCGATCTGACGCACGGTCACGCCGTCGACCCCCGCGGTGCGAGCCCCCTTGTTTCGTGCCACGTGCTGCCAGGCCACCCGCAGGTAGTCCGGGTGTGACACGAGGTTGAACAAGTCCCCGAACCGCTGATCGCGGTCGGTCTTGGCCCACCGGTGATACTTGATCTGCGTCCGCGCTACCCGCTCCCTGACTTGCTCCATCAAGGCTCGAGCGTCGGAGTTCACCAACGCCTCTTGCGCCATCGCAGTACCTCCTATCCATCCTCGCTGCCGCCCTTCCCGATGTGTCCGGCTTTCCCGGACTCGCAGTACTACGGCGGCTCCGCCAGCCCCCGGGCCGATCGGCAGGCGACGCACCCAGCCACACCGACCCGCGCTGGCTGTACAGGCTCGGCGGGCAGGCCCCGGGGACCTTCCCGTGTTCACTTGCTGTCCGCTGACCGAAGGAGGCACCCGGCTATCTGCCTGCGGCACTCGTCGGCGACTACTCCGTAGTCCTTCACCGCCGACCCGACCCGGGACATGTAACTCGTGCCCCGGGCGGTCCACCGCCCATCACTCCGGCAGGTGGCTGGCCGCGCCCGCCCCATATCCACTGGGTTTGAGGCGGTAGTACGTCAAGACAGGTGATGACACCGGTTCCTCGCGTATACCTCTTCGGCTTGCTCGCCGCGCCCACGCCATCCAACGGTGCTGACGCGACACGGCTTTGTCGGGGCTGCTCCCGCCCTCCCGCACGTCCCTGCGATCAGGCTGCCCCCAGCTACGGACTCCCTGCTACGGCAGGGAATCAGGCAAAGGTCTCTCACCTCCACTCGAACAACAAGCGCCTCACGGCGCACGGCCACGTCGTACAGTCCCCGGTAGACAACGGCCTTCATCGTCGACTCCTTTCGTCGTCATGGTGACGAACGGGCCCTACCCGCACGTGCCGCGGACATGCCCGCCGGTGTCGGACGAGCCGCGCGAGACGATCAGACCGGCAGGCCCGTCGGGGTGGGCCCGGCGACCCCGACCGACGCCGATGCCGTCACGGCAGGCAGACCGCACCCTGGGAGGCCGAGCCGACGAGCGCGGCATACTTCGCCAGGACACCGGTGCTCGTCATCGGCGGCTTGACCCAGTCCGTGCGGCGAGCGGCGAGCTCGGCCTCGTCCACCTCCAGGTCCAGACGGCGCGCGGTCAGGTCGAGGGAGATGCTGTCGCCGTCGCGGACGAGTGCGATCGGGCCGGCGTCCATCGTCTCGGGGGCGACGTGGGCGATGCAGTTGCCGGTCGTCCCACCCGAGAAGCGGCCGTCGGTGATCAGCAACGTCGAGGCGCCGAGCCCGGCTCCCTTGATCGCACCGGTGATCGCGAGCATCTCGCGCATGCCGGGCCCACCCTGGGGTCCCTCCCGGCGGATGACCACGACGCACCCCGACTCGATGCTGCCCTCGGCGAGGGCGTCCAGCGCGTCGCGCTCGCCCTCGAAGACCCGTGCCGGGCCCCGGAAGGTGTCGTAGGAGAACCCGGCGGCCTTGGCGATGGCGCCGTCCGGGGCGAAGCTGCCCCGGAGCACGGCCAACCCACCGGTGGCGCGGTACGGCCGGTCGGAGCCGAAGAGGACGTGCCCGTCCGGCAGCGGTGGGGCGATGGTCTCGAGGTTCTCGGCCACGGTGTGTCCGGTGACGGTCATCGCGTCGCCGTGGAGCAGACCGGCGTCGAGCAGCACCCGCATGACGACGGGGATGCCACCGACCTGGTCGACGTCGCGCATCACGTGCTGGCCGAAGGGCTTGACGTCGGCGAGCACCGGTGTGCGCCCGGCGATCTCGTCGAAGTGGTCCAGGGTCAGCGGCACCCCGGCCTCGTTGGCGATCGCGAGCAGGTGCAGCACGGCATTGGTCGAGCCGCCCAGCGCCATGAGCACGGTGATGGCGTTCTCGAAGGCCTGGAGGGTGAGGATGTCGCGGACCGTGACCCCGTCACGCAGCATCCGCACCGCGGCCGCCCCGGACTCGCGCGCGATGATCGTGCGACGCTTGTCGGCCGAGGGCGGTGACGCGCTGCCCGGCAGCGACAGCCCGAGGGCCTCGCCCATGCTCGCCATCGTGTTGGCGGTGTACATCCCGGCGCACGCGCCCTCACCGGGGCAGAAGGAACGCTCGACGGTGTCGACGTCCTCGCGCTCCATCGTCCCGGCCTGGCAGGCGCCGACCGCCTCGAAGGCGTCGATGATCGTGATCTCCCGGTCCGCGCCGTCGAGCATGCGCACGAGACCCGGCAGGGCGGTACCGGCGTAGACGAAGGTCGAGGCCAGCCCGAGCCGGGCGGCCGCCATCATCATCCCGGGCAGCGACTTGTCACAGCCGGCCAGGAGCACGGACCCGTCGAAGCGCTCGGCCTCCATCACCGTCTCGACGGAGTCGGCGATGACCTCGCGGGAGACGAGTGAGTAGTGCATCCCGACATGGCCCATCGCGATCCCGTCCGAGACCGAGATCGTGCCGAACTCCATCGGCACGCCCAGCTCCTCGCGCACCCCGTCCTTGGCTGCGGCGGCCAGCCGCTGCAGGGACAGGTTGCACGGGGTGATCTCGTTCCAGCTGGAGCCGATCCCGATCTGCGGCTTGTCGAAGTCCTCGTCGGCCAGGCCGACCGCGCGCAGCATCCCGCGCGCGGCGGTCTTCTCCAGGCCGTCGGTGACGTCCTTGGACCGGGGCTTCATCCGGTCGCGAAGGGAGGTGCTCGGCTCGGTCCGGGGGTGCGGCATGTGGGGAGCTACTTTCTCGCGGCCTGCACGCAGGCGGGTACCGGCCGCGACCACGACCGGTACCCGTCACGTTCCGTCAGCCTGCGCCGGCTGTCAACAGCGGCGGTGCAACCCGAGCGGAGGGAGTGTCGGTCAGGCGAAGGCCTTGGCCGCGGCCTCGACGAAGGGGTCGAGGTCACCGGGGTTGCGGCTGGTGACGAGGGTGAAGTTCCCCGCGGTGCAGGTGACCGCCTCCTCGTCGACCCACGTGCCGCCGGCGTTGCGGATGTCCGTCTGCAGCGAGGGGAACGACGTCAGCGTCCGACCGTCGACGAGCCCCGCCTCGACCAGCGCCCACGGGCCGTGGCAGATCGAGGCGATCGGCGTGCCGGAGCCGGCGAGCGCCGTGATGAACCCGATCGCGTCGGAGTCCATCCGCAACCGGTCTGCATTGGTGGTGCCACCCGGCAGCACCAGCGCGTCGTAGTCAGCCGCGTTCGCGTCGGCGACGGCGACGTCGGCCCGGAAGGTGTCTCCCTTCTCGACGTCGTTGTTGAAGGCCTGGACCTCGCCCGTCTCCGGAGCGATGAGGGTCATCCGGGCCCCGGCGTCACCGAGCGCCTGCCACGGGGTGGTGAGCTCGGCCTGCTCCACGCCGGAGTTGGCGAGCAGGACGGCGATCCTCGTGCCCGTCAGGTCGTTCATCACGATCCTCCTTGCTCTCTTGCGGTCATCGTCACGGTGGGCACGCGAGTGCATGGCCACCCTGACCAGTCCCTACCCGTCCGTGGACGGGTGATGCGGTGCCTCCGTCGGGACGGTCGCCGCCGGCGTCACGGCCCGGGCGGGTGATCCCTCAGAGCGACTCTGCCGTCAGCGGGATCCGGCCACCCGCGAGCACCATGTCGACCTGGCGATCCGACAGACGGTGGTGCAGCGCGACCTCGCGTCCGCCGATCGTCGCGGTGAGGCCGCGACCGGCGCGCAGGGCATCGTGCACCCCGTCGAGCACGACGGTGTCGTCGACCGAGATCGAGTCGTGGTCGGACGGGTCGTCGAACTCCAGCGGCAGGACACCGAAGTTGGCGAGGTTCTGCCAGTGGATGCGCGCGAAGGACTTCGCGATCACGGCCACCAACCCCAGGTATCGCGGCGCGATCACCGCGTGCTCGCGGGACGAGCCCTGGCCGTAGTTCTCGCCGGCGACGACCACGTGGCCCTCGCCCCCCTTCGCCCGCTCCGGGTAGGTCTCGTCGACCCGGACGAAGGAGAAGTCGGCGATCCGGGGGATGTTGCTGCGGAAGGGCAGCACCTGGGACCCGGCCGGCATGATCTCGTCGGTGGAGACGTCGTCGCCCATGACGAGCAGCGTCGGCACCTCCACGCGGTCGCTGATCGGGGCGAACTCCGGCAACGAGGAGATGTTCGGACCCTTGACCAGCTCGACCTGCTCCGCTTCCTCCTGCGGCAGCGGAGCCTGGAGCATGTCGTCGATGGTGCTGTAGCGCTCCGGCATCGTCGGGCGCGGGTAGGCGAGGTCGTGACTGTCCGCGAGCGTGCGCGGATCGGTGATCCGGCCGGTCAGGGCCGCGGCCGCGGCCGTCTCCGGGGAGCACAGCCACACGGCGTCCTCCTCCGTGCCCGAGCGTCCGGGGAAGTTGCGCGGCATGGTGCGCAGCGAGTTGCGGCCACTCGCCGGGGCCTGTCCCATCCCGATGCAGCCCATGCAGCCGGACTGGTGGATCCGTGCTCCGGAGCCGACGAGGGAGGTCAGCCATCCGCCGCTGATGAGGTCGGCGAGGACCTCCCGGGATGTCGGGTTGATGTCGACGGACACCCCGGACGCGCCCTGCTGCCCGTCGAGGATCTCGGCCACGACGGCGAAGTCGCGCAGGCCCGGGTTCGCGGAGGAACCGACGACGACCTGGGTGACGTCCTCGTCCTCGACCTCGGCCACCGGCACGACATTGCCCGGGGAGGAGGGCTTGGCGATCAGCGGCTCCAGCGCGGAGAGGTCGATGTGCTCGGTCACGTCGTAGGTCGCGCCCTCGTCGGCCTCCAGCCGGGTGAAGTCGTCCCCTCGTCCGACCGCCTCGAGGTAGTCGCGCACGGCGTCATCCGCGGGGAAGACGCTGGCGGTCGCCCCGAGCTCGGCGCCCATGTTGGCGATGACGTGTCGGTCCATCGCCGTCAGCTGGGCCAGTCCCGGCCCGTGGTACTCGATGATCCGGTTCACCCCGCCCTTGACGCCGTGGCGCCGCAGCATCTCCAGGATGACGTCCTTCGCGGAGACCCAGTCGGGGAGCTCACCGGTCAGCTCGACGCCCCACACCTGCGGCATGGACACGTAGAGCGGCTGCCCGGCCATCGCCATCGCGACCTCGAGTCCGCCGACGCCGATCGCCAGCATCCCCAGGGCCCCGGCCGCGCAGGTGTGCGAGTCCGACCCGATCAACGTCGCACCGGGGCGACCGAAGTGCGCCTGGTGCACCGGGTGCGAGACGCCGTTGCCGGCCTTGGAGTACCAGAGCCCGAAGCGTTGCGCCGCCGACTGCAGGAAGAGGTGGTCGTCGGGGTTCTTCTCGTCGGTCTGCAGCAGGTTGTGGTCGACGTACTGCACGGACAGCTCGGTACGGATCCGGTCGAGACCCATCGCCTCGAGCTCGAGCATCACCATCGTGCCGGTCGCGTCCTGGGTGAGGGTCTGGTCGACCGTCAAACCGATCTCCGAGCCCGGTTCCATCGAGCCCTCGACGAGGTGGTCGGCGATGAGCTTCTGTGCGGCATTGCGTGGCACGGACGTCCTCCTGCAGGCGAGTCGGGCGGGTGGTCTGCCTTCACCTGACCCTACCCAGCGGGAGACGATTCATGCGAGGAGTCGGGCGGGGCACGGACCCGCCTCCGTCCGGCTACGGGCGGCGCAGCCGCGTCGGCAGGTCCTCCAGCAGGCGCAGCCACAGCTCGGACGCCGTCGGGAAGCTCGGGACGGCGTGCCGCAGCAGGTGCACCGGTGTCCTGCCGACGATCGCGATGGTGGCGCCGTGCACCAGTTCACCGGCCTCGGGGCCGACGAAGGTCGCGCCGAGCAGGCAGCCGGTGGAGCGATCGACGACGATCGAGGCGCGGCCGGCGACGTCATCGCGCAGCAGCGCCCCGCCGGCGGCCCCGTCGAAGGCAACCTCGCTGGTCACCACATCGCGTCCCGCCTCGCGGGCCTCCTGCTCGGTGGCGCCGACCGATCCGACCTGCGGGTCGGTGAAGACGGCCTGCGGCACCGGCACGTCATCGGGAACCGGCTCGACCGGGCGGCCCTCGGCCTCGGCGGTCAGCCGCGACCCGAGCACCCTGGCGCGGTACTTCCCCCAGTGCGTCAGCGGGGCCTCACCACCGGCGTCCCCGAGCGCGTGCAGCCACTGCGGCAGCCGCCCGTCGGTGACGTCCTGCGCGGTCAACCCGACCGCGTCGAGCCCCACGTCCCCGAGCCGTGGGCGGCGGCCGGTCGCGACGAGCAGCTCGTCGGCCTCGATGCTCCCGTCGCCGGTCGTCAGCGTCACCGGGCCGCCGTGGATCCGGCCGACGCCGGTGTCCTGGCCGTCCCGGCGTTCGCAGCCGCCGGCCTCCGTGGCCAGACGCACGTCCACCCCCTTGGCCCGCAGGGAGTCGGCCACCACCTCGCCGGCGAAGGGCTCCATCCGCTCCAGCAGACCCGGACCGCGCACCAGCATCGTCACGTGGGAGCCGAGTGCGGCCATCCACGTCGCCGCCTCGCAGGCGACGACCCCGCCGCCGACGATCACGAGCCGGTCGGGCACCTCACGGACCGCGGTCGCGTCACGGGAGTCCCACGGGTGGGCGGCGCGGTAAGGCTCCGGCACGACCGCCTCGCTGCCCGTGGCGATGACCACGGCGCGCCGCGCGCGCAGGCGACGGGTGCCCCCTTCGCCCTCGACCTCCACCTCCCGCTCGCCGACGAGGCGAGCCTGCCCCCGGAGCGCGGTGATCCCCGCGCTCTCGGCCCACTCGTACTGGCCGGAGTCGTCGTAGTGCGAGACCCACTCGTCGCGTCGGGCCAGGAGAGCGTCGCGGTCGACGTCGGTCGGGACCACCCCGTGCAGCCGGGTGCTGGTGGTGGCGACCGCCGCGGGGCGCAGCAGGGCCTTGCTCGGGATGCACGCCCAGTAGCTGCACTCCCCGCCGTAGCGTTCGCCCTCCACGATCGTGGCGCTCAGCCCGCCCTCGACCGCGTACTGGGCGAGGTTCTCCCCGACGGGGCCGCCGCCGAGGACCACCACGTCGACGTCGTCGTCGGTGGCCGTCCGCTCGGGATGCGGGGCGCTCATGACAGCGGCTCCACCCGCAGCTCCCCCTCCCGGAAGCGTTGGCGCAGCACCTTCTTGTCGAACTTGCCGACCGACGTGCGCGGCACCTCCTCGATGAAGGCGAAGGCGTCGGGCAGCTGCCACTTCGCGAAGTCCCCGGCGAGGTGCTCGCGCAGCTCGTCGGCGGTGACGGTGGCGCCCTGCTTGACGACGATGGTGGCCAGCGGCCGCTCCTGCCACTTCTCGTCCGGGATGCCGACGACCGCGGCCTCGAGGACGGCCTGGTGACCCATGAGCGCGTTCTCCAGGTCGACCGAGGAGATCCACTCGCCGCCGGACTTGATGACGTCCTTCGCGCGATCGGTCAGGGTGATGTACCCGAGGTGGTCGAGGGTGCCGACGTCGCCGGTGCGCAGCCAGCCGTGGTCGAACTTCGCCTCCGCATCGGGGTCGTCGGAGGCGTAGTAGCCCGCGGTGACCCACGGCCCCCTGACCTCGAGCTCGCCCACGGCCTCGCCGTCGCGGGGGAGGACGCTGCCGTCATCGGCGACGATGCGCCCCTCGACCCCGCAGAGCAGCCGGCCGGCCGTGGCCTTGTAACGCCACTCCTCCTCGCCCCGGATCCCCAGCGGGACATTGGCCACCGAGGCGACCGGAGAGGTCTCGGTCATGCCCCACGCCTGGATCATGTCGAGGCCGTGGCGCTCGCGCAGCGCCTGCATGAGCGAGACCGGGACGGCGGAGCCACCGCAGAGGATGCGGCGCAGGGAGTCCAGTTTCACCTCGGGGTGGTCGTCGAGGTGGGTGAGCACGTCGTTCCAGACCGTGGGCACCGCTCCGGAGATCGTCGGCCGGCTCTCGGTCACGAAGCGCACGAGCGGCTCGGCCTGCAGCCAGCGGTCGGGCATGCACAGCGAGGCACCGCTCATGATCGCGGCGTAGGCCAGGCCCCACGCGTTGGCGTGGAACATCGGCACGATCGGCAGGACCCGGTCGGCGAAGGTCAGGCCGGCGACATTGCCGGTGCAGGAGGCCATCGAGTGCAGGTAGGCAGAGCGGTGGCTGTAGACGACGCCCTTGGGGTTGCCGGTCGTGCCGCTCGTGTAGCACATGGCGGCAGCGTCGTTCTCGTCCAGCTCCGGCCAGTCGAAGGTCTCCGGCTGCTCGGCGAGGACGTCCTCGTAGAGCAGGACCTCCTTGCCCGAGGATCGAAGGGAGTCCAGGTTCGCCTGTGCCGCCTCGGGCCCGGCGACCAGCACGTGGGTGACGGTCTCCAGGTGCGGCAGCTGCGGGGCGAGCAGGCCGACGAGTGAGTCGTCGACGATGACGATCTTGTCCTCGGCGTGGTTGGCGACGTAGATCAGCTGCTCGGGGAAGAGGCGGATGTTCAGGGTGTGCAGCACAGCGCCCATCGACGGGATCGCCAGGTAGGCCTCGAGGTGCTCGGCGTTGTTCCACTGGAAGGTCGCGACCCGGTCGTCGCCCTCGATGCCGAGCGCGCGCAGGGCGCCCGCGAGCCGGGCGGTGCGCTTCCCGAGCTCGGCATAGGTGATGGATCGCGAGCCCTCGGCGGTCGCGGTGACCACCTCCGAGTCGGGGTGGACGCTCGTCCCGTGGTGCATCAGGGAGGCGATGGTCAGCTGGTAGTCCTGCATGGTGCTCTGCATGCCACCCATCCAACTGTGTGGCGCGCGCCACGTCCATACCCTCGGTGCGGTCGTTGCTGCCGCCCGTCGTGCGAGGCGGGCCCCGGGGCTCGACAACCCGGAAGCGGAGGACGAGAATCGGGGCAGAATCTGCCGTGGCGGCCGCACGCACCCATCGTGTGTGTCGGTCCCTTGGCGGGCGATGACACAGGAAGGTCGAGGATGTCACACGACGAGTCGAGGATCCCTGCACACCATGGGCATCCGAATCTCAAGCACACCTCGGAGCGACTCGTGCTCAACGGCACCGATCGCGGCGAGAACGGGCAGGCCCTGCAGCATTTCGCCGATGCCGTGGTCGAGGTCGTGAGCGCGGGCCCCGAGCTCGAGCGTGCTGTCGTGCTGGAGCGCCTCGGCGCGGCCATGCACCGCATCGGCCGCGACCCGAATCCGGTCGAGTTGGACAACATCACCGACAAGATCATGCGCGGTGCGCGATCCAGCCTGGTGATCGAGTCGGATGACGGGAGCATCCTGGGGTTCGTGGAGTCGGGTGGCCCTGCCACCAACGAGATGGATGAACCGCACATCAACGACCCCGAGGACGACGCGCGACCGACCATCTCGTAACGCGACCGACCGTCTCGTCAGTGGTGCGAGGCGACCCCACGCACCACGTCCGGCCGCGGAGGGACACGACTGCTGCCGGTGACCCTTGGCTCGGCCTACCCGACGCCGACTACTCGCGCGCTGATTCCTCGCGGCGGTGCACCCGGACGCAGCATCTGCCTTCGCCCGGCTCGAGGCGGGCATCCACCTGGCAACACCCCATACCGTCCGCGACACCCTGCACATAGCTCTCGTTGAGGGCGCACACCAAGGCGGTGTGCTTGCTCGCCAGGGTGTCGAAGGGGCAGTTGTGCAGCGCGAGCACGCCGTCGTGGTCATCGGGCTCGTAGCCCTGCTCCGCTAGCGCCGCGGCGAGCTGGGTGATCGTCGCGTCCTCGTCGTGGATCGTTGCCCGGCCGGCTGTCAGCCCGTGCTCGCGGGCGGACTCGTGCAGGGCGGCTTCGAGGGACTGGCCGTCCCGTGCCCGGGTGATCGAGGAGGCGAGGATGTTGCCGACCAGGTCGTAACGGCGCGGCGGGAGCGAGACGGAGAACTCCCGGTCGGATCGACGATAGAGCTTGCTCGGGCGACCGGCGCCGGGGCCGGTGCGGCCGGTGAGGCGTCGGTACTCGACGTCGAGCAGTCCCTCCTCGACGAGCCGGTCGAGGTGGAAGTTCACCTTGTGCGCGCGGATCCCGAGGGCCGTGGCCGCCTCGTCGCGACCGACGGGCGCGTGCTGCGCCGCGACGTACTCGTAGAGCGCGCGTCGCGTGTCGTCGGAGAGGGCGCCGATCCCGGCCGCCAGTGCACTGAGCCTCATGAACGAAGTCTAAAACACATTCTTGTTGACACAAGAGGTTGGCTGCGGTCTAAGATTCAAGAATCTCTTGTTTAGAGAGGTTTCCTGAATTCGACCGGAGGACCTGCCATGAGCGCCACGACTGCCCACCCCCCTTCCACCTCCCACCCGCCCGCGATCTCGACGAAGGGGGCCGAGCGCGCCTTCCTGCTGCTGCGCACGGTCTTCACCATCGCCCCGATCGCCTTCGGCCTGGACAAGTTCGCCAACATCCTCACGGACTGGCCGGGCTACCTCGCGCCGTGGATCGACGCGATCGTCCCCGGCACCGCCCAGCAGGCGATGTACGCGGTCGGCGTCATCGAGATCCTCGCCGGCATCGTCGTCGCGCTCGCCCCCCGCTACGGCTCCCTGCTGGTCTCGGCCTGGCTCGTGGGCATCATCATCAATCTGCTCACCTTCAGCGGCTTCTACGACGTCGCCCTGCGTGACTTCGGCCTGCTCGTCGGCGCGCTCGCGCTCGCCGCGCTGGCCTGGTCGGGCACGTCGGAGCGGGCATGAGCCGCGCGAGAGCCCTCCGGCCCGAGGGTGTCGACGATGTCGACGGCCGACCGGGGGTGACGCGACCCCACCTGCGGGTCGCGGGCTCCCGCCCGGCCATCGACGCCGCCGCGGCGGAGACTGCCGCGGACGCCCTGCTCACGGCCCTCGGGCTCGACACCACCTCCGAGCACCTCGCCCGCACGCCGCATCGCATGGCGCAGGCGCTGATCGAGATGACGAGCAGCGAGGACTTCGAGCTGACGACCTTCCCGAACGACGAGGGCTACGACGAGCTCGTCCTCGTCCGCGACATCCCCGTCCAGTCGGTCTGCGAGCACCACATCCTGCCCTTCACCGGGGTCGCCCACGTGGGCTACCTGCCGGGCCGGCGCATCCTCGGCCTGTCGAAGTTCGCGCGGATGGTCGAGTGGCACGCCCGCCGCCCACAGACCCAGGAGCGGCTCACCCACGAGGTCGCCACCCACCTCACCGACGCCCTGCGGCCCCGCGGGGTCGGGGTGGTCGTCCACGCGGAGCACACCTGCATGTCCTTGCGCGGTGCGAAGGTGCCGGGCACAGTGACGAGCACGTCAGCACTCTTCGGCCGGCTCCGGGAGGATCCGCGCAGCCGGGCCGAGTTCCTCGAACTCACCAGGAGCACGCCATGACCATCGCCATCATCGGGGCCGGCCTCACCGGCGCCAGCGCCGCCGCCGAGCTGCGCGATCAGGGCTACGACGGCGACATCGTCCTCGTCGGCGCCGAACCCCACGCCCCCTACGAGCGCCCGCCGCTGTCCAAGGACATCCTCCTGGGCACCGGCACCGCCGCGGACGCCGCCGTCAAGGACGCCGACTGGTACGAACGGCAGCGGATCGAGCTGATCACCGGGAGCGTGGTCGGCGACCTCGACCCGGCCGCGCGGACCCTCGCCGTCGACGGCCGCACGATCGGCTACGACGAGCTGCTCGTCGCCACCGGTGCCACCTCGCGGCACCTGCCGATGGTCGACGAGTCCGGGGCCCCCTTCGCCTACCTGCGCACGATCGAGGAGTCCGAGGCACTGAGGAAGAACCTCTCCGGCCGTCTGCTGGTCATCGGCGCCGGCTGGATCGGGCTCGAGGTCGCCTCCGCGGCCCGGCAGGCCGGCGGCACGGTCACCGTCGTCGAAGCAGCAGCGACACCGCTGGCCGGCCCGATCGGCGAGCAGATGGCCGAGGTCCTCGCCGGTCTGCACCGCGAGCACGGGGTCGATCTGCGCACCAGCACGACCGTCACCGCCATCAAGCGCGGCGAAGGGGGCGCCCGAGCCACCCTCTCCGACGGCACCGAGGTCGTCGCGGACATCGTCCTCGTCGCGATCGGGGCACAGCCCGAGGTCGCGCTGGCCGAGGCAGCCGGCCTGGAGGTCGACAACGGGATCGTCGTCGACGAGCGGCTGTGCACCAGCGATCCGCACGTCTTCGCCGCCGGTGATGTCGCCAACCACGCCCACCCGACGCTGGGCCGGATCCGGGTCGAGCACTGGGACAACGCGATCCAGCAGGGACGCCACGCGGCCCGCAGCATGCTCGGTGGCCGGGAGCCGTACACCCGTCAGCCGTACTTCTTCACCGACCAGTACGACCTGGGCATGGAGTACGTCGGCCACCTCGGACCGGACGGGGCCGACGAGGTCGTCATCCGCGGCGACCGGGACAGCCGGGTGCTCAACGCCCTGATGATCAGGGACGGCGTGGTCGTGGCGGGCATGCACACCAATGACTGGGACGCCACGGACCACCTGCGCGCGTGCGTTGGGTACGAGGCCACCGACGCACTGCGCGACGTGTCGATCCCACTGGGTGACGCCGTCGAGTGAGGATGCGGGGACGACCCCGGGTGGAGGTGGGCGCGCGGACGAGCCATGAGCGCGTCGACCGTCACCCGTCGACGCACGAACCTCGGCCGGGTCAGACCGCCGGGGTGCGCAGGATCTTGGCCATCGCCTTGCCCTTGGCCAGCTCGTCGACGAGTTTGTCCAGGTAGCGGATCTGCTGCATGAGCGGGTCCTCGACCTCCTGGACCTTCACGCCGCAGACGGAGCCGGTGATCAGGCAGGCGTTGGGGTTGAGGGTGGCATCGGCGAAGAAGTCCTCGAAGGTCGTCTCCTCGTCGAGGTGGCGCTGCAGCTGCTGCTGGTCGAAGCCGGTCAGCCAGCGGATCACCTCGTCGAGCTCGGCCGTCGTGCGGCCCTTCCGCTCGACCTTGGTGACGTAGTGGACGTAGACGGAGGCGACGCTCATGGTGAAGACCTTGTTCATGACGTGACGGTACCGACCCCACCATGCCGGTACGCGAGGACTCCTCCGCGCGACAGTGGGCCGCTCTGCGCCTCGCGCCGATCGGACGCGAACACGGAAGGGACTCCTGGTCACCGGCGCCCCCTGGTTCTTGGAGATCGTGCACCAGGAGTCCCTCTTGTGCACGGCCCTCAGGCGGGTGGCAGCAGGTCGGGACGGTCGAACATCTGCGCGGTCGCGCGGGCGCTCGGCTGCCCGGCGTCCGGATCGGCGCCCCCCTCCAGCAGTGCGGCGACGACCTCGTCCTCCCCCTTGAAGACTGCCCCGGCCAGTGGGGCCTGGCCGCGGTCGTTGAGGGCGTCGACATCGGCTCCGCGCCGCGCCAGGTCGCTCACCAGGCCGGCGTGGCCGTGGTAGGCCGCGAGCATGAGCAGGGTGTTGCCGCTCGGGTCGGTCAGGTCGATCGGTGCGCCGGCGTCGAGGTAGGCACCGAGCTGCTCCCCGCGCCCCTCGCGCGCCATGTCGAACAGCTGGTGGGCGAGCTCGATCGCTGCGTCGGGGAGATCGCTCATGAACCCAGTGTGCCGGTCGGTGACCGGGTATTGTCACTACTGAACTCGTAGTTAATACAAGGAGGGCGCGATGAGCGGCGTGGCCGAGGACCTGAAGACGCAGCACGACAGCATCGACGAGCGGCTCGCCGAGTTCGTCGCGGGTCTGGACGAAGGGGAGGTGCGGGCGGGGACCTTCCGCGCGTCGGCGAGGGAGCTGCGTCACCACATCCACGTCGAGGAGGCCCACCTCTTTCCCCCGCTGCGTGCGGCCGGCATGATCCCACCGGTCCTGGTCATGCTCCGTGAGCACGGGGAGATCTGGGGGACCCTCGACACGGTCGACGGTCTCCTGGCCGATGACCGCCCGGACGTGACCTCCCTTCGTCGGGAGTGCGATCGCCTGACCGCGCAGCTTGCGGCGCACAACCTGAAGGAGGAGCAGATCCTCTACCCGGCGGCGGACGAGAGCCTCGCGACCGAGGAACTGGACCAGGTGGCGACGTCGCTCGTCGACGGGGACCTGCCCGAGGGGTGGCGCGCCGAGATGGCCCCGGCCTGACGGCGGGCAGCGCGTCGGCGCGCAGCGGCACGATCGCGACGCACCGACCGGGTCCGGTCACCAGGGCAGGACGTTGCGCATCCGCGCGTGCGCCAGCGCGGCCCGCGCCGCATTCGCTCCGGGAGCGCCGTGGACCCCGCCGCCCGGATGGGCGGAGGCCGACCCGAGGTAGAGCCCCGTGATCCCGGTCTCCGCCCGGCCGGCGCCCGGTACCGGCCTGAAGACGAGTTGCTGGTGCAGCTGCGCGGTGCCGCCGTTGAGCGCCCCGCCGATGAGGTTGGCGTCGTGGGCCTCGAGCTCGTGCGGCCCGAGGATGCGCCGCGTGACGACCCGTGAGCCGAATCCGGGTGCCAGCTGCTCGATCCGCTCCTGCATCCGGTCGGCGAAGCGCTCGCAGTCGTCACGGTCCCACTCACCCCGGATGCCGCTGTCGCCCGCGTCGGTGCGCGTCTTCTGCGGCACGTGGGTGTATGCCCACATCGACTCCGTGCCGGCCGGTGAACGGGTGGGGTCGGTCGTGGTCATCTGCCCGGCGAGCATGAAGGGCTGCGCCGGGACCGCTCCCGTCGAGACCTGCTGCAGCGACTCGGTCATCTGCTCCAGGGAGTCGGCGATGTGGACCGTGCCCGGGGCAGAGGAGGGCGCGGACGCCCACGGAACCGGACCGTCGAGCGCCCAGTCCACCTTGACCGTGGCGGGGTCCAGGGCGAAGTGCTCCATCCCCTTCGCCACCCTCGCGGGGACGTCCTGCGCGTCGAGCAGACTCCCGTAGAGCGCGGGTGCGCTCACCGTCGCGACGACCGCTCGGCCGGCGGCGATGGCCTCACCCTCGGCGGTGCGCATACGCGCGACCCGGCCGTCGATGACGTCGATGCCGGACACCCGTGTACCACGGCGGATCTCGCCGCCGCGGGACTCAAGACGCCGGGCGAGGGCCAGCGTCAGCTGGTGCGCGCCACCCTCGGGGACCGGGTAGCCCACCGTCTGCCCGAGCATCGTGAGCATCAGGGCCATGAGCGAGGACCCCGGAGAGTCGAGCGGGATGTCGGCGTGCCCGGCGTTCCCGGCGAGGAGCAGCTGCGGGGAGCGTCCGCCGAAGCGGTCGCGCACGAGTTGCTGCACCGGGGTCAACAGGTCCCTGACGAAGCGCAGCCCGCCGACTCCGGGCAGCCGGGGGAGCCCGCCCGCCGTTGCGCGTACCGGAGGGAAGGGGGTGAGCAACCCCCTGACGAGGTGGTCGCCGATCCGGTCCCACTGCTCGCACAACCGCAGCCAGGCGTCGCCGTCGCCGCGGTGTTGTCCCTCCATCGACGCGGCGGTGACCTCCCGGTCTCGGTGGAGCAGCGCCCACTCGCCGTCACGAGTGGGGTGCCCGAGGACGGCCGGCGCCTGCCGCCACCGCAGCCCGTGGTCCTCGAGGTGGAGCGAGGTGATCGCCGGTGAGGCCGCGGCGAGCGGGTAGAAGGCACTGCCGGTGTCGTGGACGAAGTCCGGATGGACGTCGCGCGAGCTGTGCACCGCACCGCCGACCTCTGGTGCGGACTCGAGGACCAGCACCGACCACCCGGCGTCGACGAGGTGGTTGGCGGCGACGAGACCGTTGGGCCCGGCACCGATGACGACCGCGTCGGGTGCTGTGCTGGTCATGAAGCCATCCTGCTACGCCGTCAGACCGATCGGGCGGCGCGGCCCTCGACGAGGAGCTCGAGCCGACGGAGGGTCTCCTTGTTGCGCCAGGAGATCCCGATCCCCATGACCACTGCGGGCACGAGCCGACCGGGACCGGAGACGACCTCCTCGACGATGGTCACCTCGCTCTGCCGGCCGGAGGGAGCCACGGTGATGAGGACCTCTGCCTCGCCCATCGGCCATGCCCGGGCCCGCAGGCGCAGCGCCGTTGCCTCTTCGGAGGCCAGCACCTCGGTGTCGTCGTCGATGACGCCCGGCCACACGCCGACGGAGTGGTGGATGCGACTTCCCGCTGCCGGCCAGCTCGGCTCCACGTCGCGGATCCGGCAGGCACCGACGACCCACAGCGGGAAGAGCCACCCGTCGGCGAGCACCTCCCAGACGGCGCCGGGTGGGGCATCGATGACGATCGAGTTCTCTGGCATGGAGCGCTCCACGGTAGGCAGGGGGACCCCCGACCTACCCGTGCCGGGGCCCATCATGCGGGAACCGTGGCGTCGCGCGGGGGTCTCAGGGTTTGCGGGCGACCGCGAGGAAGACGGGATAGGTGGCGTCCTCGCGGGTGATCGAGGAGCAGTCCGAGACGGTGACGTCGGTGAACCCGGCCCGCTCCACGGATGCCTGCAGGCTCACCCGGTCGAAGCCGTGGTGCCCGTCGAAGTCGTGCCCGTGGAAGGAGCCGTCCTCCGCGTCGAGGTCGGCGATGCACAGGTGACCGCCCGGGTCGAGCATCTCGAAGAAGGCGCCGAGCACGACGTCGAAGCTCTTCACGTGGTGCATGACCATCGAGGAGAGGATCAGGTCGTAGTGGTCGGTCGGGACCGGGTGGGTCTCCAGGTCGAGGTCCGAGACCCGGGTCGGCGAAGGGAGGACCCCCGCCTCGACCTTGTCGGCGAGCACCTGACGCATGCCGGAGGAGCTGTCGGCCAGGGTGAGGGTCGGCTCGACGAGGTCGTCGAGCAGCGCGATCGTGACCAGGCCGGTGCCCGCGCCGTACTCGAGCACCCGGCTGCGTGGGGCCAGCGGCACTGCTGCGGCGATGCCGCGGGCGACCTCACCCGACTGGCGGGCCTTGTCCGGGTCCTCGTCCCAGGTGGCGGCCTTGTCGTCGAAGTTCCCCGTGCCGGTGTGTCCCGCGTGGTCGTGTTCCGTCTGTTCGCTGCCCATGCCCCCTAGCCTGCCATCTGCCGCGGACCGCTCGGTCTGCGCAGGAGCCCAAGCAGTTGCGCGGCATTGGTCCGGGGGTTGCAAGAGCCCGGGCAGTTGCGAAGGGCCCCGACCGTTGCCGGTCGGGGCCCTGCGAGGATCGGATCAGAAGCGACCGTACGTCACGTTCGCCGTCCAGATGTCACGCTTGGTGACGGTCGAGCCCTCCGTGCCGGAGTCGTACATCTGGCCGTCGCCCGCGTAGATGCCCACGTGGTAGGCCGGCGAGCCGAAGAAGACCAGGTCGCCCGGCTGCGGGTCGGACACGGGGGTGGCCGCGGCCTGCTGGTCGCCGGTCATCCGCGGGATGTCGATCCCGTGCTGGGCGAAGACGTACTGGGTGAAGCCGGAGCAGTCGAAACCGGAGGGGTCCTCGCCGCCGTAGACGTACGGGGTCCCGACGAGGCTCGCGGCCGTGCCCAGGAGCGAGCCGCTGTCGGCATCGCTCGCCACGGAGGTCGCCCCGCCGTTGCTCGCCACGGAGGTGGCCCCGCCGTTGCCCGCCACGGAGGTGGCCCCACCGCCGGAGGCGCTGGACGTGGACTCGGCCCCACCGTCCAGCCCCATCGCGGAGCCGGTCTCCGGGCCGACGACACCGTCGGCGGCGAGGCCGTTGTCGCCCTGCCACTCCTGGACGGCCGCCTCGGTCTCGGGGCCGAAGGCGCCGTCCTCGGTGGCACCGACCTGCTGCTGGATCTCGGTGACGACGTCACCCTCGTCGCCGAGACGTACGTCGTCGCTGAAGTTCGACGACCCGGTCGTGGCCGTGCCCGACGGTGCCGGCGCGCTGCCGGTCGGGCCCCCCGCGTTGGCGGAGGCGCTCGTCGCGGTCATGGTGGTCGCGCCCAGGCTGAGCGCGGCGGCGGCGACGAGGCCGACTCCGGCGCGCTGGGTCGTGGTCGGGGCCGTGCGGGGCGCGCGGTGGCTCCCGGCGTAGAACATGGTCATGGATTCTCCTCACGCCTGCGGACCGCCGGCTGTCGGCAGCCCGCTCCTGCCTGTGTCGAACAGGGGGCCGTCGGGTTCGGCAGGACGCGGCGCTCCCGACGGGGCTCTGGCGCATGCCGGAGCCGCGGACCACCGTAGGGCATCAGGTAACGAATCAATAACGACGGGGTGTCCGTGCCCGGACTCCCGATCGCCTCAGATGAACTCCGGACCGGCGATCCGGGCCTGGTCGGGAGGTCCGCCGGTTTCCCCGTGGACGCGGCGGAGCAGGTCGGCCATCTCCTCGTCCATCCGGGCCGCGGTCGAGGCCGCCTCGGTGATGCGCCGGCGCAGGTCGGCGGGGACGTCCCCCTCGTACTTGTAGAAGATCTTGTGCTCGGTGCTCGCCCAGAAGTCCATCGCGACGGTCCTGAACTGCACCTCGACCGGGACCTGCACTGCCCCGGAGGACAGGAAGACGGGGATCTCCAGGATGACGTGCAGGGAACGGTAGCCGTTCGGCTTGGGGTTGGCGATGTAGTCCTTGACGGTGCACACCGTGATGTCCGGTTGCTCGGTAAGCGAGTCGACGAGCCGGTAGACGTCGGCGACGAAGGGGCAGACGACGCGGATGCCGGCGATGTCGGTGATCGCCTGCCGCAGTGGCTCGATCTCCAGCTCGACACCCTGGCGGGCCGCCTTGGCGATGATGCTCTCGGGGCTCTTCAGTCGCGTGGAGATGTGCTCGATCGGATTGTCCTGGTGCAGCTCGGTGAACTCCTCGCGGAGGATGTCCAGCCGGGTCGCCACCTGCTCCATGCCGAAGCGGTACCCGAGCATCATCCGCGTGAAGTCCTCGCGAATCCGGGCAAAGCGGCGGACGGCCTCGTCGGACAGCTCGGGTGTCCCGCTCATGTCGTCTCCGCAGTATCGGTGTGCATCGGCCACCAGCCTAGGACGCGACGAAGAGGGGCCCCGTCGTGCTCCGGTCCCACCACGGACCCGGCCCGGACCCGGGACGGCGACGGGCCCCGACCGTGTGGTCGGGGCCCGTCGTCGTCGCAGGAGTGGATCAGGCGCGACCGTAGGTCACGTTCGAGGTCCAGATCGCCCGCTTGGAGACGGGCACGCGGGAGTTGCCGGAGTCGTACATCATGCCGTTCCCGGCGTAGATACCCATGTGGTACGCCGGGGCACCGAAGAAGACGAGGTCGCCCGGCTGGGGCGAGGACACGCGGGTGGTGGCCTGACGCTGCTGCTCGGCCGTACGCGGGAGGGAGATCCCGTGCTTGGCGAAGACGTACTGGGTGAAGCCCGAGCAGTCGAAGCCGCTGGGCGTGGTCCCGCCGTACCGGTAGGGCGTGCCGACCAGGCTGGCCGCAGTCGCCAGGACCGAGCTGGTGCTCGCGCTCCCGGAGAGCGAGGTGCGGTCGCTGTCGCGCGAGGCGCGGTCGGAGCTCGTCGAGCCGGTCAGGCCCATGACCGAGCCGGTGCGGGGGCCGACGACGCCGTCGACGGTCAGACCGTGGCCGGCCTGGTAGCGCTTGACGGCCGAGAGCGTCGCGGGACCGAAGACGCCGTCGGTGCCGGTGCCGACGACGCCCTGGATCTCGCGCACGAGCGAGCCGCGGTCGCCGTAGCTGACGACGCCGGAGAAGTTGGTGGTGCTGCTCGACGTGCGGGTCGACGCGCTGGAGCCCGACGTCGAGCCGCCCAGCCCCATCTCGGATCCGGTGCGGGGTCCGACGACGCCGTCGACGGTCAGGCCGTGGCCGGCCTGGTAGCGCTTGACGGCCGAGAGCGTCGCGGGGCCGAAGATGCCGTCGGCGCTGGTGCCGACCACGCGCTGGATCTTGCGGACCACGGAGCCGCGGTCGCCGTAGCTGACGATCCCGGAGAAGGTGGTCGTCGTGCTCGGGGCCGACGGGGTGCTGACGGTCGCCGGCGCGGCGGAGGCGCTGCCGGTGGTCAGCAGGGCCGGGGCGGTGAGGCCGAACGCTGCGGCCGCAGCGACGCTCAGACCGGTCTTGCGGAGGGTGGGCAGCTGCTGGGCGCGGTGGCGACCTGCATAGAAGTGGGTCATCGGTCTCTCCTGCGCCTGCGGGGTTAGCTGTCGGGTTGGGATGGAGACCACCCGTCCGGGCCCGGATGTCCGGGCCGAAGGACTTCACCCCGAGGCCTGTCGGCCAGAGGTCGTGGGTCCCCCGCTCCTGCCACTTCCTGTTTGTGCTGTTCCGATCCGGGTGGCAGGACTCGGCGACCAGAGCGGGCCTCCGCTGGGTGCGGCGGCGTGGACGAGACTAACCCATCAGGACACGAAATGGTCACGCTGGGGTCAAGAAATCTGAACACCGCGTTCAGGAAACGGCCAGACTCGCAGAAAGGCGCTATGGCGGAGGTCTGCGACCGTGGGCTGGTCGATCCTTCCGCTGGTGCGGAGGTGACCCGGCGGTGTTCCGGAGGGCATCCTGAACGCCGTGTCCGCCCCCTTCGTCCCCATCCGCACCGAGCGCCTGGTCCTGCGCCCCTACGTCGAGTCGGATCTTGATGCGTTGCTCGCCTACTACTCCCGCCCCGAGGTGGCGCGCTACCTGCTGAGCCGGCCGTGGACGCTGGAGTCCGGGCGGGCCGTGGTCGCCGAGCGGATGGGCGGTGTCGGTCTCGACACCCCGGGGCGGGCGCTCACCGTCGTCGTCGAGCACGAGGGGCAGGTAATCGGCGATGTCGGGCTGTGGGCCAGCGACGGGACCGGGACGAAGGGGGAGATCGGCTGGGTCTTCCACCCGGACGTCGAGGGGCAGGGGTTCGCGAACGAGGCGGCGCGGGCGATCCTCGAGGTCGGGTTCGGGCGGTACGGGATGCACCGCATCGTCGCGCAGCTGGACGCACGCAATACCGCCTCCGCGGCCCTGTGCGAGCGGCTCGGGATGCACCTGGAGGCCCGGCACCGTCAGGACTGGTGGAGCAAGGGCGAGTGGACCGATTCACTCGTCTATGCCGCTCTGGCCACCGATCATCCGCGCGACGTCGGCGACGCGATCGTCGTCAGCGCCGTGGTCCTGCGTGATGCCAACGGGTCCGTGCTCACCGTCCGCAAGCGGGGGACGACCTCCTTCATGCATCCCGGTGGCAAGCCCGAGGCGGGCGAGGCGCCGCCGCAGTGCGCGCTGCGCGAGGTCCTGGAGGAGCTCGGTCTGACGCTCGAGCCGCAGCTGCTCGACCTGGTCGGGGTGTACCGGACCGCCGCCGCCAACGAGGTCGGCCGCCCGCTCATCGCGAGTGTCTTCAGCCATCCCCACCTGTCGGCACGGTCCCGGCCGGATGTCGTCCCCGCCGCCGAGATCGAGGAGGTGCGCTGGCTCGATCCCACCGCCGACCTGCCCGACGACGCCGCACCGCTGCTGCGGCTGCTCGTCCACGACATGTCAACCGGCGCTTGACATGCTGGTCGATGTCAAGGCAGTGTTGACGCATGGCGACAACCACTCAGCGGACCCGGCGCCTCATGTGGGCGCTCCTGGCGGTGGGCGCGGTGGCGCTCTTCGTGAGCATCGATCTCGGCCCCGACGGATTCGTCGGCGGGGCGCTGCAGGGGGCGAGCTTCGCTCTCGCGCTGGTCGGGGCGTTCGTCCTCGGAATGCTCCACGGTGCGGAAGAGTCCGTGGCACGCGGGGTGGAGCCGGGCGCGTGGCTGCCGAGTCGTGACAGTGGGCGCTGAGCACGAGGCCCCCGCCCTGGCGCAGGCCCTGGGCGCCGCGATCCTGGCCGGCCTCGAGGTCGAGGACGGCCACCAGGACCACCTCGCGATCGTCCGGCGCGCAGCCGCCGCCGAGGACGAGGTCGATGCACTCCTGCATCACGCCGTCGGTGCGGCCAGGGGCGCCGGCCACAGCTGGGCGAGCCTCGGCGACGTCCTCGGGATGAGCAGGCAGGCGGCCCAGCAGCGCTTCGGCGCCCGCAGGGGTGACGCCCACGACGACGGGCGCAGCGACGGGCAGGAGCGGTGGCTCGGGCCGGTCACGGCCTTCGACGAGATGGCGGAGCTCGAGATCGCCGGTCGACAGGGATGGCGCACCGTCGGTGCCGGGATGCTCACGCACAGGGTCCGCCGCACGACCACCCAGTGGGAGCACAAGCGCGTGGTGTGGACCGGGCCCGTCCGCCGCTTCGAGACCGATGGCTGGCAGGTGGCGATCCGGGCCTTCCCGTGGATCTACCTCGTGCGCGACACGGGCGTGCCCGTCGAGGACGCCTGACGAACGGGCCGCATGCAGTCACTCGCCCGGGGTTTGGCGGTGACGGCGGGGGAGGAGTTGACTGGGGTCACTCCCTGCCCCGATGAGAGGAGCGCCCTCGTGCGCACCGTGAAGGCCTGGGCGGCCACGTCCGCCACCGATCCGTTGACCGAGACCACCATCGAGCGCCGCGACGTCGGTGAGCACGATGTCCTCATCGAGATCGCCTACGCCGGCATCTGCCACAGCGACATCCACACCGGTCGTAGTGAGTGGGGCCCGGCGAACTATCCGGTCGTCGTCGGCCACGAGATCGCCGGCACCGTCGTCGAGGTCGGGCCCGGCGTGACGAAGCACGCCGTCGGCGATCGCGTCGGCGTGGGCTGCATGGTCAACTCGTGCGGCGAGTGCGCGGCCTGCCTCGCCGGCAACGAGCAGTACTGCCCGAAGCAGGTCGGGACGTACAACGCGACCGACGTCGACGGGACGATCACCCAGGGCGGGTACTCCACCCACGTCGTCGTCACCGAGGACTTCGTGCTGCGCATCCCCGAGGGTCTGGCCCTCGACGTCGCCGCCCCGCTGCTGTGTGCCGGGATCACGACGTGGTCGCCGCTGCGCCGGTGGAACGTCGCAGAGGGCTCGAAGGTCGCCGTGGTCGGCCTCGGCGGACTGGGCCACATGGCGGTCCAGCTCGCGGTCGCGCTCGGCGCCGAGGTGACCGTGCTGTCCCAGTCGTTGAAGAAGCAGGAGGACGGGCTCGCGCTCGGTGCCACCGACTACCGGGCCACGAGCGACGAGACCACCTTCACGGACCTGCGCGGGCAGTTCGACCTGATCATCAGCACCGTCAGCGCTCCGCTGGACATCGCCGAGTTCATGTCGCTCCTGCGGCCCGAGGGGACGATGGTCAACCTCGGCGGACCACCGGAGCCGTTCGCGGTGCCCGCCTTCTCGCTGATCGCGGGGAGCAAGAACCTCGCCGGGTCGCTCATCGGTGGCATCCCCGCGACCCAGGAGATGCTCGACTTCTGCGCGGAGAAGGGCATCGGCTCCCAGGTCGAGGTCATCCCGGCGGAGAAGGTCAACGAGGCCTGGGAGCGCGTGCTGGCATCCGACGTGCGCTACCGCTTCGTCATCGACGCCGCGACGATCTGAGAGGCACGGGACCGGGCGAGGGCGGCCGCGCCTGCGCCGCCCGTCCTGGGCGGGTCGAGCCGACCTGACGGGTCCAGCAGCGGCTGACGGCCCGTCGGGGAGTACCGCGAGGGCGACCCGACCCTGTCCATCTGGCTCCCCGTGCCCGCCGGCACCGCCGTCGAGGCCCCGCTCGAGGTGCACGAGGTCCCGGAGCAGCAGGTCGTCATGGCCAGGGTCGAGGGTCCCTTCACGCTCATCGTCGGGGCGCACGCCGGGATCGAGGAGTTCGTCGCGGCGGAGGGCCCGGTGCCCGCCGAGCGCCACGGTCTCGACGACCCGATCGAGCGGCTCGGCTTCAACCGCTCCCTGAGTGACCCCAGCCAGACCGCACCGGAGGACCTGCTCACCGAGGTGTGCGTGCCGCTCGCCTGAACCGGACGCAGGGTCGGCCATGACAGGATCGCCGCATGCATACTCCCGTCCCGGACTACCTGGCGGAGGTCGCCGATGCGTGCGCGTCGTCGACCGGTGGCGAGCTGGCCTCGTACATCCCCGAGCTGACCAGGGTGGACCCGAGGTACTTCGGTCTGGCCATGGCCACGGTCGACGGCTCGATCTACTCGGTGGGCGATGGCGACGTCGAATTCACGATGCAGTCGATCTCCAAGGCCTTCGTCTACGGTCTGGCGATCCGCGAGCGGGGGTTGGCCGCCGTCCTGGAGAAGGTCGATGTCGAGCCCTCGGGCGACCCCTACGACGAGCTCTCCTTCGAGGCGAGCACCGGGCGACCCCGCAACCCGATGATCAATGCCGGTGCCATCACGGCCCACACGCTCGTCGGGAGGGACGGCATCGACGCCGGTGAGCGGTTCGATCTGATCCACCGCCTCCTGTGCGACCTGGCCGGTCGAGAGCTCGGGGTGGACGAGGAGGTCTGGCAGTCCGAGGTGCACACGAGCGACCGCAACCTCGCGATCGCCCACATGCTGCGCAGCAAGGGGCTGATCACCGACCCGGCGGAGGAGGTCATCAGCGCCTACTCCCGCCAGTGCGCGGTGCTCGTGACGGCACGTGACCTCGCGGTGATGGCGGCGACCCTGGCCAACGGCGGCGTGCAGCCGGTGACCGGCAAGCGCGTCTTCTCCGGTGAGCAGGTGCGCCAGCTGCTCTCGGTCATGCTCACCTGCGGCATGTACGACTCCGCCGGCGACTGGGTCTCCACCGTCGGGATCCCCGCCAAGAGCGGTGTCGGCGGCGGCATCATCGGTTCCCTGCCGGGGCAGCTCGGCATCTCGACCTTCTCCCCGCGCCTGGACCAGCACGGCAACAGCGTGCGCGGGATCGAGACCTTCGAGCGCCTGTCCGCCGACATGGGGCTGCACCTGATGGAGGTCGCCCCGCCGGCGCGCTCGGTCGTCCACGCAGTCCGTGTCGTCGGCGAGGGAGAGGACGCCGTGCGCGTCTTCGAGCTGTCCGGCCTGATCGGCTTCACCGCCGCCGAGCGTGTCCTGCAGTGGCTCAGCGAGGACCCGCCGCCGGAGCGCACCGTCGTCGTCGACCTGACCGAGGTCCACGACATCGAGAGCGTCGCCCGCAGGATGCTGCTCGAGGGGATGCGACGGATGCGCCTCGACGGCTACGTCGTGCACATCGTCGACAGCGGGGACGTCCTCCCCGATCCGGATCCCGGTGACGGCATCCTGCTCGGCCCGCCGCCGATGGCCATCTAGATGCTGCGTCGCCTGATCTACCCGGTGCCCGACTACGCCGGTACCGAGCACGAGACGACGACGGGCGGGACCCACCTGCTCCATCGCCCCGCGCCCCGGGGCGGGCGCACCGTGGTCTACCTGCACGGCAACGGGTCCGACCTCGCCTCCATCGCCCCGCTCGCGGAGCTCTTCGCCCGGCACGGTCTCGGCTTCGCAGCGATCGAGTACCCCGGGTACGGCCCGGCTGCCGGTCAGCGGATCTCGCAGGCGGGGATCCTCGCAGCCGCCGCGGACGGCCTCGACCACCTGCGCGAGGGCGGGCTCGCCGCCGCTGACACGCTGCTGGTGGGTGAGTCGCTCGGATCCGCGGTCGCCGCCCACCTCGCCGCGGACGGGCACCTGCAGGACGGCGAAGGGGGCGGCCGCCTGGTCCTCGTCTCGCCCTTCATCTCGATGACCGCGATGGTGCGTCGGGTGGTGCGCGCCTTCCCGCGCCTCCTCGTGCCGGACCGGTGGGAGACCGACGCGCTCGCCGACCGGGTCACGGTGCCCACGCTGCTCGTGCACGGCGCGCAGGACTCTCTCGTCCCCCCGCAGATGAGCGCGGTCCTCGGGTCGGTCATCCCGGATGCTCGCCGCGTCCTGGTCGAGGGGCGCGACCACAACACGCTGTGGGAGGCGCCGAGCGAGTGCCTCGACGTCATCGTCGACTTCGCTGGCTGACCGGCTCGCTCCCGTCGAACGTGCTGCGGCGATTCGTGTCCGGGCGCGGGAGCCCGGGCAGGTGCGACGGGGGGGTGCGGGCGGTGTCCGGTGCTCGAAAACCGGGTGTGGCGGTCCACCGGACGAGGGATAGTGTTCTGTGTATGGCGCAGACAGTTGGCTGGGCTTCGCACGCCGAGGCCGTGGACCGCCTCGTGCGGTCCCACGACGCGATCCCCCGCGGCGCACCGGTGCGCCTGGCGAAGAAGACCTCCAATCTCTTCCGGCCCCGCTCTGGCACCCACGCACCCGGCCTCGACGTCTCCGGCCTGACCGGCGTCATCGAGGTCGACGCCCGGCACCGCACCGCACAGGTGCAGGGCATGTGCACCTACGAGGACCTCGTCGCGGCCACGTTGCCGTACGGCCTCATCCCGCTCGTCGTGCCGCAGCTGCGCACGATCACCCTCGGCGGAGCGGTCACCGGGCTGGGCATCGAGTCGACGAGCTTCCGCAACGGCCTGCCGCACGAGTCCGTCCTCGAGATGGACGTCCTCACCGGCTCCGGTCAGGTCGTCACCGCCACCCCGGACGGTGAGCACGCCGACCTCTTCGCTGCCTTCCCCAACTCCTACGGATCGCTGGGGTACGCCACCCGGCTGCAGATCGAGCTCGAGCCGGTGCGTTCCCGGGTGGCTCTGCGGCACCTGCGCTTCGACGACGCGCGGTCGCTCGTCGAGGCGGTGGAGGCGATCGTCGCCGATGGCGAGCACGAGGGGACTCGGGTCGACGCGCTGGACGGGGTCGCCTTCTCCCCGGACGAGCTCTACCTGACGCTCGGGACGTGGACCGATGACGCCCGCCCGACGAGTGACTACACCGGGCAGCAGATCTACTACCGCTCCCTCCGGGAGCGCACCACCGACCTGCTCACCACCCACGACTACCTCTGGCGCTGGGACACCGACTGGTTCTGGTGCTCCGGCGCCTTCGGCGTGCAGAACCCCTGGGTGCGCCGCGTCTGGCCCCGCCGCTGGCGGCGGTCGGACGTCTACCACACGATCATCGGCCTCGACCGGCGCTTCGATGTCATCGACCGCCTCGACGCCCGTGCGGGGCGGCCGCGGCGCGAGCGGGTCATCCAGGACGTCGAGGTGACCCTCGACCGGCTGCCGGAGTTCCTCGCGTGGTTCGACGCCGAGGTGGGTATGCGTCCGGTGTGGTTGTGCCCCCTTCGCCTCCGGGAGGTCGACGGCCGGGTGCGCACCTGGCCCACCTACCCCCTTCGTCCGGGGGTCACCTACGTCAACGTCGGGTTCTGGGGCACGGTGCCCGTCGGCGACGAGGCACCCAGGGGCCCGCTGAACCGCGCCATCGAGGCCACGGTGCATGAGCTGGGCGGGCACAAGTCCCTCTACTCCGAGGCCTACTACGAGCGAGAGGTCTTCGACCGTCTCTACGATGGCGAGAACCTCACCCGAGTACGAGACGAGTACGACCCGGACGGCCGGTTGACCGGCCTCTACGAGAAGGCGGTGGGCAGGAAATGAGCAGGATCGCGATCGCTGAGGCGCTGGCATCCTTCGTGCCGGAGGAACTCCCGGTGCACATCACGGCGTACGACGGTAGCTCGGCCGGGCCGCCGGACGCGCCCTTCACCATGGACCTGCGCACCGAGCGTGGTCTGTCCTATCTGCTGACGGCGCCCGGCGACCTCGGCGTGGCGCGGGCCTACATCATGGGGGACCTCGTGGCGACCGGGTTCCACCCCGGCGACCCGTACCCGCTGATGAACGCCATGCGCAACCAGGAGCGCTGGAACATGCCCGGTCCGCGCGAGGCGCTCGAGCTCGTGCGCGGGCTCGGCTGGCGCCACCTCGACCCGCCGCCGGTGCCGCCGCAGGAGACCCTCCCGCGCTGGCGGCGCGTCTTCGAGGGCGTGCGGCACAGCAAGCACCGCGACTCGGAGGCCATCAGCCACCACTACGACGTCTCCAACCGCTTCTACGAGCTGGTCCTCGGTCCGTCGATGACCTACACCTGCGCCCTCTTCCCGACGGTGGCGTCCTCGCTCGAGGAGGCACAGTTCGCCAAGTACGACCTGATCGCCCGCAAGCTCGACCTGCAGCCCGGTCAGCGGCTGCTCGACGTCGGCTGCGGCTGGGGTGGGATGGTCATGCACGCCGCTCGCGAGTACGGGGTCAAGGCGCTCGGCGTGACCCTCTCGCGCGCACAGGCGGACTGGGCCAAGGAGGCCATCGACCGCGCCGGGCTCGGCGACCTCGCCGAGGTGCGGTTCATGGACTACCGCGACGTGCCGGAGGGTGACTTCGACGCGGTGAGCTCGATCGGCCTGACCGAGCACATCGGCGTGCGCAACTACCCGGCGTACTTCACCACCCTGCGCGACAAGTTGCGTCCCGGGGGACGACTGCTCAACCACTGCATCACCCGGCCGGACAACCGGCGTCAGCAGACCGGTGCGTTCATCGACCGGTACGTCTTCCCCGACGGGGAGCTGATCGGGATGGGCACGGTGCTCGGCGCGGCCCAGGACGTCGGTCTCGAGGTGCAGCACGCCGAGAACCTGCGTCCCCACTACGCCATGACCCTCGCCGGATGGAACCGCAACCTCGAGGCGCACTGGGACGAGGCCGTCGCGGAGGTCGGCGAGGGCACTGCCCGCGTGTGGGGGCTGTACATGACCGGCTCCCGGATCGCCTTCGAGCGGCACGAGCTCGAGCTCTCCCACGTGCTCGCGACCCGCACGGACGCGAAGGGGGTCAGCAGCTACCCGCTGCGGCACACCTTCTGAGTGGCCCGCTGGTCGAGAGGGTCTGGTGCACCGGTCGTCCTGCGGACCGTGGGCGCCCGGAGGGTCAGACGTGGCCGCTGAGCTGGGCCATCCGGGACTCGAGGCGGCTGATCAGCTCCGCGGAGCCGCGGTCGGCCTGCTTCTTCTCCCTGCCGGTGACGGTCTCGGCCTCGGTGAACATCGGCAGGACGTCGACGGAGAGGCGGGCGCTGCCGGCGAGCGAGCGCAGCTCGTCGACCTTGGCGCCGAAGGGGGTGCCGCTGCCGGGGGAGTAGTACCTGACGGCGTCGTCCACGTCGTCGGTGAAGAGGTCGGCCTTCGTCACGACGATGACCACCCAGATCGGTCGGTCGCGCCGCACGGCCATCGAGGCGATCCGGTGCGCGGTGATCGCGAAGTCCTCCAGCTCGGTCGCCAGGAGCTCCTCGCGGGTGGCGTCTGTCGACATGGACCCGCGCGGTGTGGCGTGGCCGTTGGCCACGACGTGCAGCACGCCGTCGACCGGGTCGTCGTGGAAGACCTCGTCGAGCGCGGACAGCCGCGTCGCGGCGTTGTCACCCGGGACGACCCGGAAACGGAAGCCGCGACCCTTGGCGGTCTTGCGCGTACGTCGCTCCATCGTCGCCGAGCCGTCGTCGAGAGTGGCCTCGACGGAGGCCCGCCGGGCAAGACGGTCGGCCAAGCGGGTCTTGCCGACACCGGTCATGCCCGTCACGGCCACCGTCGGGAAGCGCCCCCGGAAGAGGTGCCCGAACTGCAGTGGAGCACTGGACAGGGCCGAGAAGGCGCCACCGGCGAGGCTGGTGCCGATCGCGGCCTTGGTCGGCTGGGACAGCTTGGCCATGGTCAGCCCAGGTGCTTCTTCACGTCGGGCAGCGACGGGTTGGTGGCGGAGGACCCGTCGGGGTAGAGCAGCGTCGGCACCACCTGGTTTCCGCCGTTGATCGTCTCGACGAGCTCGGCGGTGCCGGGAGTGTTCTCGATGTTGATCTCGGTGTAACCGATGCCCTCGCGATCCAGCTGCGACTTCAGCCGGCGGCAGTAGCCGCACCAGGTCGTGGAGAACATCGTCACCGTGCCCGGGGAGGGCAGGTCGACGCCGGGGGGCAGGATCTCACGAACGTTCACACCCACCAGCCAACCATGCCGGGGCCCGAAATCCATCCCCGGCCCCACGGTCAGCGGCCCGCGAGGATGCCGGCCAGCTCGCGACGATAGCCCGGACCCGGGTCGGTCGGTACTCCGTGGTGGGTCCAGGTGAAGATCGAGTCGACGCTGAAGCCGGGGCCGCACCGGCGGCAGGACAGGACCCTCGACGGACGGCGGTGCCGATCGACGGTGTGCCCGCGTGGGCAGGTGCCGAGCCAGCTACCGGGGATCCGGGCGGCGTCCTCGGGCAGGCACCGATCGGGACTGGCGCCGATGGCGACCGCCCTCGCCCGCCACCGCGGCCCGTGGGCGGCTCGGGGCCCCGCGAGCGCGTGCGCGATCTCGTGCAGGACGGTGTCGCGGACCTGGTCCGGCGTGTGCAGACGCGTCAGGTGTGCGCTCAGGCCGATCGCCCGGTCGGAGTACCGACACACCCCCGCGCGTCTCTTGGCACGGTCGAGGACCAGCGTCCAGTCCCCGAGGCCGTGCTCGTCCATCAGCTCCCTCGCCAGCAGTCGTGCGTCCCCGATGTCCATGCGCCAGAGAGTAGGCGCCACCCCTGACGACGCGGCCCACCGGTGGGTGGTGGGTGGGCGTCCGGCGCGCACCCGACTGGTGAGACGATGAGGACATGGTTGCCCCGTTGCCACCCCTGTCCCTCCTCGACCTGGCCACCGTGGGCCGCGATCGCCCGGTCGCCGAGGCGCTGGAGGAGACGGTCACGCTCGCCCGGACGGCCGACGACCTCGGTGCCTTCGAACGCCTCTGGTTCGCCGAGCACCACAACATGCCGCGGATCGCCTCGGCGGCGACCTCGGTGCTCATCGCCCACGTCGCGGCCCGCACCGAGCGCATCCGCGTCGGCTCCGGTGGCGTCATGCTGCCCAACCACTCACCGCTGGTCATTGCCGAGCAGTTCGGCACCCTGGCCGAGCTGCACCCCGATCGCATCGACCTCGGCCTCGGGCGTGCGCCCGGCACCGACGGTGCGACCATGCGGGCGCTGCGCACCGACCCGCGTGCTGCCGAGGCCTTCCCCCAGGACGTGCGCGAGCTGCAGGGCTACCTCACCGGGGAGACGCAGATCGAGGGCATCCACGCGTACCCGGGGCGTGGGACGAATGTGCCGCTCTACATCCTCGGGTCCTCCCTCTTCGGCGCCCAGCTGGCTGCGGCCTACGGGCTGCCGTACGCCTTCGCCAGCCACTTCGCGCCGGACGCGCTCGAGCAGGCGGTGCGCGTCTACCGTGAGCGGTTCACCCCGAGTGAGCAGCTCGAGCAGCCCCACGTCATCGCTGCGGTGAACGTCATCGCCGCCGACGACTCCGCCGCGGCGCAGGCCGCGCAGGAGAAGGTCCTGCACGCCCGGGTGCGGATGCTCGCCGGTCGCGTCGGCTCCGGGCGCATCGACGACGACATGGTCGTCGCGCTCCTGGACACGCAGGTCGGCGCCCAGGCCAAGCACATGCTCACCCACACCGTCGCCGGTGACCGCGACGAGGTCGCCGCCGGGCTCGCGGGCTTCGCGACGCTCGCCGATGCGGACGAGCTGATCCTGACCAACCCGGCACCCGGTCTCGAGCAGCGGGTGCGCACCCTGGAGATCGTCGCCGAAGCAGCCGGCAGGACTGCCTGAGCGACGCAGGATCTCCGTCGGATCCACGCGCCGGTCGTCAGATGTCCTGACCAAATCGCGAGACGTCGTGGCTCTTCCCGTACTCACGGCTGGCAGATTCGAGGGAGGCGGGCGCCCTACCGTCGGGCGAAGGAGGTGCGACCGCACCCCCTTCGCCACAGGGAAGGGACAACCACATGACGCGTACCACCCGCGCTGCCGGCATCCTCGCCATCGCGGCCTCCGTCTCGTTGGGGGCGGCGACGGCCGTCCAGGCCGAGGACGTCGACCCGCCCTCGTACCAGGAGTTCCGCGCCGACACCTACCGGGACGCCGACCGGCAGTACATCGTGGACGGTGACATCCCGGTCAGCACGCAGGCCGACCTGCGCGACTTCTACGATGCGATGACCGGGCAGGGCAACAGCACCAACCTCGTCGTCAACCAGGTCTACGGTCAGGACGACGTGTGGAGCGCCGGCGAGGCCAGGAACCTCACCTACTGCGTCAGCACACGGTTCCGCGGCGACCACGACGCGGTCGCCGCGGCGATGGCGTCCGGCGCGGCCCAGTGGGAGTCGGCCAGCTCCGGGGTCGACTTCGTGCACGACGCGAGCCAGGACGGTCGGTGCACCACCCGCAACAGCAACGTCCTCTTCTCCGTCGAGCCGGTCACGCAGGCCGACTACATCGCCCGGGCCTTCTTCCCCAGCTCGTCGGACCGGTACATGAACGTCCTGGTCAACACCAGCCAGATCTTCACCTCGGGGTGGGCTGCGGACAACGTCATGGCCCACGAGCTCGGGCACACCCTCGGGTTCCGCCACGAGCACACGCGCCCCGAGGCCGGTACCTGCTTCGAGGACGACAACTGGCGTCCGCTGACCCCCTACGACTCGTCGTCGATCATGCACTACCCGCAGTGCAACGGCTCCGACGGGAGCCTGACCATGACCGACTGGGACCGACAGGGCATCCAGTCCGTCTACGGGTCGTGACGACCGCCCCCGTCGCCTGATCCCACCTCCCAGGCGAAGGGGGCCGACCGCCGCCTCCCCGCGGGTTCTCCTCCACCCCCCGGGGAGGCGGCCGGCTCTGTCGTGGTTCCCGCCGAAATCGTGTTGGGTCCGTCGGTGGTCTGGCATAGCCTTGCCGATCGTGAGCGATGCAGCGATCGAGGCCCAGGGCCTGACGAAGAACTACGGGGAGGTCCGGGCCCTACGGGGCATCGACCTGTCCGTGCCGACGGGGAGCGTTTTGGGCGTGCTCGGGCCCAACGGGGCCGGCAAGACGACCGCAGTACGTATCCTCTCCACCCTCATCAAGCCGGATTCGGGCCGAGCGACCGTCGCCGGGATCGACGTCGTCGCCGATCCGCTCGCCGTCCGCTCGCGGATCGGGGTCGCCGGCCAGTACGCCGCCGTCGACGAGTACCTCTCGGGTCGGGAGAACCTCGAGATGATCGGTCGGCTCTACCACCTCGGCGGAGCGGCTGCCCGGGGGCGGGCCACGGAGCTGCTCGCCGATTTCCGTCTCGAGGACGCCGCCGACCGGTCGGCCAAGACCTACTCCGGTGGCATGCGCCGACGCCTCGACCTCGCCGGCGCGCTCGTCACCCGCCCACCGGTGGTCTTCCTGGACGAGCCGACGACCGGGCTGGACCCGCGCTCGCGCGGAGACATGTGGGAGGTCATCCGCGACCTGGTGCGTGGTGGCACCACCGTGCTGCTGACGACCCAGTACCTGGAGGAGGCCGACTACCTCGCCGACGACATCGTCGTCATCGACCAGGGCCGGATCATCGCGCAGGGCACCGCCGACCAGCTCAAGGCGAAGGTCGGGGGTGAGCGGTTGACGGTCACCGTGACCGACGGTGACCGCATCGGCGATGCCGTCACCCTTCTGGAGCCGGTGGGCATCGGGGACGCCGACGTCGACCAGCACACGCGAACGATCATCATCCCCATCGACACCGGGACGAGCGCACTCGTCGACGCGGTGGGTCGGCTGGGCGGCGAGGGCATCACCGTCCAGGACATCGGCATCCGCCGCCCCACCCTCGACGACGCCTTCCTCTCCCTCACCGGTCACCGGGCCGATGACGAGGACGCCATCCAGGAGGAGAGCGCATGAACCACCTCGTCAGCGACTCCTGGACGATCGTGCGGCGCAACCTGATCAAGATCAAGCGGGTGCCCGACCTGATCGTCTTCACCACGCTGCAGCCGATCATGTTCGTGCTGCTCTTCGGCTTCGTCTTCGGGTCCCTCGTCGGCAGCAACGCCGAGGGATATCGCGAGTTCATGATGGCCGGCATCTTCGCGCAGACCGTCGTCTTCGGCGGCACCTACACCGGATTCGGGATGGCGGAGGACATGCAGAAGGGGGTCATCGATCGCTTTCGCACGCTCCCGATGCACCCGGGTGCGGTCCTCATCGGTCGGACCCTCTCGGACGTGGTCAACAACACCATCTCGCTCGTGGTCATGGCGGTGACGGGGCTTGTCATCGGTTGGCGGATCCACGCAGGGATCGTCGAGATCGTCGTCGGGTTCGTGCTGCTGCTCCTCTTCGCCTACGCGATCAGTTGGATCATGGCCTTCGTCGGGCTCAAGGTCCGCACCCCCGAGGTGGTCGGCAATGCTTCGTTCATCGTCATCTTCCCGCTGACCTTCATCGCCAACACCTTCGTCCCGTCCGAGAACCTGCCGTCGGTGCTGCGGACCTTCGCCGGCTGGAATCCCGTCTCGACCCTGGCGCACGCTGCCCGGGACAACTTCGGCAACCTCGATGCCCTCGCGGCCCAGGGGATGAGTGGGCAGGCTGCTCGGGACGCGGCCGAGTACACGTGGGCGTTGCAGCACGCGGAGATCTACACCCTCGCGTGGGTGCTGCTGATCCTCGTGGTCTTCGTGCCGCTGTCGATCCGGACCTACCAGCGCACCGTCCTGCGCTGACTGCCCCGCGACGGGGGACGCCCTGCCCGCGAATCACGGGGTGCCGGCAGGGCAGGATGGGTGCATGGATGACATCGAGGCCTTCTGGGAGCGCGCGCAGCAGCACGCCGATCTGGCGACCGTGAGGTCGTACATGGGCGAGAGCATCATCGCGGCACTGAGACCTCCGGCGTGGGCGTTCGGCGCGACGCCCGAGCAGGCCGATGAGCTGGTCGGTCTCGTGCTCGAGGGGACCAAGACTGCGACGTCGTCGGCCCTGTGGGACTACGAGGCGGAGAGCGAGGACCTGCCCGACGTCGGCACGCTGGGCATCGTCGTCGACAGCGCAGGGACGCCGCGGGCCCTGGTCGTCACGACGGAGGTGCGCACGGTGCCCTTCGACGAGGTCGACGAGGAGCACGCCCGCGCCGAGGGGGAGGGCGACCGGTCCCTCGCGCACTGGCGTCGGGTGCACGAGGACTTCTTCACCGAGCACGCGAGCCACGACAAGGGTTTCGCACGGGACATGCCCGTCGTCCTCGAGCGCTTCCGCGTCCTGCACGCGGAGCCCGCTCCCGCCTGAGGCCTGCCCGGCCGACGTGTCCAGCGGGCCGGTGCAGCCGGGTGGGGCGGCAGGCGCGGTGGTACATCGACCCGTGCGGGCAGGAGGTCAGACGCGGTGGCGCAGGCCCGTCGCGCGCTGGGTCCGACGAGTGATCGCGGCACGGATCGCCTCCCGCGAGCCGACGAGCACCACCGACCTCTGCGCTCGGGTGATCGCGGTGTAGAGCAACTCGCGGGTGAGCAACCGTGAGTCGGCGTCGGGCAGGAGCACGGTCACCGACGTCGCTTGGCTGCCCTGGCTCTTGTGGATCGTCATCGCGTACGCGGTGTCGACGTCCGCGAGCGATGTCGCGGCATGCACCTGCGGCGCGTTCGGCTCACCGAAGACCCCCACCACGCGTCCGTCCTGGCGCAGCGACAGCACACCGGTGTCGCCGTTGAAAAGACCCAGGCCGCGGTCGTTCGCGGTCACGAGCAGTGGCCTTCCCACCTGCTGACGACCGTGGTAGTCGGTCGCCTCGCCGAGCCAGCGCTCGACGCGCTGGTTCCACGGGCCGACCCCCCACGGGCCGTCGCGGTGTGCGCAGAGCAACCGGTGCGCGCCGAGCTCGTGCAGGGCCGCCGCGTGCTCCCCGTCGAGCGCGCGACGACGCATCCGCAGGGCGTGCTCTAGCAGCCGGGGTCGCAGCGCCTCGTCGGCCTCGAGGACGTCGTCGACCGGGACGTGGTGCACGGGACCGCCCGGTGTCGCGGCGTCGAGGATCGACAGGGCCGTGTCGGGGTCGCCAACCCGTACTGCCTCCGCGAGCGAACCGATCTCCGCGCCGAAGCGGTGCGATGTCTCCAGTCGTGCGATCGGGCTGTCGTCCCTCCTCGGGATGTGCGTCGCAGTGACCGTGCGGGGCGTGGGCCCCTCCTCCCCGCAGGTGCGGGCACCGCCTTCGCCGTAGCCCGCGACGAGGTCCGCGAGCACCGCGCCCGCCTCGACGGACGCCAGCTGGTCGGGGTCGCCGACGAGCACCAGGCGTGCGTGGGGACGCAACGCCTCGAGCAGCCGGGCGGTCAGCGTCAGCGAGAGCATCGACGCCTCGTCGACGACGACGATGTCGTGCGGCAGGGGGTTGCCGCGGCCACGTCGGAAGCGGTTGCCGCTGTCGGGGCGCCACCCGAGCAAGCGGTGGACGGTCACGGCCTCGATGTCCGTACCCAGACGCGTCCGGTCCCCGGGGGAGAGCCGCGCGAGGGACTCGATGACCGACTCGCGGAGCCGGGCCGCGGCCTTGCCGGTCGGTGCGGCGAGGGCGATGCGTGGTCGGCGGTCGGTGCCCTCGGCCTGCTCGAGCAGCAGGGTGAGCAGCCCGGCGACGGTCGACGTCTTGCCGGTGCCGGGGCCACCCACGAGCACCGTGGTCAGGCGAGTGGCTGCCGTGCGCACGGCCTCCCGCTGCTCGGTCCAGGTAGCTGAGGGGAAGACCCTCTCCAGTCCGGCCCCGAGGATCGCCTCGTCCACCGTCGGCGCGGGGGTGGCGGCGCGGCGGGCGAGGTCCTCGGCGACCTGCACCTCTTCGCGGTGGTAGCGGTCGAGGTAGACGAGGGCGTGCTCGACGCACAGCACTCCTGTCCTCGCGAGGGCACTGCTGCTGACCCGCTGCAGCCATTCCTCGGTCGGTGGCAGATCGATGGAGGCGGCGGGGTCAGACGCGGTGACCGCGTCCTCGCACGCGCCCCCGGACTCGGTGAGCAGCTCGCGGGCATGCTCCGGGTCGAGGCTCGTCGACCCCTCGCGGGCAGCCCGCACGACGAGCGCGAGCGTCACGCGCACGAGCGGGTCCGCCTCGTCGACGAGCTGCGCCAAGCGGGTGGCGACGTGCACGTCGGCGGCCTCGACGACTCCGGCGGAGTTGAGGGTGGCGAGATCGCCCGTGGCGCCGAGGGCCAGTCGCCGGTCGTACCGGTCGGCCTCGATCGTGGTCATCGTGCCTCCTGCGTCACGGGTCGCCGTCCGTCCGTCGTGACGGGCCGACGCCCGTCGAGCAGATCGGAGAGGGCCTCGATCAGGGCGATCGGCGGCTGCCAGGAGAAGATGCCCGTGGGGTGGCCGTCGACGATGGGCGTCTGCGCACCGGCCATGCCGCGCAGGTACAGGTAGAGCACCCCGCCGAAGTGCTCCCCGGGGTCGTAGTCGGGCTGGCGCCAGCGCAGGAAGCGGTGCAGCACCACCCCGTAGAGGATCGCCTGGAGCGGGTAGGACGAGTGGTTCATCGCCTCGCGCAGGGCGTCCGGGGCGTAGTGCCCGGTGGTCAGGGGGGCGTCGACGGGGCCGAGCCAGTTCGTCTTGTAGTCGACGACGAGGTGGCGTCCGCCGACGCGCAGAACGATGTCGACGGAGCCGGTGAGGTACCCGCGCAGGGCCTGGTCCCCGAGCAGCGGGTCGTCGAGCACCTCGGCGAAGGGCAGCACGGGGTCGCCCTCGGGCAGGTACTCGCGCATGAGCGCGGCGAGGTCGCCGAGCAGTGCCTGGTCGGCGGCATCGCTCGCGGCGTCGCCGCCCCCGAGCGGCAGCTCGAAGTCCATCTCGCACAGCCGGTCGCCACGGCCGATGTCGCGCAGGGACGTGCCTGGCGCGAGCGGACCGAGCGGGGTGTCGACCACCTCGACGAGTGCCTCGGCGAGGGCATCACGGTCGAGGTCGGGCACCGGCCAGTGGATGACTTGGTCCTCGATGTGCTCCCGCAGCTCCGCGAGCAGGTCCGGCGCCGAGACGTCCGCCTCCTCCAGCACCGCGTGCACGAGGGAGCCGAAGCCGGCCCCGACGGGCAGGTCGGCCATGGGTGAGGGGAGGTGACGGCCGTCCCCCTCGTCGGGGGAGGAAGCCGAGGCGTCGAAGATGCTCTGGTCGTCTGCGAGGGGGGCCGGCACGTCGCCCCCCTCGCCCCCCGCGGAGGGGGCGAACGTGGCTCCACGTGCGCCGGCGAGCGGGGTACTCCCTTCGTCGTCCTGACGGTCGGTGACGTCCGGCTCGCTGACGACGAGCTCCTCGGCCGGGCGGGGTGCCTCGTCCAGCGGGCGGGTGAGCGCCGTGTACGACGTGCGGCGCCACTGCGTGTCGACGCTGCGGGTGAAGGAGCGCACGGACAGGTCCGTCATCGGCGCGGTCGCCGGGACGGTCATCGGGGTGGGCTGGTCGACGAGCTCGACGCGCAGCGCCCCGCGCCGCTCCCACTCCTGGAGCTGGCTCATCAGGGTCTCGTCGCCGGGGACGGGGTGGTTGGCGGGGACCTCGCCCTGGCCCTCGCGCCGTCCGAGCAGCACGCGATGCAGGGGGGAGGGGCCGGTGTTCTTCGCCGACGGGAACCACCACGTCACCACCTGGCTCTGCGCGCGCGTCATCGCGACGTACAACAGCCGCAGCGACTCCCCGCTCTCCTCGGTGGCGGCCCGCGCGAGCCGGTCGGCCCGCCCCTCGTCGGAGTGGATCCCGATGTCGAGGCAGCGGGTGCGGTCCTCGCGGTGGAAGTGCAGCACGTCCGGGGTCGGCAACCACCGATCGGCGACGAAGGGCAGCATGACGATCGGGTACTGCAGCCCCTTGCTCGAGTGGATCGTCGCGAGGTGCACGGCGTCCGCGTCGCTGTCCAGGCGGCGGGCGCGCTCCTCCTTGCGGGCGGCGCCGATCCGCTCGCGCAGCCACGCGGTGAGCGAGGCCAGACCGTCGCTCTCGGTGACGACCCGCTGGTGGAGCGTCTCGCCGACGTGGCGCAGGTCGGTCAGCAGGCGCTCGCCGTCGGTCCGGGAGAGCACCCGCGCATCGAGCCCGTCGGCGCTGGCTGCCGCGAGCACCGCGGCGACACCGCGACGTCCGAGCAGGCCCGCCCACGTCCGCATCCGGTGGGCGACCTCCTCGGTGAGGTCCTCGCCACGCTCGTCGAGCTGGGCGGCAGAGGCGCCGACGAAGGGGGTCAGCGCCGCCGCGCGCACCCGCTCGGGGCGGTGGCTCAGCTCCATCGCCTCGAGCAGGGTCAGCCAGGCCGCGGCGGCGGGGGAGGAGTAGATGCTGTCGCTGGAGACGATCACCGAGCGCAGCCCGACGGCCGTGAGCGCTTGGCGCACGTGGTCGAGCTGGTTGCGGGTGTGCGCGAGGACGGCGACGTCCCCCGCGCGCAGCGGCCGTCCCTCGAAGGTCGTACCCCGTGCCAGCAGTCGGGTGATCTCGGCGGCGCAGTCGGCGGCGACGAGGGGACGCACCACCGAGATGGCGACGGACCTGTCCCCGGGAGGCAGGACCCGCTCGGTCGTGATGGTCCGCAGTCGGACCGGGGCGAGCATCCCCTCCGGGGCGGTGCCGTCGATCGTGCCCAGGCGTGAGCCCCCCTTCGCCGCGCTCACCGGGTGGACGACGATCTCGGGGTCGCCGAGCCGGGAGCCACCGAGCAGCACCCCGAGGCTGCGTACGAGCGGTCCGTCGGAGCGGTGGTTGACGCCGAGCGTGTGCCTGGTTGCTGCCGTGGCGGAGGCGGTGAGGTAGGTGTCGACATCACCGCCGCGGAAACCGTAGATCGCCTGTTTCGGATCGCCGATGAGCACGAGTGTGCTGTGCCCGGTGAAGGCCCGGTCGAGCACCTGCCACTGCACCGGGTCGGTGTCCTGGAACTCGTCGACGAGCACGACCTTCCAGCGCTGGCGCATCCGCTCGCGGGCGGGGGAGTCCTCGGCCTCGAGAGCGGTCGCCAGGTGGGAGAGCAGGTCGTCGTAGCCGAGCACGCCGAGGCGGCGCTTGCGCCGGGCCATCTCCGTGCGCACGAGGTGGGCGAAGGCCAGCATCCGCGCATCTGCGGACCCGTCGTCGAGCGAGTGCGGGTCGAGGGTGGCGTGCGGGTTCTCGGTGACGGCCCGGGCGATCTCGCCGGCGCGCGCCCGGGTGAAGGCAGGCGTGCCCCCACCGGCGAAGCCGCGCACGTACAGGTCGTCGACGACCTCGTCGCGCAGGTCGGACAGGTCCTCGACGAGTCGGGAGTGCGGGTCGGAGTCGCCGGCCACGCCGAGCCCGCGCAGCACGAGTTGGCAGAACTGGTGGGTGGTCGCGATCGTCGCCGCGTCGAAGTGGGTCAGTGCGTCGCGCAGGCGACGCTCCCGCAGCGCGACCTCCTCGGGAGAGCCGTCCCGCAGCAGCCCGACGACCTCGTCGCCGCTGGTCAGGGTGGGGTCGGCCAGGTGTCGGTGGACGTCGCGCAGGTGCTCGCGGACGCGTTCGCGCATCTCCCGGGAGGCCGCGCGCCCGAAGGTGATGACGAGCATCTCCTCCAGCGGCGTGCCGTCGGCGATGTAGCGGGCGACGAGGGCGCCGATCGTCCACGTCTTGCCGGTGCCGGCGCTCGCCTCGAGCAGGACCGTGCCGGTCGGCAGGTCCGCGGTCACGTCGAAGGGGGTCAGTGTGCTCATGCGCTCCCCGTGATGTTGGTCAGGGCCGGACCCCACACCGTCGGCGCGAGGGCGGCGAGGTTGGTGTCGGGTCCGGCGACGTCGTCCAGCAGGACGGCGAAGGGAGCCTCGCTCCCGTGGACGAGCTGCCACCACGCGTCGTCCTGCTCGCCGGGGATGACGCCGCCGTTGCGCATCCGGGTCGGCTCCCACTCGCTCCGGCCCTTGGTGGTCGCGACCCGGGTCATCGTCGGGTTGCGCTCGACGACCCGGGCCCAGGCGTGGGCCGTCTTGACCGGCAGGGGCAGGGGCGCGCTGAGGCCGAGCGCGTAGAGGTCGATGAGGGCGGACAGGTGAGAGCGGGCGGCCTCGCGCGGCAACGGTCCGCGGGTGGTGCGGGCGACGGACCCCCGCGCACCCTTGCCCAGCGCCGATGCCTGCCACGGCTCGGCGTCGCCACCGACGGCGGTCAGGGCGAGCAGCCGGATCCACGAGCCGATCTCCTGCTTGGGGCCGAGGCGGGAGTAGGTGACGTCGACCAGGTGCAGCCCACGGACCCCGTCGATGGTTCCGGTGAGCCGGCGGTCGCCGAGCAGGCCGACCTCGAGATCGACCGACCGGGTCGGCTCGGCTGGGCCGCTGGCCACCTGGGCCATCAGCTGCTCGACCTGCCGGCCGATCTCCTCGAGGGTGATGGCGCCGAGTCCGGCCGGCGGCAGCTCCCCGCGCAGCAGCTCGGCCCGGTAGATCTCGCGCGCGTCGTCGCCGGCCAACCGGGCGCGCAGGGCACGGTCGCCGATGGCCCACTTCTGCAGGCCGTCGAGGTCGATCGGCAGCCGGTCACTGACCTCCTCGGCCTCTCGCGAGACCCCGACGTGCAGCCGGTCCCGCAGGAATCCCCGCGCGGGGTTCTCGAAGAAGGCGATGAGGTCGACCAGCGCGATGTCCTCGACGGCCCGGCCGGGCAACGGCCTCGTGAGGAGCCGGCCCGGCTCGGTGCGCTCGCCGAGGCTCGCGCGGGCGGCAGCCAGGGCGGAGCGGTCGAAGGTGAAGGGCGTGGCGGGCGCCGCTGAACTGCCCGACGTGGCCGCGGCACCGACCAACGCACCCGGAGCGAGGTTGCGGGTGTCGAAGGGCTGCAGCGGGTGCTGGACCACCTCGAGCGGCGCGCTCGTCGTCTCTCGGGCGGCGTCGATGAGCTCGCCGAGCGGCACCGCCGGCGGGCAGTGCTCGCCGGTGTGCTCGTCGGAACCGGTGTAGGCGATGACGAGTCGCTCGCGGGCGGCCAGGACGGCGTCGAGCAGCAGCTGCCGATCCTCGCTGCGCGCGTCGCGCTCGCCGGTGAGCGGCACCCGGGCCAGGACGTCGTCGCCGTCGACCGTCTGCTGGCGCGGGAAGGAGTCGTCGTCCATGCCGAGCAGGCACACGACGCGGTGGGGCACCGAGCGCATCGGGGTCATCGTGCAGACGGTCAACCCGCCGGTGCGGAAGCTCGCCCGGCTCGGACGTCCGGCCAGCTGGTCGGCGAGCAGGACACGCACGTCCGCCAGCCGCAGCGGCACGCTGTCGTCGGCGTGCCGGGCGGCGCGGGTGAGGGTGCGCTGCAGGTCCCCGACCTGCCAGCGCTCGCGCAGCGGTACGTCGGTCAGGGACAGCACGACCTCGGTCAACGCGCTCATCCACTCGCCGGCCGTGCCGGCGCCCTCCAGCGCGTCCAGGCCGGAGCCGATCCGCTCGAGCAACTCGGTGACGCGGCCGACGAGGTCGACGGAGCCGCTGCCGACGTCGTCGAGGGGCATGACCTCACCCACCTGGAGGGGACCGTCGGCGGAGACGGCAACCCCGAGGAGGAGCCGGTCGAGTCCGAATCGCCAGGTCCCCTGGTGCTCGACCTCCATGCGGAACGGGGCGCGGTGCACCTGGTCATAGCCCCACCGGATGCCGGAGTCGCCGACCCACCCGGTGAACGTCTCCAGGTCGTCGTCGCCGAGCGCGAAGCGGCGACGCACCGGATCCGTCGCGGCCAGGTCGAGCACCTCACTCGCGGTGAGCCGTCCACCCGCCAGGGCGACGATCCGGTCGGCGACATCGAGCAGCGGGTTGGTCGCCCGGAGCGAACGGTCGGCCAGACGCACCCGCAACCGGTGCGCGGGGTGCGTGTCGACGCCCTCGGCATCGGTGCCGTGGTCGCCCAGGCCGAAGGCCGCCCCGATGAGTGGCGCGTAGGTCTCGACGTCCGGGCACATGACGAGCACGTCCCGCGGCTCGAGGCTCGGGTCGTCCTCGAGGAGGCCGACGAGCACCTCGCGCAACACCTCGACCTGGCGGGCGGGACCGTGGCAGGCGTGGACCTGGATCGACCGATCGGCGTCGGGGACGGCGCGGGTCGCCTGCTCGGCGGCATCGGGGACGTGGTCCTCGCGCAGGTCCGACTGCAGCCAGCCCAGGACGGTCTGCGGGAAGGTCGGGGCCGTCGCCGGGGCGGTGGCGTCCTCGGCCCGGTCACCGAGGACCCGCCCGAGCTCGCGGGAGTCGCGGCCGAGCGAGGCGAGCAGCGGGTGGTGGACCAGGTCGCTCGTGCGGTCCTGCGACCGCGGCACCACCCCGGTCGCGCCGGAGTCGGCGAGCCGCTCCCACAGCACGGGCGAGGGCTGCGGCAGCCACAGGTGCACGTCACGGGAGAGCCCGAGCGCCTCGAGCAGCTCGACCTCGGTGACCGCGAGCCGCGTGTGCCCGAAGAGGGAGAGCCGGTGCGGAAGCAGCCGCAGGTCCGGCGCGTCACGGCCGTCTGCGGGAGCCGTGGCGGTGCCCCCTTCGCCCAGGGCCTGCAACCGTGCCACCGTCTCGCGGTGCCGCACGTCCGGCGGTGGCGCGTCGATGCGCGTCACGAGGCGCCGCCACAGCTCCGGCTGCCAGGTCAGGTCGTCGTCGAGGACGCGGGTGCCGCCGCCGGTGTCGCGGCCCTCGCTCCAGTCGGTGAGCATCGTCGGACGGCTCTGCCCGTAGCGGTGGAAGAGGCGTGCGAGACGCAGCGCGACCGAGTAGCGACGACCGGCCCGCACCTCGAAGAGGTCCGCATCGCCCGAGCCGTGGCCGAGGTGCCGGCCCAGGGCCGCGCACCAGGGCTCGCCGATCGCGGCATCGATGACCTCCAGCAGGGGCCACACGAGGTGCTGCGGCAGCCACGGGTCGTCCTCGTCGCGGCCGGTGAGCATCGTGACCAGGGAGCGGGGTCGCATGAAGCGGACGCCGGCGCATACTCCGTCACCACCCCGCTCGCCCGTGCCCAGACGGTGCGAGAGTCGCTGGGCCAGCCACCGCTCGATGCCCTGCTCGGGCACGACCACGACCTCTTCGGCGAAGGGGTCGGGCAGCGGGGTCGACAGCAGCTCGCCGAGGTCCTCGGCGAGGAGGTCGGTCCGCTGCGCGCGGTGGAGGTGAAGTGCCACGGTCAGACCGTATCCGTGCCCGGTGACAGCGTGGGCTCACCCGTCCACAGGAGCGTGGCCGTCCCGACATCGTCCGCGGCGCCTGACAGGATCAGCGCATGACCGACCGTCGTCACCACCGCACCGAGCGACTCCGCCTGGATGCTCCGACCATCGACGACCTCGGCGCGCTCCACGAGATCTACAGCGACCCGAGGGTCTGGACGCACTTCCCCGTGATGCGCCACACCAACGCGCAGCGGACCCGGTCCATGCTCGAGGGGTGGATCGATGCCTGGGACCGGGACGGCCTGGGGCAGTGGATCGTCCGGGCGCCCGACGACGACGCCGTCCTCGGTCACGCGGGGTGCTCGTTGCGACCGGCCGGGTGGTGGAACCTCGGGTACCGCTTCGCTGCCGAGACCCACGGGCGTGGCCTGGCCACCGAGGCCGCACGGGCGGGGCTCGAGGCAGCCGTCGCCGTCCGCCCGGAGGCGCCCGTCGTCGCCTACCTGCTCGAGCACAACGTCGCCTCCCGGCGTGTCGCCGAGAAGCTCGGCCTGACTCTGCAGCAGCGGGGGCAGGACTTCTGCAACCCCGATCCGGACGCCGTGCGCCTGGTCTACGCGGACCGAGACCTCGACGGTGAGCAGCTGGCCGCCACTCTGCGCTGAGTGTGCGCGGAGGTGCCACGGAGGACGGCTCAGCCGGCGAGCACCTCGGCGAAGACCGAGGCGTCGACATTGCCCCCGCTGGCCACGACGACCACGCTCTGCCCGGCGAAGCGCTCCCGCTGCGCGATGACCGCTGCGAGCGCCGCTGACCCTCCCGGCTCGAGGACCAGCTTGAGCGTGCGGAAGGCCGCACGCATGGCCACCCGGGCGTCGTCGTCGGTGACCGTCAGCGGCGTCACCGGGTGCCGGGACAGGGCTGTCAGGGTGTGCTGCCCGACCGTCGGCGAGCCGATCGCGTCGAGGAAGACCGGCACCGCCGGCACCGTCTCCACCCGGCCGGAGGCCAGCGAGCGCGCCATCTTCGGGTAGCCGTCCCGCTCCACGACGAAGGGGGTGACCCCCAGGTACGTCGAGCGCACCGCCTCGATCGTCCCCGACGACAACCCGCCACCGCTGCAGGGGAGGACGATCGCGTCGGGGGAGTGGCCCCCTTCGTGCAGCTGGTCGACGATCTCCAGACCGACCGTCCCCTGACCGGACATCACGCGGACGTCGTCGTAGGGGTGCACCAGGGTCGTCCCGCGCTCCTCGACGAGGCCGCGCCCGACCTCCTCGCGGTCCTGCGTCGCCGGGTCGTAGAAGACGACCTCGCCGCCCCACCAGCGCACCCCCTCGACCTTGATCCGGGGGGCGTCCTGCGGCATGACGACGCTCGCGCGGGCGCCCGTCATCCGCGCCGACGCCGCGACCGCCTGACCGTGGTTGCCGGTGGAGAAGGCGAGCACCCCGGCCTCCCGCTCGGCGTCCGTGAGCGACAGCAGGGTGTTCAGCGCGCCGCGGATCTTGAACGAACCGGTCAGCTGGAGCGACTCGGCCTTGACGAGCACCCGTGCGCCGGTGAGCTCATCGAGCATCGGCACGGAGAGCAGGGGGGTGGTGCGCACCCGTCCCTCGAGGCGCCGCGCCGCGTCCCTGATCGTCTCGATGCCGAAGGTCATGGACCCATCGTGCGTCAGTCGAGCGGCTCCGCGCCACGCTCGGCGAGCATCTGCGTCATCGTCTCCACCTCGGCGGTCTGGGAGGTGATGATCGACTGTGCCAGGGTCTCGACGGGCTCGTTCTGCGAGTAGTCGAGGGCCACCTGCGCCATGGGCACGCCGGCCTGGTGATGACGGATCATCAGCTGCAGGAAGAAGACCTCGGCCTCCTCGCCGCGGAGCGACGTCAGCCGCTCCAGCTCCTCGGGCGAGGCCATCCCCGGCATCGTGCCGTCATCGGTCAGCTGGGCGTCCGGGTCGTCCTCGTGGTCGTGCCCCAACCCCTGCATCCACGCCATCTTCTCTTCGGACCCGGTCGGGCTCAGGCCCCAGACCGCGAGCCAGCCGGCCATCCGCCCGGACTGGTTCTCCTGGGTGCGGGCGATGTCGTAGGCGAGCGAGCGCACGAGGTCGTCCTCGGTGCGGTCGCGCACGATCCACGACATCTCGACGGCCTGGTCGTGGTGGGTCTTCATGTCCCGGGCGAAACCGGCCGCGACGCTGTCGTCGGCCGGCATCTCCTCGCCGCCGACGCCACTCAGCGCGAGGCCTCCGACGAGCCCGAGGGCGAGCGCGACGACGACCGCGACGATGGCCTTCGGCGTCACTGGGAGACGGTCCCGGACGCGTCAACACCGCCGGTGCACGCCGCTCCCGGTTCCGGGGTCTGGGGCCCCTCGCGGTACTCCTTGATGAATCCCTTGAGCCGGGGGTCGTCCGCCGAGTCCAGCGCCAGCTGGTGGCCCCAGGCGCTGGCGACGATCTTCGAGGGCATCTCGCCCTCGTAGGGGGAGAGCAGGGTGTAGGTGTCGGGGAGGGTCGCCTCGAGCGTCTCGACCTCGCTCGCCGGCAGGTCGGGGTCGTAGGTGACCCAGACGGCGCCGTGCTCGAGGGAGTGGACGGCGTGCTGGCTCGGCACCGGCTCGTCGTAGACCCCGCAGTTGAGCCAGATCGGGTTGTGCTCGCCGCCGACGGGTGGCGACTCCGCGTAGTCGATCTCGCCCTGGACGTGGTTGCCGCCCTGGTACTCGTACTCCTTGACCGCCTCGAGGTTGCCGGCTGCTTCCCGCTCGTCGGCCTCGCTGACGATCGCGTAGCCGACCATGGCGACGATCGCGACGATGATCACGGCGGTGACTCCGACGAGGAGGAAGGTCCGGCGACGCTCCTTGGCCTGCTGCTCCTGACGTGCCTGGGCGAGCCGGGCATCGCGGGCGGACGTCGGCTTCGTCTTCTTGCTCATGGGTCCCTCGGGTCGGGGGCGGTGGAGAGGCGGGGAGAGTATGACATCGGCGTCTGAAGGTCTCCTGAGCGGCCGCCGTCGTTACCCTGTCCTCATGCGCCCCGACACCACGACCATCGCCTCCCCCCACGATGGTTCTCCCCTCTTCGTGCGGACCTGGCTCCCCGACGGCGAGGCGAAGGGGGTCGTGCAGCTGGCCCACGGCATGGCCGAGCACTCCGGCCGCTACGAGCGCTTCGCGCAGGCGCTCACCGATGCCGGGTACGCGGTCTGGACCCACGACCACCGTGGCCACGGGGAGACCGCGAGACGACCGGAGGACCGTGGTGTCTACGCCGACGAGCACGGCTGGGACGCTGCCGTCGAGGACATCCACGCCGTCGGCGCGGCCGCGCGCGTTCAGCACCCCGGGTTGCCGTTCTTCTTCTTCGGGCACTCGATGGGCTCCTTCCTCGGGCGCGACCACATCACCCGCTACGGGCAGCACCTCGACGGTGCGGTCCTCAGCGGCACCGGCGGCGACCAGGGGCTGCTCGGCACGGTGGGGCAGGCCGTCGCCACCCTCGAGTCCCGGGTGCGCGGCCGACGAGCCACCTCACCGTTGATGAACACGCTGACCTTCGGGCAGTTCAACCTCGGTTTCCGTCCGACGACGACGAAGTTCGACTGGCTCTCCCGGGACGCCGACGAGGTGGCGAAGTACGTCGCCGACCCGCGCTGCGGTGAGGTCTTCACGGCCGGTTTCTTCGCGGACATGCTCGGCGGGATCAACAGCCTGCCGAAGAAGGCGCAGCTGGTGCCCGTCGACCTGCCGGTGTACTTCGTCTCCGGCGACCGTGACCCGGTGGGTGGCAAGGGGGGTCAGGGCGTGCGGGAGGTCGCCGACGCCTTCGTCGCGGCGGGAGTGCGCGACGTGACGGTGACGCTCTACCCCGGGGCCCGTCACGAGATCCTCAACGAGACCAACCGCGACGAGGTCATGGCCGACGTCATCCGGTGGTTCGACGACCATCTCCCCGCGTGAGCCCCGGACCCGGCCGCGTCGCTGACCCGCACACCCCCACCGACCCCGATCGACGGCACGGGACGACCCGGTACCGCCTCGGCGGTGTCCTCCTGCTGCTCGCCGGTCTGTACTTCGTCGGGGAGGCCTGGGCGGCCACCGGCTGGGAGGGGCGCCCCTACCGCTGGACGGTCGACGCGATCAGCGAGCTCGGCGTCCCGGAGACGCGGTCCGCGGGAGGCGATCCCTTCGCCGCGACCAAGCACGCGGTGATGAACGCGACCTTCGTGGCCACCGGCCTGCGGGTCCTCATCGCGGGGCTGGTCCTGGCCCCCTTCGTCCCCCGGCGGGCACGGCGGAGCGTGCTCGGCCTCGTCATCGCCTACGGCCTGGGCACGGTGATCGTCGGGCTCTTCCCGACCGGGATGCCCTCGGCTCGCGCGGACGTGCACGGAGTCGGCGCCGTCCTGACCATCCTCGGCGGGAGCCTGCTCCTGCTGGCGTTGGCGGTGTCGCTGTCCGGGAGCCACCGGCGGATGTCGCTGATCACGGCGGCCTTGGGTCTGCTCTCCCTGACCGGCAGCGTCTGCGGTGTGCTGGGGATCGGTGGCTTCGGTCTCGTCGAGCGGATCGCCGTCTACTCGGTCCTCGTGTGGCAGGTCCTCGCCGGTATCGCCATCGTCCTCGGTCGACCGCGCACGGGACCGCCCGGCTGATCAGTCGCTCGCGGCCAGCGGTAGCGAGGTGCTGGCCCCGAGTCCCTGCTCGGCCGCCGTGGTGCGCACCGCGTCGATGAAGAGGTCGATCGAGCGTCGCGGTGCCGAGGACGCGCGGTGGGCGAGCGAGATCGTGCGCATCACCGGCTTGTCCAGGGCGACGATGTCCACTCCCTCCGGCTTCATGGCCAGCGCGAGGTCCGAGACGAGGGTGACCCCGAGACCGGCGGCCGCCAGGGCCAGCGCCGTCGGCTGCTCCTCGACCGTGTGCGCGATCCGCGGCGCGAAACCCTGCTTGTGGCAGGCGATGCGCACCGCCCGACCGAAGTGCGAGCGCGGACCGGACAGGATCCACGGGTGGTCCGCCAGCTGGAGCAGGGAGACGGTGTCGCCGAGCAGCGTCTCCGCGGGGACGGCTGCGTGCAGCCGCTCCACGGCGACCACGGTCCGGGTCAGGCTCGGGTCCCAGTCCATCTCGTGGTCCGAGTAGTCGATGACGAAGGCGGCGTCGAACTTCCCCTCCAGAACCGCGGCGGCGCTCTGCTCGGGGACCAGCTCGGTCGTGTGCACCTCGATCCCCGGGTGGTTGGCCGCCAGCGTGGTCAGGGAGCGGGGCAGCAGGCCGGCGGCCACCGAGGCCCACACCCCGACCGTCAGCCTGGCGGTGACGCCCTCCTGGGCCTGCTCGAGGGCCGTCGTCGCGCGCTCGACCGCGCCGAGGATCTCCTCGGCGTGCTCGAGGAGCACCAGCCCGAGGTCGGTCAGCTGGACCCGTCTGCCGAAGCGCTCGACGAGGGTGACGCCGACCTCCCGCTCGAGCTGGGCGAGCTGCTGGGAGACCCCTGACGGGCTGTAGTGGAGTGCTGCCGCCGCAGCAGTGACCGTGCCGCGGCGATGAAGTTCGCGCAGCATCTGCAACCGACGCAAGGACAACTCCATTGACCCAATGTAGGGGTGATTCCCATGTTTAAGGGGAAGTGCACATGATCGTGCAGGTTCACGCGCTGGACGCCCCGCTGCGGCCGGGCCCACGCTGAGAGGACAGGAACCTGCAGAAAGAGGTGGTTGACGTGACGATCATGCACAGTCCGCACTGGGACTCGACGAAGCAAACGCAGCAGTACGTCGGCCAGCACGATCCGCAGATCGAGTGGACCACCGAGACCGCTCCCGGGTCGGACCTCCTCGACGGCCCGCCGGCGCACGAGGTGTCGTGGACCGACCCGGTCACCGGTGCCCGCGGCTACCTCGTCGTGCACACCCTCGTCGGTGGTCTCGCCACCGGGGGTACCCGCATGCGGCCGGGGTGCACGATCTCCGAGGTCGGTGACCTCGCCCGGGGGATGGCCACCAAGACGGCCGTCTTCGGTCTGCCCGTCGGTGGGGCGAAGGGAGGCATCGACTTCGACCCCAGGGACCCGGAAGCGGTGGGTGTGCTCGAGCGCTTCTGCTCGGCGATGCTGCCGTGGCTCGACGGCCACTGGGTCACCGCGGAGGACCTCGGTGTGGCGCAGTCCCGCATCGACGAGGTCTTCGCCAGGCTCGGGCTCGGTCAGTCCTACCACGCAGCCATCGAGCGCTCGCCCCGACCGAGCAAGACCCTGCAGCGCGTGCGTGCCGGCATGGACGCCCGAACCGACGACGACCTGCAGCTCGGTGAGGTCATCGGTGGCTACGGTGTCGCCGAGGCGTGCCTCGGTGTCGTCGACTCCCTGGGCTGGGAGATCGGCACGACGAGCGTCGCCATCCAGGGCGTGGGCACCATGGGCGGGGCCGCGGCCTTCTACCTGCACGAGGCAGGGGTGAAGGTCGTGGCGCTCGCGGACGCCGCCGGCACCCTGTCCGACCCCGAGGGGCTGGACGTGCCGACGCTGCTCGAGCTGCGTGACGAGTACGGCGAGATCGACCGCGCGCGGATCCCCGAGGGCGTCGAGCAGCTGCCGCGCGAGGCGGTCCTCTCGGCCCGGGCCGACATCTTCGTCCCCGCGGCGATCTCGTACGCGATCCGCGAGGAGAACGCCTCCGAGATCACCGCGAAGGTCGTCGTCGAGGCGGCCAACGCGGCGACCACCTACGAGGCCGAGGCGATGCTCATCGGCAACGGTGTCCCGGTCATCCCCGACTTCGTCGCCAACGCCGGTGCGGCCGCATGGGCCTGGTGGCTGCTCCAGGGGCAGGTCGGTGACCACCCGGACGACTCCTTCGCCCGGCTGAAGACGGAGATGCGCTCCAAGGTGGCCGTCATGCTCGCCGAGTGGCGGGGGATGGGTGTCTCGCCACGCGACACCGGTCGGGTCATCGCATCGACAAACCACGCCGGACTCGCCGGGGCCGAGATCACCGTCCCCTGACGCGGGGCCACGACGCCTCGGGCAGGGAAGGGGGGGAGCCATGCGGTCCGTGGCTCCCCTCCGGCGTCGGCCGCCGGGCCCCGACGAGCGTTGTGAGAGTGTGGAGCATGGTTGATGTGGGCATTCGCGTTCTCGACGAGGACGCGTGGAGTGATTACCGCGACGTCCGGTTGGCGGCGCTGCGGGAGGCGCCGAGTGCGTTCGTGGCCCGGGTCGAGGACGAGGCCGCCCAGGACGAGAGCTTCTGGCGGGCACGGATGCGCCGGGCCCACCGCATCGTCGCCGAGCGCGGTGGCGAGCCGGTGGGCACCGCGAGCGTGGGGCTGCACGATGCCGATCCCGGCACCGGCGAGGTGTTCGGCCTGTGGACCGCGCCGACGGTTCGGGGCCAGCACGTGGCCCGGCGTCTGGTGTCGACTGCCCGCGACCACGCCGCCGAGGACGGTCTGCGACTCCTCTACTTCTGGGTTGTCTCGGACAACGCCGCAGCGATCGGCTTCGCGAGCAGGTTCGGCTTCCGTCCGACGGCGAAGCGCCGACCGGTGCGAGTTCCCGATGGCGCCAGCGAGAAGGACGTCGACGAGGTCGCCATGGTGCTGCCGCTGTCGTCGGACCCCACGCAGGTGGCAAGTCCCCTGTCCTGACCTCCCCCGCTGGCGACGAGGTCAGTCGACCGGCTCGGTGCGCTTCGTGACGAGCCGGTCGACGGCGTCGTCGAGGTGCGCGAGCAGCGCGGCCTTCACCGCGGCGGGAGAGTCGTCGAGGAAGGCGCGGGCGAGGGCCTCGTGCTCGTGGACCTGGGTGTCCAGGTCGGGGTACGTGGTGCGCAGCTCACCCAGGCACAGGCGGGTCTCGACGAGCAGCGTGCGCATCGCACGGATGAGCCGGGGGCTGTGCGAGCACTCGACGAGCGCCTCGTGGAAGGCCTGGTCGGCGTCCGACACCCCGGGCCCGTCTGCGCGGGTGGCGGCGCGGCGCATCCGAGCGATGCTCGGCTGGACGGCCCGGTGCAGCTGCTCACGACGGCGCTGCCGGAGGACGACCTCGATCGCGCCGCGCTCGATGACCGAGCGGGTGCGGTAGACGTCGCGGACGTCGTCGAGGGTCAGCTCGGCGACGAAGACGCCACGGTTGGCGATCGCCTCCAGCACCCCCTCGGACACCAGCCGTTGCATCGCCTCACGCAGGGGGCCCCGCGAGACGGAGAAGCGCTCGGCGAGGTCGGCCTCACCGAGCTGGTCACCCGGCTCGAGCGAACCGGACATGATCGCCGCACGGAGCTCGCCGGCGATGTGCTCGACCGTGGAGCGCCGTCGGACAGGCTTGAGGTCCTCGAGTGTCATGAGCCTGCCTCCGTCCGGAAGAGGGCGCCGAGCTGCGGGGCCGAGGGGGTCGCTCCGACCAGCCGCAGTCCCTGCCAGATCGTCACCTGGTTGGCGGTGAGCACCGGCTTGCCGAGCCGGGTCTCCAGCTCCGGTATGACCGCAAGGGTGTGCATCGCGGTGTCCGGCACGAGCAGGGCCTGCGCGTCGGGGTGGTCGTTGGCCGCGGCGAGCTCGACGACCTGCTCGGGGGTGAGGGTGCCGACCTCGGCCGCCGTGTCGATTCCCGCGCTCGACAGGGCCACCACCCGGGTGCCGTTCGCGTCGAGGTAGTCGACGAAGAGGGAGGCGACCTCCTGCGGGTAGCTGGCGGCGACGGCGACCCTCGACACCCCGAGGTGGGCCAGTGCCGCGACGAAGGCCGCGCTCGTGCTCGACGCCGGCACACCGGCGGCATGGGTGAGGGCCGCGATCTGGCTCTCGACCCCCTTCGGGCCGTAGACGAAGCTGCCGGATGTGCAGGCCCACACGACCGCGTCGGGGTGGTGTCTGGACAGCTCCTCGGCGCCCCCGGCGAGCCGCTCCGGACTGCCCAGGTCGAGCAGCTGGGGGACCGCGTGCAGGTCGGTGCCGTAGATGTGCGCCACAGGGAGGTCGACCCCCAGCAGCTCGGCGGCCCACGGGTACTCGTCCTCGGCCGCGTGGTCGGGATAGATCATGCCGATCGTGTGGCTCATGGCTCCTCCTGGAAGACGTCGCGCAACCACTTCCCGGGCCCGACCATCGGCAGCCCCATCCGCCCGAGGCAGGCCCAGACGGTGAGCTGGTTGGCGGTGAGCACGGGTTTGCCGAGCTCGCGCTCGAGTGGCGTGATGATGTCGTAGGTCGGCAGGTTGGTGCAGGAGACGAAGATGGCGTCCGCCTGGGGGTCGTCGGCGGCGAGGATCTGCTCGACGACGGTGCGGTAGTTGACCCGCCAGATGCCGCCGCCGAGGCCGAGGTAGTGCGAGTGGATCACCTCGACGTCCAGCGCGGCGAGAAAGGAGCCGAGTCGGTCGGTCAGCTCCTGGTCGTAGGGGGTGACCACCGACATCCGTCGTGGGCCCAGCCTCTCGACGGCCTCGATGAGGGCGCCGGAGGTGGTGACCGCCATGGGGGCGCCGGCGTCGAGGATCGCCTGGCGCAGCGAGGCCTCGTACTCCGGTCCGTGGATGAAGCTGCCCGAGGTGCACAGGTAGGCCACGACCTCGGGGTCGACGCCGAGGACGTCGCGGGTGGCCTTCTGCAGGTGCTCCTTGCCGGAGACGAGCTCGGCCTGCTCGAGGCTGACCGAGACGGGTTCGAAGGGGGTCCGCGCCAGGTGGAAGCTGACCTCGAGCGGCGCCCAGCGCCACAGCTCCCGCTCCAGGGCGAGGTCGAAGGGCGCGATGATGCCGATCCCGCGTTGGGCCAACGGCCCCTCGAACTCGACGTCTGTCAGCTCCACGCAGGGCCCCTCTCTCATCGGGCAGCGAGATTGCCGGATTGTTGACAATCTAGGGAGCGGGCTCCTAGGTTGTCAACATGTCGACAACGCCCGTCGTCGTGGTCCTCCACAACGAGAATCGCCCGTCCGTGGACGCCCTCGCGCCGGTGACCGAGCGGGCAGATGTCCGCTTCACGCAGGCCCCGGGGCTCGCCGAGGCGATGGACGGCGCCGATGTCGTCTTCGCCTACGACTTCCTCAGCACGGCGCTCGCCGAGGCCTGGCACGCGGCCGGGTCGCTGCAGTGGGTGCACATCGCGGCAGCCGGGGTGGACCCGCTGATGACGCCCGAGGTGCGCGAGAGCGACGTCGTCATCACCAACTCCCGCGGCGTCTTCGACGACGCGATCGCCGAGTACGTCCTGGGCCAGGTCCTCTCCTTCGCCAAGGACCTGCCTCGCTCGCTGCGACTGCAGGACGAGGCCACCTGGCAGCACCGCGAGTCGGAGCGGGTCGCGGGGACGCGCGCGCTCGTCGTCGGGACCGGGCCGATCGGCCGGGCCGTCGCGCGCCTCCTGCGTGCCGCCGGCCTCGAGGTGTCGGGATCCGGGCGAAGGGAGCGGACCGGCGACCCGGACTTCGGCGACGTCAGCGCCACCGAGGACCTCCACGAGGCGCTCGGCCAGGCGGACTGGGTGGTCGCGATCGCGCCGTTGACCGACCAGACCGCAGGGATGTTCGACGCGCACGCCTTCGCCGCCATGCAGCCGCACGCCCGCTTCGTCAACGTCGGCCGTGGCGAGCTGGTGCGGACCGGTGACCTGGTCGACGCCCTCCGCTCCGAGCAGATCGCCGGCGCCGCCCTCGACGTGGTCGACCCGGAGCCGCTGCCGGGGGACCACCCGCTGTGGACCCTGCCGAACGTCATGATCACCCCACACAACTCCGGCGACTTCGTCGGCTGGCGTGACGCACTGGTCGATCTCTTCGCCGAGAACTTCGTGCGCTGGGTCGAGGGTCGTTCGCTGGACAACGTCGTCGACACGTCGCTGGGCTACGTTCCGACCACCGGGAGCTGAGAGATGAACCCAACCGAGATGACCGCCGTCGAGCTCGTCGCCGCCTACGGCGCGAAGGAGCTCTCGCCCGTCGAGGCGACCAATGCGGTCGTCGACCGCATCGAGGAGGCCGACGGCGAGATCAACGCCTTCTGCCTCGTCGACCGGGAGAGCGCCTTGGAGCAGGCGCGTGCCTCCGAGGCGCGCTGGCAGGCCGGGACGCCCCAGGGACTGCTGGACGGTGTGCCGACCTCGATCAAGGACATCTTCCTCACCAAGGGCTGGCCGACGCTGCGTGGTTCCAAGGCGATCGACCCCGACCAGCCGTGGGAGGTCGATGCCCCCGTCACCGCACGGCTGCGCGCCGACGGGATGGTCTTCGTCGGGAAGAACACGACACCGGAGCTGGCGTGGAAGGGCGTCACCGACTCGCCGCTGACGGGGGTCACCCGCAACCCCGTCGACCCCCGGACGACCGCCGGGGGCTCCTCGGGAGGAGCCTCGGCGGCGATCGCCGCGGGGATGGGGCCGGTTTGCGTGGGCACCGACGCCGGTGGCAGCGTGCGCATCCCGGCCTCGTTCTGCGGGATCGTCGGTTTCAAACCAACCCACGGCCGGGTCCCGATGTACCCGGCGAGCCCCTTCGGGCCGCTGGCGCACGCCGGCCCGATGACGCGCACCGTCGAGGACGCGGCGCTGCTGATGGACATCATCTCGCTGCCCGACCATCGCGACCCGACCGCGCTCGCCCCACCGCGGCTGACCTTCCGGGGGGAGTTCAACCGCGAGGTCACCGGGCTCCCGGTGGCCTACTCCAAGACGCTCGGGTACGTGTCGGTCGACGAGGAGGTCGGGCGGATCTGCGACGAGGTCGTCGCGAGGATCGATGCAGCGGGGATGCCCGTCACGGCTGTCGACCCCGGCTTCGAGGACCCGCTCGAGCCCTTCAAGCTCCTGTGGGGCGCCAGTGCGGCAACCCTGCTGCGGACCATGCCCGGCGTTCGCGAGACCATCGACCCCGGCCTGGGACAGGCGTGGGACGTGGGCGAGGCGGCGAGCGCCGTCGATGTCTTCGAGGCGCGTGCCGTGGCCGCAGCGCTCGGCATCACGATGGGAGCCTTCCACGAGGAGCACAACGTGCTCATCACGCCGACGATGCCGATCCCGGCCTTCGAGGCCGGCCACGACGTGCCGCCGGGGAGCGGGATGACCCACTGGGCGGACTGGACCCCCTTCACCTACCCCTTCAACATGACCCAGCAGCCGGCGATCAGCATCCCCGTCGGCACCACCTCTGCGGGGTTGCCGGTCGGGCTGCAGATCATCGGGCCGCGCCACTCCGACGACCTCGTCCTGGCCGTCGCGCGCTTCGTGGAGTGGCTGCTGACCACCTGACAGCACGCCGGTCCTCTCCACGCCGATCGGCCCCACTGCACGAGCAGCGGGGCCGATCAGCGTGTGGTGGACCGGGACGTCCCGTCGTGGCCGGGCCGGCGAGCCATGACCGGGTTGTGGCGCGGCCGTCGCGAGGTTTCCCGGCCATCGCGGGGTACCGGGGCCGAGCTGCCCGTCGTCCGGCGTTGCCGGTCTTCGCCACCGCCCGGCCCACGGCATGGCGAAGGGGGTGACCCGCCGATCACCGGCGGGTCACCCCCTTCGCTGTGCTCAGGCCCGCGCGAAGGTCAGCCGTTCCCCGGCGAAGCCGTTGCGCCACAGGTCGTTGCAGGCCTCGGCCATCTCGGGCAGGCCCTCCTCGATCGTGGCGAAGACCGACCCGGGTACCCAACCGAGGTCGCCGTTGATGAGCAGGTTGTTGCGGCCGTAGAAGATCGCCAGGTCGGTCGCGCCCTGCTCCGCGTGCGCCGTCGACCCCGGGTCGTACCCGTAGGCGGGGTTGCCGATCTCCCACGGCTCGAAGTCGAAGAGGCACACGTCCCCCGGGATCGGGGTGATCGTCGGGTTCTCCCGGTGTGGCGCCGCCGTGATCCGTGGGACGAGCGTGTAGACCTCGTTGCGCGCGTACTTGGCGTGGAAGGCGTCGCTGCCCGTCGGCAGCGCCTGCCACACCGCCTCGCAGGTCAGCGGCGCCTCGTCATCGAGCAGGCGCGCCCGGGCGGTCACCCCCCGCGACTCGAGCGTGATCGTGACGTACCGGGCTGCCATCTCAGACCTCCGCCAGGACCTCGGACCAGATGCCCAGGGCCTCGTCGACCTGCTCGGCCGTGACCACGAGCGGCGGGATCATCCGCACGGTGTTCATGTACGCGCCGCAGGTGAGCAGGAGCAGGCCCTTGGTCGCCGCGAGCTGCTGAGCCGCCTTGGCGCGCTCGGCGTCCGGCTGGCCGTCGGCGGTGGTGAACTCGCTGCCGACGAGCAGCCCGAGGCCGCGCACGTCGCCGACGCCGTCGACTGCTGCGGACTTCGCCCCGTCGAGCAGCTGGTGGCCGCGCTCGGCGGCGTTGGCGACCAGCCCCTCCTCCTCGATGACCCCGAGGGTGGCGACGGCGGCGGCGCAGGCCACGGCGTTGGCGCCGTAGGTGCCGCCCTGCGAGCCGGCCCAGGCCTTGGCCATGAGCTCCTCGGTCGCGGCGATCCCGGAGATCGGGAAGCCGGAGGCGATGCCCTTGGCGAGGGTGATGACGTCCGGCTGCACGTCGAAGTGCTGGTGGCCGAACATCCTGCCGGTGCGGCCGAAGCCCGCCTGGACCTCGTCCATGACCAGGACGATGCCGTGCTTGTCGGCACGCTCGCGCAGCCCCTGGAAGAAGGCGGTGTTGCCCGGGATGTAGCCCCCTTCGCCGAGGATCGGCTCGACCACGAAGGCGGCGGTCTCCTCCGGGGAGGTGAGCGTCGCGAAGATGAAGTCCAGCTCCTGGAGGGCGAAGCGGGTCGCCTCCTCCTCGGTCCATCCGTAGCGGTAGGCGGTGGGGAAGGGGGCGACGTGCACCCCGCCCATGAGCGGGCTGAATCCCGCCGAGAAGCGGGTGCCCGACGTCGTCATCGTCGCCGTCGCGACCGTGCGGCCGTGGAAGCCGCCGTGGAAGACGATGACGTTGGGCCGGCCGGTGGCCTGACGGCTCAGGCGCAGCGATGCCTCCAGCGCCTCGCTGCCGGAGTTGGCGAAGAAGAGCGAGTTCAGGTGCGAGGGCAGGACCCCGTCCAGCTTCTCGACGAGCTCCAGCAGTGGCTTGTGCATCACGGTGGTGTACTGGCCGTGGATGAGCTTGCCGACCTGCTCCTGCGCGGCGGCGACGACCTTCGGGTGGCAGTGGCCCGTGCTCACGACGCCGATGCCGGCGGTGAAGTCGAGGAAGCGACGACCGTCCGAGTCGAAGACCTCGCAACCGAGTGCGTGGTCGACGGTCACGGGGGTGGCCTGCTTGAGAAGGGGGGACAGCGCTGTCATCGATAACCTCCAGATTGGTTGTCTGATTGTTGACAATACTTCTAGGATGGTGGCAACGGCAAGGACACGACGAAGGAGCCAGGCGATGCAGGACACCCAGATCACGCAGGACCGCGAGCGGGAGGCCATCGAGTCGGTTCCCACCGGCCTCTTCATCGGGGGGGAGTGGCGCCCGACTGCCGCCACGCTGCCGGTCATCGACCCGTCCACCGGCACGGTCCTGTGCGAGATCGCCGACGCGACTCCCCAGGAGGCCTCGGCCGCCCTGGACGCCGCCGTCGAGGCGCAACCCGGGTGGGCCGCGTCTGCGCCCCGGGAGCGCAGCGAGATCCTCACCCGCGCCTACGACCTGCTCATCGAGGAGAGTGAGCGGCTGGCGCTGATCATGACCCTCGAGATGGGCAAGCCCCTGGCCGAGGCCCGCGGTGAGGTCACCTACGCAGCCGAGTTCTTCCGGTGGTTCGCCGAGGAGGCCGTGCGCATCGACGGCGGGTTCATGACGGCGCCCGCCGGCGGGTCACGCTTCCTGGTGTCGAAGGAGCCGGTCGGTCCGTGCATCCTCATCACGCCGTGGAACTTCCCGATGGCCATGGGTACCCGCAAGATCGGCCCGGCCATCGCGGCCGGATGCACCTCGGTGATCAAGCCGGCCTCGCAGACGCCGCTGTCGACGCTCGCGCTCGTCGAGATCCTCGAGCGGGCCGGCCTGCCCAAGGGCGTGGTCAACGTCGTGACGACGAGCAAGACCGACGACGTGATGACTCCGCTGATCCTCGACCCCCGCTCGCGCAAGCTCTCCTTCACCGGGTCCACCCCGGTCGGCAAGCACCTGCTCGAGCTCGCCGCGAAGACGGTCATGCGCACGTCGATGGAGCTCGGTGGCAATGCCCCCTTCATCGTCTTCGACGACGCGGACCTCGACGCCGCCGTCGAGGGGGCGATGCTGGCCAAGATGCGCAACATCGGCCAGGCCTGCACGGCCGCCAACCGGATCCTCGTCCAGCGTCCGGTCGCCGAGGAGTTCTCCCGTCGGCTCACCGAGCGGATGGGTGCGCTCGGGATGGGACGAGGAGTCGAGGAGGGCGTCGTCGTCGGGCCGCTGGTCAACCAGGGGGCGGTCGACAAGGTCGACGAGCTCGTCCGCGACGCCGTCTCGCGCGGTGCCACGGCACAACTCGGGGGCGAGCCGTCCGACCGGGAGGGCTACTTCTACCCGGCCACCGTCCTCACCGGGGTCCCTGCCGACGCCGAGCTCGCCAGCACCGAGATCTTCGGTCCGGTCGCCGCGATCGGCGAGTTCGACACCGAGGAGGAGGCGATCGCACTGGCGAACGACACCCCCTTCGGTCTGGTCTCCTACGTCTTCACCCAGGGCTTGGACCGGGGCTTCCGGGTCAGCCGGGCGCTCGAGGCGGGCATGGTCGGCCTCAACATGGGGGTCGTGTCCAACCCGGCCGCGCCCTTCGGCGGGATCAAGGAGTCCGGTGTCGGCCGCGAGGGTGGTTTCGTCGGGATCGACGAGTTCCTGGAGATGAAGTACATCGGCGTCAAGATGTGAGAGGTCACCTGGGCCCCAGGATTATCGGGTGACCCGTTAATCCCCTGCTTCGCAGGAGTTTGTGACTCCGGTGAAGCAGGGGAAACTCTGGGAAAGCGGTGCAGCTCAGACGGCAGGATGGCGCCATGACACTCCAGCACATCGCCCTCGAGTCCGATTGGCTGCACGCGCAGCAGACGGGCAGCTACCCGGTCTCGACACGGGGGCAGCTCATCGCTGATGTCGGCTTCACGCACTGCAGCTCACCCGAGCAGACGGCGGGGGTCCGGGAGCGGTTCTATACCGACGTGACCGAACCACTGCTCCTGCTCACCCTGGACGAGCCCGCGCTCGTGGCCCACGGCCTCGACGTGCGCTGGGAGCCACCGGCAGCCGGTGTCGACGAACTCTTCCCGCACGTCTACGGCGGCGAGCTGCCGGTGGCCTGCGTGGGCGAGGTGTCCCCCCTTCGCTGAGGCGGCCGGTCAGTCCTTGGCGATGTCGGCGACCGTGGCCGAGGTGAGTGCCACGAGGTCCGAAGGGGGCAGCTCCAGGTCGAGGCCGCGTCGCCCTCCGCTGACGAAGACCGTGGTGTGGAGCCCGGCCGTGGTGTCCACGACCGTGGTCAGGGTGCGCTTCTGTCCGATCGGGCTGATCCCGCCGACGACGTAGCCGGTCGTCCTCTCAGCGAGGGCGGGGTCGGCCATGCTGGCCCTCTTGGCGCCGACCGCGGCCGCCAGCGCCTTGAGGTCGAGCTGCCCGGTTACCGGGACGATGCCCACGACGAGACCGTGGTGCGCGGACAGGTCGGTCTGCGCGAGGAGGGTCTTGTACACCCGCTCCGGCGCGACACCGATCGCCTCGGCCGCCTCCAGCCCGTAGGACTGCGCCGCCGGGTCGTGCTCGTAGGGGTGCTCGGTGAACTCGACGCCGGCCGCCGCCAGCGCTCGCACAGCGGGTGTGGCTCCACCGGCCCTGCTCCTCCTGCCCATGGGGACAGCCTGCCCCACCAGCGGTGGGAAGGGGGCCCTTTCGAGCGGGGTCGGCCGCGGGGTGGCTCGGCGGGTCAGGTCCCGCAGTAGGTGACGTAGCCGTGGGTGAAGTCTGAGTCGGCGGGCTCGGCGTAGCGCTCTCGCCCCTCCTGCTCCACGAAGGGTGAGCCGGTCACCTCCAGGAGCTGCGCGAAGGGGGCGAGGTCCCCCGCGTGGGCCGCGGCGAGGGCCTCCTCGACGAGATGGTTGCGGGGGATGTGGATCGGGTTGGTCCCGTCCATGAGCGCGTGGCGGGACCCGACCGGCTCTCCTTCGCTCTCGAGGCGGTCCAGCCACCGCTTCCGCCACTGCTGCCAGCGCGGCACGTCCTCGATGCGGTCCAGGGTCGGCGTCGGCTCCTGGCGCAGCACCCGGGCCAGGTCCCGGAAGAGATTCGTGAAGTCCAGCGTCTCCTCCTTCGCGATCATCAGCACGTCCTCGACGAGCTCGCGGTCCTCGGTCCCCACCCGGACGAGCCCGAGCTTGGGCCGGAAGGCGTCCAACCACGCTTCTTCGTGGATCCCGGCGAAGGCCTGGACGCGCTCCTGCGCCTCGGTCATGAGCGCATCCGGCTCGCCCTCGGCCAGCGGCAGCAGGCACTCGGCCAAGCGGGCCAGCCCCCACATCGCCATCGCCGGCTGCGCGGAGTAGCGGTAGCGCCCCATGGCGTCCACGCTGCTGAAGAAGGTCGCCGGGTCGTAGGCGTCGAGGAAGGCGCACGGACCGTAGTCGATCGTCTCGCCCGAGAGGGTCATGTTGTCGGTGTTCATCACGCCGTGGATGAAGCCCAGGGACATCCACCGCGCGACGAGCCTGGCCTGGCGCTCGACGACCGCGGACAGCAGGGCCATCGGGTCGTGCTGTGCCAGATCGGGGTAGTGGCGGGCGCGGACGTACTCGACGGTGTCGGCGAGCTGCTCGCGGCTGCCCCGGGTGGCGAGGAGCACGAGGGTGCCGATGCGCAGGTGCGAGGAGGCGACCCGGGTGAGCACGGCACCGGGGAGCGGCCGCTCGCGCTGCACTCGCTCGCCGGTCGCCACGGCCGCCAGGGCCCGGGTCGTCGGGACACCGACCGCGTGCATGAACTCCGCGACGAGGTACTCCCGCAGCACCGGGCCGGTGACCGCGCGTCCGTCACCCGCCCGGGAGAAGGGGGTGCGTCCCGACCCCTTGAGTGCGAGGTCCCGGCGTCGGCCGCGGGTGTCGACGACTTCGCCGAGCAGGTGCGCGCGGCCGTCGCCGAGCACCGGGGTGAGCTGCCCGAACTGGTGCCCGGCGTAGGCCTGGGCAATCGGCTCGGAGCCCTCGGCGAGGGCGTTGCCCGCGAGGACCGCCACCCCCTCCGGCGAGCGGAGGCCGCCGGAGTCGAGGCCGAGCTCGACGGCGAGGTCCTCGTTGAGCGCGAGCAACTCGGGAGATCGCACCGGGACCGGGTCGACCCGCGCCCCGAGCCAGCCGAGGTCGCGGACGTAGGTGTTGTCAAAGGGCCACCTCATGCATCCACCTTCGCACGCGCGGACAACGCTGGCCTCACGCCCGGGGACGCCGCCGCGCCGGTCGGGGCCGGGTCACGCGTGCTCGGCCGTGTAGCTCAACTTGAGCTGGCCCTTCTTGGTGCGCACGCGAGTGATCTCGATGTCGGTGAGGTCCCCCGTGGTGCGCACGTGGGTGCCACCGCACGGGTCGGTCTGCAGACCCTCGATCGTGACCCTGCGTACTCCGTCCGCGTCGACCTCGGCGGCATAGGGCAGGTCGGCGGCGACGAGCTCGAGGGCCCGGTCGAGGACGGCCGCGATCAGCGACGCCTTGGCCTCCTCCCCGTCCGGGAGGGTTCCACCGTCCACGTCATACAGCAGGAAGGCCTGGCCCGGGGTGTGACTCAGCCCGACGTTGACGAAGCCGAGCGGCAGGACGCAGGCATCGAGGAGGTGCCCCGCGGAGTGGAGTGCCGCATGACGGCGCCGTACCTCGGGGTCGATCGCCACGTGTACCGGGTCACCGACGGCGGGGAGCGTGCCCTCGGGGTGCAGCCAGACGGCCCCGGGGTCCTTGCTCACGGAGACCGGTCGCGAGTCCACGGTGGCGACGTCGTCGGGCTGACCACCCCCCTTCGGGTGGACGATGCCGTCGCGCACGGCGATGCCGGGCGCCGGCTCCTCGCACACCTCGATGACCTCGGTCTCGACCTCGAAGAGGTAGGTGTCCTCCCAGTACCTGCGGTGCTGCTCCATGACGCCATTGAAGCAGGACCGTCAGGGCGCCACCCGATGGCGCGACGGACACCCGCGCGTCACCCGGGCGTGGTATTGATCGTTCATGCAGCAGAACCTCCGCGAGTACATCGACCGGCTGGTGGCCGAGGGCTACACCGTCCGCGACGACCAGGGGGACGACCCGCAGCTCATCGCGCCGGACGGCAAGGCCGTGGAGACGTGGCGGGAGAACTATCCCTACGAGACGCTGATGACGCGCAACGACTACGACGTCGAGAAGTACCTGCTGCAGATCGAGCTGCTGAAGTTCCAGTACTGGGTGCAGGACACCGGCAGGAAGTTCGTCGTCCTCTTCGAGGGGCGCGATGCCGCTGGCAAGGGCGGGACCATCAAGCGCTTCACCGAGCACCTCAATCCCCGCGGTGCCCGGGTGGTCGCGCTGACCAGGCCCAGCGAGCGCGAGGAGGGGCAGTGGTACTTCCAGCGCTACATCCAGCACCTGCCGACCAGCGGCGAGATCGTCCTCTTCGACCGGTCCTGGTACAACCGCGCCGGCGTGGAGCGGGTGATGGGCTTTTGCACCGACGAGGAGTACGAGACCTTCATGGACCAGGCGCCCAGGGTCGAGCGGATGCTCGCCGAGGCCGGGGTGCACGTGACCAAGCTGTGGTTCTCGGTGACCCAGCAGGAGCAGCGCACCCGCTTCGCCATCCGGCAGATCGACCCGGTGCGTCGGTGGAAGCTCTCGCCCATCGACCTGGAGAGCCTCGACAAGTGGGACGCCTACACCGGGGCCAAGGAGGCGATGTTCGAGCGGACCGACACCAAGCGCGCCCCGTGGATGGTCATCAAGTCCAACGACAAGAAGCGTGGCCGGATCAACGCGATGCGCTTCTTCCTCAACCAGTTCGACTACGAGGGCAAGGACCCCTCGATCGTCTTCGCCCCGGACGCGCAGGTCGTCGCGCGAGGAAAGAAGGTCGTCGGTGACTGAGCCCGGGTCGTCGGCGCCCGCCACGCACTGACCGCCAGGAGCAGGGCGGCGGCCGCGTAGACCAGGCCGAAGGCCATCCGTCCCGTCGGTGGCAGGTAGAACTGCGGCAGGACGAGCGCCGCGGTCAGCGCGAGGGGCCACCCGGCCCAGGTGGGGCCGGTCCACCGACCGGCCCGCACGGCACCGTGCCATGCCAGTGCCGTGGCCAGGGCGGACACCGCGAGCAGCGCCAGCCCGAGCCCGAAGCTGGTCAGCGCGGCGGGGTGGTTGCGTACCTGGTCGACGAGCGACAGCGCCTGTGGATCGGATGGCCCGAGTCGGCCGATGGCGTGCAGGGCAAAGGTCTCTGCACCGAAGTAGGGCAGGACCAGGACCGCTCCGGCCAGACCGCTCCAGCGGGCTAGCCGGGTCGTGGTGGTCGACAGCAGGTCGTTGATCCGCAGGCCGACGCGGGCCAGCTGCACCAGGGACAGCGCTCCGGCGAGGTGGGCGACGACCCACCACGAGCTGGCGAAGGCCGCGGCAGCCTGCGGTGTCGTCGCCGAACCACCGTCGCCGTAGGGGCGCAGCAACAGGTAGGCGGCCATGAGCAGGCCGGATGCTGCGGCCGGCATGGCGAGGTGTCGGGTGGTCGTCGGTCGCATCGTCGTCGTCCCTTCATGTGAGAGAGCGGTGCTCTCGTATTTGTGGAGTATGGATGACGGTGCGACTCCTGGCAAGAGCAGTGCTCTCGGTTGTGTCATCATCGGTGCATGGGCGGAGTCAGGGAGCAGTCGCGAGAGCGCACCAGGGCGGCGATCCTCGCGGCAGCACGCGCGGAGATCGCATCACGCGGTGGAGGAGGCCTGTCCATGCGTGCGGTCGCGCGCGAGGTCGGCATGGTCTCCTCGGCCGTCTACCGGTACTTCCCCACGCGGGAGGCGCTGCTCACCGCGATGATCGTCGAGAGCTACTACGGGCTGGCCGCGGCCCTGGGCGAGGTGCGGGCGCGACGACCCGACAGGCGTTGGAAGGCTCTCGGCCACGCCTTTCGTGGCTGGGCCGTCGCCAACCCGCACGAGTTCCAGCTGGTCTACGGCACCCCGATCCCGGGCTACGTCGCTCCTGCGGAGACCGTCCCGGCCGCCGAGGCCGTGGCAGTCCACTTCCTCCAGGCGGCGAAGGGGGCCGAGGTCGCCTCCTTCTCCCATCGAGGGTTGGTCCGCCAGGTGGTCGGGCTCGCGGACGTCGGTGGCGCCACCGGCAGCGGCGCGGCCGCCGTGCTCGCCGAGCTGGCGGCGCTCGTCGGTTTCGTCTCCCTGGAGCTCGCCGGCCACTTCGTCGGGACGGTCGATCCCGCTGACCACCTCTACGCGGCGCTCCTCCATCGGCAGGTCGACACCCTCGCTCTCGTCCGCGTGGGGTGAGCATGCTCCGTGCGGCCGCAGGTGCCGCGCGGTCGACCGATGGCGCAGACTGTGGCCGTGTCCACTCCCGAGCCCTCACCGCGCACCGCCCGTGCACCCCGTCGTCGCCAAGAGCTCGCCGACATCGGCCCGCTCGCGCAGCTGCGTGCCGGACGGCTGGCCCTGCGGCTCCCGCTGCTGCTCGTCGGGCTCTTCCTCTACGGGGCGTCGATGGCGATGGTCATCCGCGCCACGCTCGGGCAGATCCCGTGGGATGTGCTGCACGTCGGAGTCTCGAAGCACGTCCCACTGAGCTTCGGCACGATCGTCATCGGGGTCTCCCTGCTGGTCCTCCTCGGATGGATCCCGCTGCGCCAGAAGCCGGGCATCGGCACGATCGGCAATGCCCTGCTCATCGGGCCCTCCGCCGACATCGTGCTGTCCGTCCTGGAGCCGCCGGAGGATCTCGGCTGGCGGGTCGCGCTCCTCCTGGGCGGGGTGGTCCTCAACGGCATCGCCACCGGCATGTACATCGGCTCGCAGTTCGGCCCCGGCCCGCGTGACGGCCTGATGACCGGCCTCGCGCGGGTCACCGGTGGTTCGCTGCGGGTGGTGCGCACCGGTATCGAGGTCAGCGTCGTGGTCGTCGGCTGGTTCCTCGGCGGCGTCGTCGGCATCGGCACGGTGCTCTACGCGGTCGCGATCGGTCCGCTCGCGCAGCTCTTCCTCCCGCTCTTCACCGTCGACCTGCGGGTGCCGCGTCCGGATGGCGGACCCACCGAAACATAACTGGACATTATGTCTTCACCTATGTGAGGTTATGTCTTGGTCATGAGTCCCAGCGCGAAGCCCCGGCTGGCTGGGCGGCAACCCTCCACCCTCGGTGGGGTGCCCCGGGTGAGGACCTGGACGCGTGCCGACCGGCCGCGTCAAGCGCGGGTTCACCAGAGCCCTGGACGAAAGAGTCATGCCATGAGCCAGACGATCGACGACACCGCAATCAGCCCGAACCGCCTGACCACCTCGGTCACCGGCGCCCTGAAGCGCGGCACCGCCACCGAGGTCACCCTCTCGGCGCGACAGCACACCTTCACCATCGACGAGCCGGCCGGGCTCGGCGGGACCGACCTGGGCGCCAACCCGGTCGAGCACCTCCTGGCCGCGCTCGCCTCGTGCACCGTCATCACCTACCAGGTGTGGGCGGAGAAGTTGGGCCTCACGCTCGACGGCGTCGATGTGGCACTCACCGGCGACATCGACCTGAACGGCTTCTTCGGCACCGGCGAGGGGGTCCGCGCCGGCTTCCAGGGCATTGACCTGGCCGTCACCCTGACCGGCCCGGAGAGCGACGCGTCCTACCGCCGTCTCGAGGAGGCCGTGGCCACGCACTGCCCCGTCGCGGACAACCTCACCAACGGTGTCCCCGTGCGCACGACGCTCGAGCTGGCCCCCGTCTGAGCGACCCGGCTCCGTCCCGGCAGGGGAGCCAGCCGCACCTCGTGTGGCTAGCAGCACGCGCTGCTGGCCACACGACGCCAGCACGTCGCAGGGTCAGCGCACGACCTCGCGCAGACTGCCGTCGACCCGTCGGGTCCACCCGCGGGAGTCGAGGTGCTCCATGAGCGGTACCGCGACGCGCCGGGTGGTCCCGAGGGCCTGCCGTGCGGCGCTGAGCGTGAAGGGCTGCTCCAGTCCGGCCAGCACCCGCATCGCGCGTGCCGGCCCGTCGGGCAGCAGCACGACGTCGTCGGGCAACCGCAGGATCCGCCCCAACCGCTCGGCCGCGGCGAGCTGGGTGGTTCCCAGCCCGAGGTCGGCCAGCTCACGGCGCTCCGGGGTGACGAAGGGGGTCTGCCGCAGCTTCTCCTCCACGGCCCGGATGCCGGCCTCGGCCTCGCCGAGGCCGGCGGCGCGGGGGGCATGGACGCGACCGTCGGTGATCGACAGTCCGGCGATCGTGACCAGGTGACGCACGAGGTCCCCCGCAGGGGGGTGGATCTCGTGCGGCAGGTTGCCGCCGTGGTCCCGCGTGCGCAGGTGGACCGGCAACCTCAGTGCTCGGGCCGCCTCGGCCACGGTGATTCCCGCACTCAGCGGCTGCCGGCGGTGGTGCTCGGTGATGTGGTCGACGAGCCGCTCGCGCCAGGTCGACAGGGCCGTGCTGTCGACCCACCACCGACCCACCGCGACGGCGTCGGTGGGTGACCCGGTCCCGAGCTGCTCCAGGAGCGCGGAGTGCTCAGCGCTGCGCGTGCGAACGCGCACGTCGGCGAGCGAGTGGTCGCTCGCCGCGGTGACGAGGGCATCACCCCGGGCGGCGGCGGCCCCGCGACGGTGCAAGGGCAGCGGGTCGACGTCCAGCACCCGCACCGACCACAGTCGTCGGCTACCGGGATCACGCAGGATCGCACGGTCTCCCACGCGCCAGGGCAGGTCCGCGTCAGCGGTCAGGCGTGCAGCGCCCGTGCCGAGCGGGCGTACGTGGACGCTCACGTCCGCGGACCCGACGTGCAGCGTCGCCACCTCGGGTGACGCGCCTCCGTCGCCGGGGGAGCCCCCTTCGTCCCCGTCGACGGGGACCAGCGCGACGTCCACGACACGGGCGAGCGGGAAGGCTCCCGGCGTCAGCAGCGCGACCGAGCGGGAGACGTCGTCGGTGCGGCGCAGGTTGACCGCGACCCGGGAGACCGGGCCGACCTCGTCGCGCGCGCTGTCCTGGCTGTGCAGTCCGCGCACGGTCACCTCGCGGGTGGTGCCGTGGTCGAGGAGGGTCAGCCGGTCACCGCTGTGCAGGGTGCCCGCGCCGAGGGTGCCGGTGACCACGGTGCCCGCCCCGGAGATCGTGAAGGAGCGGTCGCCCCACAACCGCACCGGCGCGTCGGGGTCGGGCGGTGGCATCCGGGTGACGAGCGCGTCCAGTCCGCTGCGCACCGCGTCCAGACCGTCACCGGTCACGGCCGAGACCTCGTAGGCCGGCACGTCGAGCCCGGCAGCCGCGAGGCGACGCGAGGCCTGCGAGCGCACCCGCGCCCGCCGGCCGGCCTCGGCGAGGTCGCACCGGGTGAGCACGAGCAGCCCGTCGGTGATCCCGAGAGCCTGCACCGCCGCGAGGTGCTCCCTGCTCTGCTCCTGCCACCCCTGGTCCGCGGCGACGACGAAGACCACCGTCGGTGCCGGACCGAGCCCCGAGAGCATCGTCCCGACGAACCGCTGGTGCCCCGGCACGTCGACGAAGGCCACCTCGGTCCCGCCCGGCAGAGTCGTCCACGCGTAGCCGAGCTCGATGGTCAGGCCGCGCTTGCGCTCCTGGACGAGCCGGTCCGGGTCGCGCCCGGTGAGTGCCCGCACGAGGGTGGACTTGCCGTGGTCGACGTGCCCGGCCGTGGCCAGCACCCGCCTCACGAAGGGAGCCCTTCTCCGCTCCCGGCCCCGTCGCCGGGGACGTCGGGCACATCACCGAGGGCGGCTCGCACCGCTGCCCCGACGTCGGCGTCGCGGTCGGCGGGGATGCAGCGCAGGTCGATCAGACCGCGTCCGTCGTCGACCCTGGCGAGGACGGCCGGCGTGCCGGCGGGCGGCGTCCGCAGGCGCTCGACGACCTCGACGGGCACCTCGACGGCCCATCCCGGCAGGGGCACTCCCGGGGCGCCGCCTCCTCCGACGCGACCCTCGACCGCGACGACACCCCGCCCCAGCGCGGCGGCCAGCGCCTGCGTCCTGGGTCTCAGCTCGACGGCGCTCGCGTGCAGCGCCCTCGTCGCCGGCGGGGTCGGCCCCCGCAGGGTCGCCTCGAGCGCGGCGATCGTCAGCTTGTCGATGCGCAGGGCCCGGGCGAGCGGGTGGCGGCGCAGGGTCTCGACGATCTCGGCAGCACCGAGGGCCAGGCCCGCCTGGGGCCCGCCGAGGAGCTTGTCACCGCTGGCGGTGACGATCGTCGCCCCGTGCCGCAGAGCGGTGCTCGCGTCCGGCTCGTCCGGGAGCAGCGGGTCGGGCGCGAGCAGGCCGGACCCGATGTCGGCGACGAGCGGGACGGGGGAACCGTCGGGACGCACGGCGCCGCGCAGTTCCTCGTACCCCACCGCCGTGGTGAAGCCGTCGACCCGGAAGTTGCTCGGGTGGGCCTTGAGGATGCACCCGGTGTCGGGGCTGATCGCCTCCAGGTAGTCGCGCACGTGGGTGCGGTTGGTCGTGCCGACCTCGCGCAGTCGGGCGCCGGTCGAGGTGATGAGGTCCGGCAGCCGGAAACCGTCCCCGATCTCGATCATCTCCCCGCGGGAGACGATGACCTCCGCGCCGGCGGCCAGCGCGGTCGTCGCGAGGACCAGGGCGGCGGCGCCGTTGTTGACCACGAGCGCGTCGCCGGCGTCGGGCACCGCCTCCCGCAGGGCGGCGAGTGCTCCGGCACCACGTCGACCGCGGGCTCCGGAGGTCAGGTCCATCTCCACGTCCACGTGACCGGCGGCATCGACGACGGCCTCGACGGCACTGGGAGACAAGGGTGCTCGTCCGATGTTGGTGTGGATGACGACGCCGGTCGCGTTGAGGACGGCAGTGAGGGACGAGGCGCGCTTCGGGAGGCCGGCGAGGGCCGTGGCGGCCACGTCGCCCGGGGGGATCTCCCCACGCCGGGCGCGGTCCTGGGCGCGGTTGACGGCGGTGCGCACCGTGGCGCGACCCAGGGTCGCGGCGGCGGCGACGAAGGGGGGCTCGGCCAGGAGCGCGTCCGTGCGGGGTATCGCCCGACGAGGGTCGATCGTGGTCACCTCGTGCTCCCTTCGTCGGGGCTGGCCCTTCCCGTGTCACAACAGGGTGTCACCCGAGCGCACCCGTCGTGACACGGGCAGTGTGTGGCGGAGACGGACGGGAATCGAACCCGCCAGACCGAGATGCTCGGCCTCACCGGTGTTGAAGACCGGGGGGACCACCAGGAACCCAGACGCCTCCACGGCCAACCATAGGACCTCACTGGTGGGCGTGCGCCTTCAGGCCCGAACGGCATCGTGCCCGCCGTCGAGGTCGACGCGGACCAGCGCGGCGGTCAACCGGGCCAGGTCGTCACCGTCGACGAGCGCGGCGAGGTTCTCCGGGTCGGTGGGCAGGCCGACCGCTCGGGCTCCCCGGCGCACCCGGCCGTCGACCTGCGGTCGCAGGTCGGGCCAGACCGCCTGGACCTCACGGCAGAAGATCCCCGACCCGGTCGGGCCGACGCGGGGGAACTCCTCGAGAAGGGAACGCAGGCTCCCTTCGTCCTCGGCCGTCTCGTGCAGCCGGCGCAGATCGCCGCGCCACCGCTCCTGCAGCAGCTGGGCCATCTGCGCCAGGTACGTCGCCGTGCTCTCGTCGTACCGGCGATAGCCCCCGCGACCGAGCGCGTCCACCCGCTCCCGCCACGTCGAGTCGAGAAGGTGCTGCGGGGTGGTCCACCCGGCCCCGAGCAGCTCGCGCATCGTGGCCACGGCGACGGAGGCGCCGATGGGCGCCGCGAAGAGCTGGGTCAGGCAGAGCAGCTGGAAGAGCGGAGCCGGCGTGTCCCGCAGTCGGATCCCGGCCTCGTCCGCGTAGGTGGTGCCGTGCTCGCGCAGCAGGCGATCGACGGTGTCCCGGTGGCTCATGCGTGCGTCGTACCCGGGTTCGTTCGGGCCATGCCGTGGCCTAACCTCCAGACATGGAGCCCGTTCGCCTCACCCAGTACGCCCGTGGTGGTGGGTGCGCCTGCAAGATCCCCGCGGAGGAGCTCGAGCAGGTCGTGGCCGGTCTGCAGGTCCCGGCGCCGCCCGGCGCGGACGTGCTGGTCGGGCTCGACGACGGTGACGATGCGGGCGTCGTGCGCATCCGGGACGGGCAGGCGGTGCTGTCGACGTCGGACTTCTTCACCCCCGTCGTCGACGACCCCTACGACTGGGGCCGTATCGCGGCGGCCAATGCCCTCTCCGACATCTACGCCATGGGTGGCGAGCCGATCATGGCGATCAACCTCGTCGCCTGGCCCCGCGAGCTGATCTCGACCGACCGCCTGCGCGAGGTGCTGCGTGGCGGCCTCGACGTGGCCACCGAGGCCGGCTGCCCCGTGCTCGGCGGGCACAGCATCGACGCCCCAGAGCCGATCTACGGCATGGCGGTCACCGGCACGGCCGACCCCGGCCGGATGATGCGCAACGACGCCGCCGAGGCCGGTCTGCCGATCAGCCTGACCAAGCCGCTGGGCGTCGGTGTGCTCAACAACCGGCACAAGGCGACGGGGGAGCGCAGCGAGGAGGCCATCGCCTCGATGGTCGCCCTCAACCGGGAGGCCGCCCGAGCGGCGCTCGATGGCGGGGCCCGCGCGGCCACGGACGTGACCGGCTTCGGGCTGCTCGGGCACCTGTACAAGATGGCTCGGGCGTCGGGGGTGGCCGCGCGGATCGACGCGGCTGCGGTGCCATACGTCACCGGGGCCCGCGAGGCGCTCGCCGCCGGATACGTCCCCGGTGGGTCCCGCCGCAACCTCGACTGGGTGCGTCCGCACCTGTCCGCCGAGGGCATCACGCAGGAGGAGCTCATCCTGCTCGCCGACGCCCAGACCTCCGGTGGGCTGCTCGTCGTCGGCGAGGTCCCCGGCGCCCCGGTCGTCGGCGAGACCGTCGCTGCCGGATCGCTGCCCGGCGGTGCGCTCGTGCAGGTGATGTGAGCGCGGTCGACCGGGTCGGCCCTCCGGTCCGGGATGATCTGGAGTGTCCGGAGACTCCGGTCATGACCGGGCCATGTCGCGGTCATGACCGGGTTTCCCGGCCACCCCAGGGTGTCGTGGTCATCCCCAACGCAGCCTGACCCGCTCACTAGTTGCCGTGGCTGACTAGTTAGGCCTACCATCTAGTCATGAACGAGCACGACTGGCCCAGCGAGTGGCTACGGGGCGTGCTCGACGTGTGTGTGCTGCGGGTGCTGCTCGACGGCCCCAGCTACGGCTACGCGATCACCCGACGACTCTCCGGGGCGGGCTTGGGGGCGGTCAAGGGCGGGACCCTCTACCCCCTTCTCGGACGCCTCGAGGAGGCCGGCCACGTCGAGGTCGAGTGGCGGCCGGGCGAGGGTGGCCCCGGCCGCAAGTACTTCGCGCTCACGGCAGCCGGCCGTGAGTACGCACACGACCAGGCCGCCCGCTGGGCTGCCTTCACGACGACCACCCGGGGGCTCACCGACGGTGCGCTCGGGTCGGCAGCAGGGAGGAACTGACATGAAGCAGAACCGGAGCATCTTCGCCGATCCGGGCCGTATCGCCCCGAGTGTCGAGAAGGCATGGCGCGACGACTTCATCGTCGAGCTGCGACTGCTCTCCGTCCCCGGCGACCAGATCGGGGACGAGTTGATGACCGTCGAGACCCATGTGGCCGAGTCGGGCGAGCCCGCGGTGCAGGCCTTCGGCGAGGCGAAGGTCTACGCGCGGGAGATCGCTGCGGCCACCGGGGCGGCCGGTCGCGGGGGGAGCGTCGGCCCCGCGACCATCGGTGGAAACGTCCTGGGGCTGCTCGGGATGCTCGGTACGGCGGGAGCCTTCGCCGGCGGGTTGGCCGGCGGACCCGTCGGCGTCACCACCGGCGAACTGATGGGCCTGGCAGCGGTCCTGGCGCTGGTGGGGGCCCTCTTCGTCCCCAAGACGCTCCGGGTGATTGTCGAGCACCCCCGCCTGGCCCTGCTGCTCCCCGCGCTCGTCATCGGGGTCCTCGTCGGGATCGTCATCCTGCTCTCGGATCCACTCTTCACCGTGCCCCCTGTGCCGCTGGGTGTCGCCGGTGTCCTCCTGCTCGTGGTCGGCACGGCGGTGACCTGGTACGACCTGAGCGACGACGCGAGTGAGATCACCGCGCCGGGGGAGGGGCCGAGTGATGGCCGGCGTGGCCGGCTCCTGGCCGTCGTCGCCATGCCGCTGATGACGGTGCTCCTCCTCAGCCACGTCTGGCTCCTGCACGCGCTCACCGCATGACCGAGGGGCAGGGAGAGCTCAGGCGTGTTTCGGTGGCCGCGCGATGATCGGGAGGATGACGCCGACCAGCGCGATGATGCCCATGACGGTGAAGCCCAGCGTGTAGCGCCCGTCGGCGCCGATCAGCCAGGAGATGAGCAGCGGGCCGATGATCCCACCGATGGACCACCCGATGAGCATCAGTCCGTAGATGCCGCCGGAGTACTTGACGCCGAAGAAGTCACCGGCGGTGGCCGGGAGGGTACCGAAGGCGCCGCCGTAGCAGGTGTAGATGATCGCGGCGAGGATGTAGAAGATCACCGCGTTGCCGATGTGCGGGATGGCCAGGAGCGCCAGTCCCTGCAAGCCCAGGATGCCGATGAAGGCGGACCTGCGGCCGATCTTGTCCGAGACCGCAGCCCACAGGATCCGGCCGGCACCGTTGAACAGGCCCATGACCCCGACGAGGGTCGCGGCGGCCGCGACGCTGAAGCCGGCGACGTCCGTCGCCGCGTCGGCGGCGACGGAGATCAGGGAGATGCCTGCCGTGACCGAGACCGTGAGGATGAGGGTGAGCAGGTACCACTGCGGGGTGCTCAGTGCCTCCTGCTGGGTGAAGTTGCGGGCGGCCTGCGTGGCCCGCTCCTCCTTCTCCGCGTCGTGCTCCTCGTGGGCCTTGGCCACACCGGGCGGGACGTAGTCCGCCGGCGGGTTCTTGAAGACCGAGGCGCCGATGAGCCCGAAGACGAGGTAGGCGCCGCCGAGCCAGAGGAAGGCCTTGGTGGGCTCGGCCTGGTAGCCCTCCATCCCGGAGATGAGCCGGTTCATCATCGGTGAGGTGATCACGGCGCCGAAGCCGAAACCGCCGACGGCGACCCCCGTGATCAGGCCGCGCTTGTCCGGGAACCACTTCTGCAGCATCGCGATCGGCACGATGTAGGCCAGGCCGAGGCCGAACCCACCGAGCACGCCGTAGCCGAGGATCAGCAGCCACAGGTCAGAGGTCTCCCGCGCGAAGCCGGCGAGGATGATGCCGATCGAGTAGATGACGACACCGGAGAGCGCCACGACCCGCGGACCCTTGCGGTCCTGGATCCGCCCCCCGAGGAAGGTGCCGAGGAAGAGCATGCCGATGGCCACCTCGAAGGGGATGGCCGTCTGCACCGTCGACAGGTCGAAGGCCGATTCCTCGGCGTTCAGCGCACGGCCCATCGTGCTCCACGCGTACACGGCGCCGATCGTCAGCTGGACGAGGACACCACCGGCGAGGATGATCCAACGGTTTCCCGTTGAGCTGGACCCTGACTGGTGTGCGGTGTCGACCGTGCTCATGGAACCTCCCACTGCTTCGGGTGATGCGAGGCGTCGGTGCGGGTCTAGCCGACCGTGACGATGCTGTCGTCGACGACGCCGCGGCTGCGCCGCTCCTCCAGCCGGTCCTTCTGCAGGCGGACCGTGTACTGGGGATCCTTCGCGGACTCGATGCCCGCCTCGACGACCCCCACGCGGGTGAGTGCGGAGGCGGTGGCCAGCGCGGCGCCAGAGGCGAGCGCCGCGAGTCGGCTCCGCCCGGACAGCAGGGTTCCGGCGCCACCGGCGAGGGTCAGGGCCCTGGCCAGCCGCAACGTGCCGGCCCCCGTGCCCGAGGTGATCGGCTCGTCGATGCGCAGCTGCGCGAGGTGTCCCTCGAGCCGGTGCATCGCCACGAGCTCGGTCCCCGCACCGAGCAGCGCGAGCCGTCGGGCCGGCCCGGCGTGGGCCAGCGGGGTGAGCAGCATCTGCACCCCGCCGGAGGCCAGCGCGGCGGATCCGACGAAGACGAAGGGCAGCTGTCGCCGGCTCTCGTGCCACACCGGGTGGGCGGTGTCCGAGAGCAGCACGGCGGAGTAGGCCGCCAACGGCGCGCCCATCAGGGCCTGGCCGACGGTGGCGGGCGCCGCCACCGGAGCGAGGACCCGCGACAGCGAGCGAAGGGGGCCGCGCGCCGGCAGCAGGCCCAGCACCTCGGTGGCGGTGGTCACCCCGGTGAAGGCCGCGTACCCCGACAGGATCCATGTGCCGACCGACATCGGCGAGGTGAGCTTGACCGTGCGCAGCATGTTGAGGAAGCGCTCGGGACGACCGAGGTCGGCCACGAGCGCGGCCCCGCTGAGGCCGACGGTAGCCATCGCGGTCAGGCGCGAGTTACGTTGCAGGACAGCGTTGCCCGTCGCGGCAGCCCCGGCCTGGATGATCCCGGACACGCCCGCGATGCCGCCGACGAAGAGGTACGCGGAGATCTTGTGGTCCCAGGGCACGGGCTTGACGACCGGCTGCCCGTAGTAACTGGAGAACTCGGCGTCCGGGACGGCCGGCGCCTCGCGCTGGCCTCCCCCTTCGCGGTTCATCCAGTTGCGGCGGGCCCCCTTCGCCACGTCCTTGGCCGCACCGCTGACGGCGCCGCGGACACCGGAGGCGCGCCGACGCCGTCGTGCGGTCTCCGGGGGGCGGAAGTTGTCGAAGGGGGAGGTCGTCACGACCTGCTCCCGACGAAGGCGAGGGCAGCGGCGCCGAGCAGGCCCAGACCGGCCACCCCGGCGGCGCGGAACATCTCGGGCAGCTTCGCCGTCGGCACGATCGGGTCCGGCGGGAGCCCGTAGACCTCGGGCTCGTCCAGCAGGAGGAAGACCGATCCGGTCCCGCCGACGCCGTCGTCCTCGTTGGCGCCGTACAGCCGGGCCTCGGTGAACCCCTGCTCGTGCAGCTGGACGACCCGTTCCCGGGCGCTGGTCACCATGTCCTCGTGCGTGCCGAACTTGATCGAGGTCGTCGGGCAGGCCTGGGCGCACGCCGGGGTCTGGTCGTGGGTGAGCCGGTCGTAGCAGAGCGTGCACTTCTGGGCGACACCGACATTGGGCACGTGGTCGTCCGCCGTGACGCTGACGCTGGCATCGGTGCGCCGCTCGATGACGCCGAAGGGGCAGGCGCCCACGCAGTAGCCACAGCCGTTGCAGATGTCGTCCTGCACCACGACGGTGCCGTGCTCGGTGCGGAAGAGGGAGCCGGTGGGGCAGACGTCGAGGCAGCCGGCGTGGGTGCAGTGCTTGCACACGTCCGAGGACATCAGCCAGCGGAGCTCCGGCACCGGGCCGACGATGGGGACCCCGTCCGCCGTCAGGCCGTAGGCGCCGCTCCCGCCGTTCTCGACGGACGCCTTCTCGGTGAGCATGTCCGACAGCGCGGGCCCGTGCCCCTCGATCGGCGCAGGCAGGGTGCCGTAGCCGGCCGGCTGCGCAACCGCCGGCTCCGGCTGCGGTGCCGGGTCAGGAGCTCCGACGCTCGGCATCCCGAGATCGACGAGACGCTGACCGGACTCGCGGGCCGCCTCGATCCGCTCCTGGCTCTGCTCGACGAAGGCGACGTGGCGCCACGTGCTCGCCCCGAGGTCACCGGTGTTGTCGTAGGAGTTGCCCGAGATCGTCAACCCGTCGAGCGGGATGCCGTTCCACTCCTTGCACGCCACCTCGCAGGCCTTGCAGCCGATGCAGATCGAGGTGTCGGTGAAGAAGCCCTTGCGGCTGGGCGCGTCCTGCCACCCGGCGTCGCTCGCGGGGTCCGTGCGACCGGCGAGCTGGCGACTCAGGTAACCCATCAGTGGTCTCCTTCGGTCGGGTCCTGGTGCAGGGTGGCGGCACGACGCTCGCGCATCTCGGGGGAGACCTCGTCGGCATGCTCGTTGCCCGTGGCAACCGTCGTACCCGAGCGCGACTGGTACTCGGCGACGAGTCGCAGCAACTCCTCGCCCCTCGGTCGGCGGCCGGGTCGGATGTCGCAGGATCCGACCTTCGACTCCTGGATCTGCACGTTGGGGTCGAGGACGACCCCGAGCAGGTCGTTCGCCCCGTCACCCTCGACGACCGCGTCCCGGCCGACACCCCAGTGGTAGGGCAGGCCGATCTGGTGCACGGTGCGTCCCTTGATCGCCAACGGCGTCATGCGCTCGGTGACGAGCACACGTGCCTCGATGGCGCTGCGTGCCGAGATGATCGTCGCCCACCCGCCGTTGACCAGGCCCTGCTGCTCGGCCAGCTGCGGGGAGACCTCGCAGAACATCTCCGGCTGCAGCTCCGAGAGGTAGGGCAGCCAGCGGCTCATGCCGCCCGCGGTGTGGTGCTCGGTCAGTCGGTAGGTGGTGAAGACGAAGGGGTAGACGTCCGCGCCCGGCTCCTCACCGGAGGGGCTCCACAGGTTGTCCTTGCGCGGGTAGGTCATCCGGCTCGGGTTGCTCTGCTGGGTGTAGAGCGGGTTGGCGACGGGTGACTCCTGCGCCTCGTAGTGCGTGGGCAGCGGTCCGTCGACCATGCCCTTGGGGGCGTAGAGCCATCCCTTGCCATCGGCCTGCATGACGAAGGGGTCGTCGCCGGCCAGTGCCGCCGGTCCGCTCGCGTCCGGGCCGGGTCGCAAGGACGGGTCCCGGTCGACGGGGAAGTCCGGGACGTCCTTGCCGACCCACTTCTGCTCGCTCTCGTCCCACCAGACGTACTTCTTCCGCTCGCTCCACGGTCGCCCCTGCGGGTCGGCGGATGCGCGGTTGTAGAGGATCCGGCGGTTCATCGGCCAGGCCCAGCCCCAGTCGAGGGCCACCTCGTCCTGCTGCGCGCCCGGCACGCGGTTGGCCGACTTGTTGACCCCGCCGGCGAAGACGCCGGTGTAGATCCAGCAGCCACCGGAGGTGGAGCCGTCGTCCTTCATGTCGGCGAACTTCTCGAGCAGCTCACCGGCCTTGTCGCCGGTGAGGTGGTAGCCGTTGATCTCCCGCAGGACGGCAGCGGCGTCGGTCTCCCCGGACTCGTCCTTCGGGTAGTCCCAGGTCAGGTCGAGCAGCGGTCGGTCGCGCTCGTCGGTCGAGCCGGCGAGTCGCTCGCGGATGCGCACCCCGAGGTCGTGGAAGAACTCCAGGTCGCTCTGCGCGTCCCCGGGCGGCTGCACCGCCCGGTGGTGCCACTGCAGCATGCGTTGGGTCTGGGTGAAGGTGCCCGACTTCTCCACGTGGGTGGCAGCGGGGAAGAAGAAGACCTCGGTGTCGATCTCCTCCGTCGTCAGCTCCCCGGTGGCGATCTCGGGGGAGTCCTTCCAGAACGTCGCGGACTCGAGCAGCTGGAAGTCGCGCACGACGACCCACTTCAGGTGCGTCATCGCCATCCGCTGCATCTTGCCGTGGGCGGACCCGACGGCCGGGTTCTGCCCGACGACGAAGTAGCCCTCCACCTCGTCCTCGAGCATGTCCATGACGGTCTGGTACGTCCCGTGGGCCCCGGTCAGGCGGGGCAGGTAGTCGTAGCAGAAGTCGTTCTCCGGCGTCGCGGCGTCACCCCACCAGGCCTTGAGCAGGCTCGCGGTGTAGGAGGGCGCCTCGGTCCAGAAGCCCTTCTGGTCCGGGGAGTAGATGCTCGACAGGTAGTCCTCGTAGGTGTCGTGCGTGCCGACGGTCGGCATCGGCAGGTAGCCGGGCAGGAGGTGGAACAGGGTCGGGATGTCGGTCGAGCCCTGGATGCTCGCGTGCCCGCGCAGTGCCATGATCCCGCCACCGGGGCGGCCCACGTTGCCCATCAGCAGCTGGAGGATGGCCGCGGTGCGGATGAACTGCGCGCCAAGACTGTGCTGGGTCCACCCGAGGGCGTAGGCGAAGGACGTCGTGCGCTCCCGGCCGGAGTTGCTGGTCAGGGCGTCGGCGATGATGTGGAATTGCTCCACGGGGATGCCGCAGACGTCGGCCACCATCTCGGGTGTGTAGCGCGAGTAGTGGCGCTTGAGCACCTGGAAGACCGTGCGCGGGTGCTGCAGGGTCTCGTCCCGCACGACCTTGCCGTGCTGGAGCGCCGGGCCCGCGGCGCCGTGGAGGTCACCCGCCGCCCGGGGGGAGCCGTTCTCCCCGTGCTCGTGCCCACCGGTGGGGTCGCCGATCTCGTGGCTGTCACCCTCCTTGCCCGACTGGTACGCCCACGAGCTCGTGTCGTACTTGCCGGTCTCGGGGTCGTACCCGGAGAAGACGCCGTCGAGGTCCTCGGTGTCGACGAAGTCCTCACTGACCAGGGTGGCGGCATTGGTGTAGGCGAGCACGTAGTCGTGGAAGTACAGGTCGTTGCCCAGGACGTGGTTGATCAGGGCACCCAGCAGCACGACGTCGGTGCCCGCCCGGATCGCGACGTGCGTGTCGGCGATCGCCGAGGTGCGGGTGAAGCGGGGGTCGACGTGGATGACCCTGGCCCCCCGCGCCTTGGCCTCGGACACCCACTGGAATCCCACCGGGTGGCACTCGGCCATGTTGGAGCCCTGGATGATGATGCAGTCCGAGTTGGCCATGTCCTGCAGGTACTGCGTGGCGCCGCCTCGGCCGAACGAGGATCCCAGACTGGGAACCGTGGAACTGTGTCAAATACGCGCCTGGTTCTCGATCTGGATCGCCCCCGAAGCCGTGAACAGCTTCTTCATCAGGTAGTTCTCCTCGTTGTCGAGGGTGGCTCCCCCGAGCGAGGCGATCCCCATCGTCCGCCGCAGCCGACGACCCTTGTCGTCGACCTCCTGCCACTTGTTGGCGCGGGCCGCCAGGTAGCGGTCGGCGACCATGTCCAGCGCGGTGTCGCGATCGATCCGCTCGAACTCCCGCGCGCCGGGGGCGCGGTAGAGCACGTGCGTCTGGCGGGAGGGGGAGTTGACGAGCTGCTCGCTCGCGGCTCCCTTGGGGCACAGCCGGCCTCGGCTCACCGGCGAGTCCGGGTCGCCCTCGATCTGCACGACCTTCTCGTCCTTGACGAAGACCCGCTGCCCGCAGCCGACGGCGCAGTAGGGGCACACGCTCTGCACGACGCGATCGGCCGTCGAGGTCCGCGGCTCGATCTCGCGCGTCCTGCGGGAGGTGACTGAGCTACCGCGTCCGAGGAAGTCCCCGGAGGCCAGCTGGCGCAGCACCGGCCAGCCCAGGAACGTCGAATCCTTCGGGGCCATGGCCGCCGCTCCCTTCGCCGCAGATGGTGACGCTGCTCACCCTAGCCACTTTCCCCCTTCGCCGCCCGGGATGCCCCGAACGAACTGCTGCAGGCAGCACTTGGTTGACCCAGCCGCACTACGTGCTGCTGCCCGGTCAACGAACTCGAGCCTGCAGCACATCGTTCGGGCGGTGTCCTCGCAGGAGGCGAAGGGCGGTGGCCGGGTCGTCGGGATCGGCGCCCGTCCGGTCCGGCTCGGTTCGCTCACGGGGGACGAGCACAGTGGGTCGGTGGCTGGCGCCGCGGTGAGGGCCGATTAGTCGCTGACGTCAAACCATTGTCATGATGTGAGACATGACACACCCGGACACCACGGCGGTGCACGGTGGACGCGAGGATCTCGCGGCTCTCGGCGTGCACGTGCCCTCGATCGACCTCTCCTCCACCTACCCGGTCACCGACCTCGGGTCCGGTGGGGGTTCCTACGAGACCCTCGCGACCGGCGGCCGCCCGGAGGACGAGAGCGTGAGCTCACTGGTCTACCAACGGCTGTGGAACCCCAACGTCGACCGTTTCGAGCGGGCGCTCGCCGATCTCGAGCACGCCGAGGAGGCGGTCGCCTTCGCCTCCGGCATGGCCGCCTTCACCGCGTCCCTCATCGCCTGCGTCTCAGCCGGCACCCCGCACGTCGTGGCCGTCCGTCCGCTCTACGGCGGCAGCGACCACCTGCTGGCCACCGGGATGCTCGGGACCGAGGTCACCTGGACCGACGCGGACGGCGTCGCAGCCGCCATCGCGACCCGGCCGCAGGACACCGGCCTCGTCGTGATCGAGACCCCGGCGAACCCCTCGCTCGACCTCGTCGACGTGCGGGCGATCGCCGAGGCGGCCGGGGAGGTGCCGGTGCTCGTCGACAACACCTTCGCCACCCCGGTCCTGCAGCAGCCGCTCGACCTGGGTGCGGCCCTGTCCCTGCACTCGGCCACGAAGTACCTCGGCGGCCACGGTGACGTCATGGGCGGGGTCATCGCGACCAGCGCCGCATGGGCACGTCGCCTGCGGCAGGTACGGGCACTCACCGGTGGCCTGCTGCACCCGATGGCCGCCTACCAGCTGCACCGCGGGTTGCAGACGCTGCCGGTGCGGGTGCGTGCCCAGCAGGAGAGCGCACAGGTGCTCGCGGACTGGCTGGCGCAGCACGAGCTCGTCGAGGAGGTCCGCTATCCGGGTCTGGTCGGTCAGAGTGTGCCGGAGGGCCAGATGCGTGGTCCGGGCGCCATGATCGCCTTCCGCCCGCGGGGAGGACCCGACGCGGCGGCCGAGCTGGTCACCCGCTGCGAGCTGATCACCCACGCCGTCTCCCTCGGTGGGGTGGACACGCTCATCCAGCACCCGGCCTCGCTGACGCACCGCCCGGTCGAGGCGAGCGCCAAGCCCGGTGAGGACCTGCTGCGTCTGTCCGTGGGTCTGGAAGGCGTCGAGGACATCCGGGCCGACCTCGACCGCGCACTGCGCGGGTGAGCCCTCGGTCTCACTGGGGCGAGGTGATCGGGCGCCCTTGGACGCGCGTGGGTACCTCGACCCAGCCCGGAGTCAGGTGCGACGGGCGTGCAGCGCGCGGACCCGCTGGGCGAGCTCGTCGTCCGGACCGTCGACGACGGCACCGGGCACGACCGTGGTGATCGGGATCGTCGCGACGGGTGCGGGTGGCAGGCCCAGCTCACCCGCCCACTGCGCCAACTGCGCCGAGCTGCTGGCGAAGACGATGCGGCCCAGGCCGACCCAACCGTGGGCAGCCGCGCACATCGGGCAGTGCTCGCCGGAGGTGTAGACCGTGGCCGCCGAGCGCTCGTGCGGGGTCAGGTGCTGCGCCGCCCACCGGGCGATGGCGAACTCGGGATGCTGTGTGTGGTCCCCGCCCGAGACGCGGTTGCGGTCCTCGAGGCGGACGGCTCCGTCGGAGGTGACCAGCAGTGAGCCGAAGGGCTCGTCGTGGGCGTCGAGCGCCTCCTCCGCCAGTTCCACGGCCCGCACCAGGTGACGTCGGTCGGTCGCGTCGATCATGGGGACATCGTGGCACCTGCAGGAGCCGCTCGCTGGGCGGCCGCCGCGTCTCCCGGCACGGAGAGGAGCCTCCCTCGTGGACGTCGAGTCGGAGGGTGTGGGTCGGCCCGCGCCGATCAGGCGAAGGGGAGGTCGCTGGCCATCCCCGGTTGCCGGCCCGGTTCCGCGTAGTGCTCGGCGCCGAAGGCAGCGGCGAACACCTGCGGGGGCATGGCGAGCATCCACTGCACGTCCTCCTGCGAGGCGTGGCAGGCCAGGGCCTCGCGCTTGAGGTCGAGCACGTCGCTGACATCCACCTGGTGGTGGATCTCGGCCTCGGGCAGTCCCATCGGGTTGCCGTCGTCCATCGGAGCGTCCGCGTCCATCGGTGCCTCGACCCCGAGCTCGGTGGCCAGGGCGATCTGGGAGCGCATGAGGTCGCGGTTCATCGTCGACTCCAGCAGGCGCGGTCGCCGCTCGGCCAGCTGCGCGGCGCGGTGGGCGACGTGGTGGACCTTGACGTGGTCGGGGTGCCCGTAGCCGCCGTGCCAGTCGTAGCCGACGAGGACGTCGGCGTCCTCCTCGTCCAGCACGGTCGCCAGTCGACCGGCCGCCTCCTCGAGGTCGGCGGCGTGGAAGGAGGTCTCGTGCGAGTTCTCCTCCCACCCGGCCATCCCGGAGTCGGCGTAGCCGAGCCACTCCACCCGCGCGGTCCCGGTGACCGCTGCCGAGGCGAGTGCCTCGGTGCGTCGGTGCTCGGCGAGCGTCACCCCCTCGGGCAGGTCCGCAGGCAGGGTGCCGTGCTCGCCGCCGGTCGCGTAGACGAGGACGACGCGGTGGCCGGCGCGGGAGGTGAGGATCATCGACCCGGCGGTGGCGCTCCCTTCGTCGTCGGGATGGGCATGGAAGAACACGGTGGTCGTCACCGGACCATCCTGCCTTCCCGCGGCGACACCCGATCGCGCGCCGCTAGTGTCGGTGCGTGCGAACCCATCCAGAACAGCACTGGCTGCCCATGGCCACCTACCTCGAGGCGATCGAGCGGGAGTCGCGACGCTTCCGAGAGGTCCTGATCGACCAGCCCGCGGGCACCCCGGTGCCCAGCTGCCCCGGCTGGGACGTCGACGACCTGCTGTGGCACCTCGGCGGCGGGGACGTCCAGCACTTCTGGGGATGGATCGTCGCCCATCGACCGGAGGGGCCCGAGGAGTACCCGCAGCCGGACCGGCCGGCGGACCGGCACGGGATCCTCGCCCTCTTCGACCGGGCCCACGAGGACCTCATGCTGCGGTTGCGCAATGCCGACCCGGCCGACGGATGCTGGACCTGGGCATCGGACACCGTCCTGCACACGGTCGCCTTCACGATGCGGCGTCAGGCGCACGAGGCGCTCATCCACCGCGTCGACGCCGAGCTCGCGGCGGGGGAACGCACCCCCCTCGACCCGCACCTGGCGGCCGACGGCGTCGTCGAGTGCCTCGAGGTGATGTACGGCGCGCTGCCCGGGTGGGGTCGCTTCGCACCCGACGGCAGCCGCGTCGCCGTCGACATCACCGACACCGGTCACCGCATCGTCCTCGGTCTGGGGCGCTTCACGGGGACCGACCCACGCACCGGCCGGGACGAGGACGAGGACGACGTCCAGGTGCTTGCTCGCGAGTACATCGGCCGGTCCGCTGACCCGGTCGACCTGCGCATCAGCGGTACCGCCGAGGAACTCGACCTGTGGCTGTGGCACCGCGCGGGCGCCTTCGAGCCCGCCGTCACCGGCGATGAGGAGACCGCCCGGCGCCTGCGCGCGATCCTCGCGCAGCCGATCGGCTGACCGGCCGGCGGTGAAGGCCGGGGTCAGCCCATGACGGGCAGCGCCGCCGGCGCGCAGGTCGACTCCGGGGAGGGTGCGGGCTGTGCCCGCCGCAGGGCGGCCCACCCCGGCCCGCGCAGCAGGAACCCGACGCGGTCCGACCACGTCGACGCGCTGGCCACGTCCGCGGCGATGTCCCGCCACTCGTGGGTGGCGATCACGCCGGGGTTGGTGGAGTGGATGTTGCGCGTCAGCCCGTAGCGCACCGGCTCGTCCTCCGGCTCGAAGGTCCCGAAGAGCTTGTCCCAGAGGATGAGGATCGAGCCGTGGTTGATGTCGAGGTACTGCCGCTGGCTGCCGTGGTGGGCACGGTGGTGACTCGGGGTGTTGAGCACCGTCTCCAGCCGGCCGATCGAGCGGATCGCCTCGGTGTGGATCCAGAACTGGTAGATCAGGTTGATCGCCCGGGCGTCCTCGACGTAGCGCGGCGGGATCCCTGCCAGGGTGAGCATCCCGTACGGCAGCGCCATCGTGAAGGCCTCGGCGACCGGCTGTCGCAGGGCGGTCGACAGGTTGTACCGCTCGCTGCTGTGGTGGACGACGTGCACCGCCCACAGCCACCGGGACTCGTGGGAGAGGCGATGGTTCCAGTAGTAGATGAAGTCCCAGCCGGCGATCGCGGCCACGTACGTCAGCGCCCCCCGGCGCGCCGGGATCGGGGCGAGTCGCGTCAACCGCGTCGCGCTCGTGCCCAGTGCCCAGACGGAGGCGGCGGCGACGGCCGTGGAGCCCACGGCGGCGACGGCGGCCCCCGCGGTCATCAGGGAGAGCGCGTCGACCCGCGAGCGCACGACGATCGGGTCGGAGGGCGAAGGGAGGACCCCCGCCTCCGGCAGTTCCCCTCCGTGCTCCCGGCGTCGCCGCAGGACGTCGGCAACGGTGGTGACCACCCCGGCGGCCGCGCCGAGCGCGAGGAGCGCGGTGCCTCCCTTCGTCCTGCCGGGAGCGAGGCGACGCACCACCGGACCGGCGACGACGGGGGCGAGCAGGCTCCCCACGCCCATCGTCAGGGAGGCGATCGTGTCGTTCAGCTCGTAGTCGCCGGCGCGGATCGTCCCGGGCTCGGCGGGGGAACGCCGCTGCCACCAGTACTCCGCCCCCATGGCGCCGATGAAGGCCGGGATCGCCAGGACGGTCAGGTCGGGTCGCTGCATGCGCCTATTCTTCACCGGTGATCAAGCGACTGACGTGCTTCACGGGTTCCACCCCCGGCAAGGACCCCAGGTGGACCGACCTCGCCCACGCAGTGGGAGCCGACCTCGCCGGACGCGGCATCGGGGTCGTCTACGGAGGCGGGGGCAGCGGCCTGATGGGTGCCCTCGCCCAGGGCGCGCTCGAGCGGGGCGGCGAGGTCATCGGCGTGATCCCGGAGTTCATGGTCGACCGCGAGTGGGGAAGGGGGGACCTCACCGAGGTGCACGTCGTGGCCTCCATGCACGAGCGCAAGGCGCTGATGGCCGACCTGACGAGCGCCTTCCTCGCGCTGCCGGGAGGGATGGGCACGCTCGAGGAGGTCTTCGAGGTGTGGACCTGGCGCCAGATCGGGCTGCTCGACAAGCCGGTCGGCTTCCTCGACGCGGACGGATTCTGGACGCCGCTGCTGGACGCCCTGCGAGGGATCGCCGATGCGGGCTTCCTGTCCGAGGCGAGCCTGGCGGACGTCGTCGTGGCGGCGGACCTGGAGTCGGCCCTCGCCGGGCTCGAGGCGCGGGGGACCGGCACGCGGATGCTCACCGGCCGCACCTGACGGCGTTGCGCGCACGCGCGTCCCGCAATTGCGCATGCCGGGTGCGGACATCGCCGTAGGGCTCACTCCGGATGCCACGGGCGGCCGAGTAGCGTGGCCCACATGACTCAGACGCGTGCGGAGAAGGACAGCATGGGCACCATCGAGGTGCCCGCGGACAAGTACTGGGGCGCACAGACGCAGCGCTCGCTGGGCAATTTCGACATCGGCCGCGACACCTTCGTGTGGGGCCGCTCGATGATCCGCGCACTCGGCACGCTGAAGAAGTCGACCGCACTGGCCAACGCCGAGCTCGGCGAGCTGCCGCAGGACGTGGCCGACCTGGTGACGCAGGCCGCGGACGAGGTCATCAGGGGGGAGCTGGACGAGCACTTCCCGCTGGTGGTCTTCCAGACCGGCTCGGGCACGCAGTCGAACATGAACTCCAACGAGGTCATCTCCAACCGCGGCATCGAGATCGCCGGCGGGCAGATGGGCACGAAGACGCCGGTCCACCCCAACGACCACGTCAACCGTGGCCAGTCGAGCAACGACACCTTCCCCACGGCGATGCACATCGCGATCGTCCTCGACCTCAACGAGCGCCTCTACCCCTCCGTCACGCAGTTGCGCGACACCTTGGCCGACAAGGCCCGGCAGTACGCCGACGTCGTCATGGTCGGTCGCACCCACCTGCAGGACGCCACCCCGGTCACCCTCGGTCAGGTCATCGATGGCTGGGTCGCCCAGATGGACTTCGCTCTCGACGCCGTGCGGCACGCCGACGAGCGCGCCCGCGAGCTGGCCATCGGGGGCACCGCGGTCGGGACCGGCCTGAACGCCCACCCGGAGTTCGGCGCGCTCACCGCGACGAAGATCAGCGCGGAGACCGGGTACGACTTCACCCAGGCGGAGAACCTCTTCGCCAGCCTCTCGGCGCACGACGCGCTCGTCGAGGTGAGTGCCTCCCTTCGCACCCTCGCCGGCGCGTTGATGAAGATCGCCAACGACGTGCGCTGGTACGCCTCCGGCCCGCGCAACGGCATCGGCGAGCTGGCCATCCCGGAGAACGAGCCGGGGTCCTCGATCATGCCGGGCAAGGTCAACCCGACCCAGGCCGAGGCGCTGACGATGGTCGCGACCCGGGTCTTCGGCAACGACGCGACGGTGGGCTTCGCGGGCAGCCAGGGCAACTTCCAGCTCAATGTCTACAAGCCGGTCATGGCGCACGCGGTGCTGGAGTCGATCCGCCTGATCGCCGACGCGTGCGTCTCCTTCGACGAGCACTGCGCAGTCGGCATCGAGCCGGTCACCGAGGCCATCGAGGGCAACCTCGAGCGCAACCTCATGGTCGTGACGGCACTCAACCGGCACATCGGCTACGACAAGGCGGCGGCGATCGCCAAGAAGGCGCACAAGGAGGGCACGAGCCTGCGCGAGGCGGCCATCGCCTCCGGGGACATCAGCGGCGAGGACTTCGACGCCTGGGTGGTGCCGGCCGACATGACCCACCCGAGCGCGGGCTGACCATGGCCTCCGCCGACCTGGTGGGTGAGGTCCGGGGAGCGCCAGTGAGCCTCGAAGCCACCCGACGATGACTGCGAAGCGTCGACCGCTCCGCCGTGAGGAGCCGCACCTCAGCGGCCTCGTGGACAAGGACCCCGTCGCGCCGCTCGTGACGGGCACCGTCGTGCTCGGTGCGCTCGCCGCGCTGGGCATCTTCGCCACCGGGTGGTTGCCGTGGACGATGTGGCCGCCCTCGGGTGAGGACGTCACCGGTCTGCTCATCGCGAGCCTGGTCGCGGCGCTGGTGGGCTGGACGTCGCTCGCCTACGGGATCGTCATCACCGCGGCGAAGATCGACGACCTCCGCGAGATGCTGCGCGCGGGCTCCCCGGAGCCGGGGTCGGGGACCTCCGCGGCGACCGACGACGACCCGTAACCCCGAGCAGCTCGGCCGGGCGAAGGGGGGTCTCGCCCGTTCTTCGCCGTGGACAGGGAACGCTCGTGTCCGGGCAGGCGCCACCGGAGTCGTCCCCGAGCGGGGTTGCGTGGTCACACCTAGACTCGTCGCGCCCACACCAGACATGGAGGTTCCTCGCTCGTGACGATCCTGTCCAGCCGTGGGCGTACTACTGCACAGGGTCGCCCCATGCCGTGGGACAACGGGCGCGATCCCGCTGTGGACCTCGTGCGCGGCATCGCCGTCGTCTGCATGGTGGTCGCGCACGTGCGGGTGTGGGCGCCGACCGATGCGGTCCCGGTCAGGGCCGCGCTCCTCGTGGTCAACAACGTCGCCTCCCCGCTCTTCGCCCTGGTCATGGGGGTCTCTGCCGGGGTCGTGCTCACCCGGGCGCGCAGGCCGGTGGCCGGCAGGACCTTCGTGCTGCGCAACCTGGTCCGTGGCGTGATCCTGATCGCGATCGGGGTCGCGCTCGAGCAGTTGCACACCTTCGTCGCGATCGTGCTGCAGTCCCTCGGCGCCACGCTGGTCGTCGCGGCGCCACTGACCCTGTTGTCCGCGACCGTGCTCACCGGGCTCGCCGTCGTCACCTTCGCCGCAGGTCCGGCGGTCAATGCCGCTGCGCGGGCCGTCCTCGACCCCGCCCGCGTGTCCTCCGATGCGTGGGTCGATCAGGTGCTCCAGTGGTTCGTCCTGTCCACGCACTACCGCGTGGTGAGCCTGCTGCCCTTCGTCCTCATCGGGGTGGTGCTCGCCCGCCGGGGCCTGTCGCGACGGGTGGCGGTCGGTTCGCTCGTGGTCGGTGTGCTCGCCGGTGTCGCCGTCGTCGGCCTGTGGCTGACGGGCACGGGTATCGGACGCAGCGAGGTCGTCTCCGGGGACCTGACCGACTCGCTCCTGGACCTGGCGCTGACCGGCTGTGCCTTCGGGGCGATCGTCCTCCTCGCGCGCTGGCCGCGGGCGTCGTCGGCGGTCACCGCGATGGCGCCCGTGCGGGCCGTCGGCGCGCTGGCACTCACCTCATACGTGCTGCACGTGGCCCTGATCGCGCTCGTGACGCGGACGGTCGACTGGCAGGCGCGCGCCGACCACTGGCCGTTGCTGGCCGGTGGCATCCTCGTCGGGACCGTCCTCGCCTGCTGGATGTGGTGGCGACTCGTCGGCCGCGGTCCGGTGGAGCGGCTCATGGCGGTCGCCACCGATCGCATCACGTGACCCCCCGCGCCGGCCAGTGAACGGCGAACCGCCAGGCCAACGACGAGGCACGGGACTGAGCAGATCCAGGTCTTCGGTCAGGACAGGGCGACGGACTCCTCCCTTCGCGGGTGCTCGCATCGCAGATCGCCAGGGTGACGGCGACGGCCGTGGGGGTCGTGCGGACCCCGGTGATGCGGACCTCCACATCGTTGGGCAGATGGGCGGGCGCTGCCTCGACGGCGGCCACGACGTGAAGGGGAATGCCGCGAGGGTGTCCGCGCCGTACAGTGCCGATCATGACCGATCAGGATCCGCACGCCCTCCTCACGGGTGTCCGACTCCGCCCCGGCGCCGACCCCGTCGACGCGCGTATCCGCCACGGCGTGATCGAGGAGATCGGGCCGCACCTGGACCGCGCCGGAGCCCAGCACCACGACGCCGGGGGAGCCCTGGTCATCCCCGGCCTGTGGGACGCGCACGTGCACTTCGGCCAGTGGGCGGCCATGACCCGGCGCGTCGACGTCTCCGACACGGCAGGGCCGGAGGAGGTCACCGCCCGGATCGCCCGGCACATCGCCGAGAGCGATCTCGAGCCCGGCGCGGTGGTGCAGGGCTTCGGCTGGCGGGTCACCGACTGGGACCGACTGCCCACGACCGCCGAGCTCGACGCCGCCGCCGGCGACCACCCCGTCGTCCTCATCTCCGGGGACTGCCACGCCGGATGGCTGAGCAGCGCTGCCTTCCGTGCGCTCGCTCGTCCGCACCACCCCGGTCATCTCGACGAGGACGACTGGTTCCCCATCTACACGCACCTGAGCGACCTGTCCGAGGATCCTCGACTCGTCCACGGCTCCATCGACGCCGCCATGAGCGACGCCGCGGCCAAGGGCGTCGTCGGCATCGTCGACATGGAGTTCGAGTCGGGGCGCACCGCGTGGCCGTGGCGCACCTGGGCGGGGCTGGACCGCCTGCGTGTGCGCACCTGCACCTACCCCGAGGGCCTCGAGGACGTCATCGCGGCCGGTGCGCGCACCGGCGATGTCCTCGACGAGGCCGGCATGGTCACCATGGGCCCGCTCAAGATCATCAGCGACGGGTCCCTCAACACACGCACGGCATGGTGCTGCGAGCCCTTCCTCACCGACACGACCCTCGGCGACCCCCGCGGCAAGCAGAACGTCGACCGGCAGGAACTGACCGAGCTGCTGACCCGTGCCCGTGCGAACGGCCTCATCGGAGCCGTCCACGCCATCGGCGATGCCGCCCTCGTCGACGCCGTCGCTGCCTTCGCCGCCACCGGGGCCCGCGGCAGCATCGAGCACGCCCAGCTCGTGCGCCGGGAGGTCCTGCCGCAGATGGCCGAGCTCGGCCTGGTCGCCAGCGTGCAGCCGGCCCATCTGCTCGATGACCGGGACTCGACCGAGGACCTCTGGTCGGACCGGCTCGACCGGTGCTTCGCCCTGCGCTGGATGACGGACGCGGGGGTCCCCCTTCGTCTCGGGTCGGATGCCCCCGTCGCCCCGCTCGACCCGTGGCTGGCCATGGCCGCCGCGGTCCACCGCAGCGCCGACGAGCGGGAACCCTGGGCGCCGGAGCAGGCCCTCAGTCCGCAGGAGGCGCTCGAGGCCTCGACCGACGGGATCACCTCGATCGAGGTCGGAGGGCCCGGCGACCTCGTGCTCCTCGACGAGGACCCCACGCCCCCGAGCCTGCGGAGCACCGCCGAGCAGGCCGCCCACCTGCGGGCGATGCGCCCCCTGGCGACCATCGTCGGGGGGCGCATCACCCACGGGTGACTCGCGTCAGTCATCGTCGGTGTCTCCACGCCGACGCGCGAATCGATCTGCGATCCGGACCGAGAACTGTGTGGTCGTGGACCTTGCCCGGTCAAGGGTCGATGTGGCCTGACCGACGGTTTCGGCCCCAACTCGCTTGGCGGCTTGGGCGCCGTCGGATGCCTTGGACACAACCTTGCCCGTGGCCTCCGTGGCGGCGGCCTTCCACGCCTTCGCCTCAAGTGCTTCTTGATCGTTCGCGACGCCGAGGATGCCGTGGAAGTCGACGACGGCGCTTGAGACGATGTTGCTCGAATCGACCACGCTGCGGGCCGTCATCGGATGCAGGAGCACCTTGTCGTTGGCCAAGGTGCCGGCCGCGTTCATGCGTTCCAGCAGTCGTCCGGTGCTGTCGGAGATGAGGCTCCGTCGGTTCTCGCGGGCACTCCGGAGGCCGAGACGGTGGTGATCCAACTCGTCCGGGGACGCGTCCAGAACCCGCTCGAGCTCAAGGACGCCCAGGGCGTCCTGCAGCTGGAAGCAGTGGGCCAGGACGGCGAGCCATTCTTGGATCTTCGCCTCGGCCTCCGTGGCGCGCTCGGCCAGATCGCTGACCTTGGTCTCTCGTTCCATCTTCTCCGCGTACGCATCGAGCTGCCGCAAGGCGTAGGCCTGAGTCCGTGCAATCGTCATCGAAGTGGCCTGGACCTTCGACCAGGTGACCTCTGAGACCCGACCGACCTCGTCCCGGACAGTCATGGCTTCCTTGATCACGAGGTCCACACCGAGCATGTCCGCAAGAACCGCATCCTTCTGTGCCCTGAGGATGTCATCGACCTTCTTGTCGATCACCGCGAGGTAGTCGGTGATTTCATCCATCGTCTGTTGCATCGCGAGCTGGGCCATGATGCCTGCGGCTCCGGCAAGCACCGCAGGATTGGCCAGCATGTCCCCGTTGCTCGTCGAGAACTCAAGGATCTCCTTGATCCTGCCGTTCTTCGTCAGGACAGCCCGACTGACGCCAGGCTGGGATCCCTTCATCGCCGGAGATGCCTGAAGGGCCTTGGCTGACTTCTCGGTCAGCTTCACCCACCGACCCGAGCCCTTTGCGACTTCGGAACCGACCACCGCGAGCCCTGACCCCTTGGCGAGGGCGTTCCCCAGTCGCGGGAGGCCAAGGTCCGTCGACGGCAGCTCGGCGGCTGCCAGGAAGCGCTCGACAGCCGCTGAGTCCCCTATGACGGCAACCCCGTCCCCGTCATTGATCAACTGGATCTCTTGATTCATCCCGTCCCCGTCTTCCGCGAAAGGCGTACGTCTGTGTAGCACCGAATGGATCAATTTAGCTGCCAGCAGAGACAGCCAGTGGTCGTAGGGCGAGCCGCTTCAGCCGGCGGGACCGCTACCTCAGCCCACCGTGTCGATCGTGACGCCGTAGTCGTTGGTCGCGGCGAGAACCGGCTGGGAGAAGCTGCTCGACCCGGCATGGTGGCCTGGCGCCCGGAAAGTCGGTGCCCGAGGGCGGCCGCTTCGAGGTCGCGGTGGCGAAGCGGCCGGCGCGCCCTGACCCTCGGGGTCGCGGGGTGCCACGATGAGGCCATGGTCGATGTCGAACTGGCGGAGGTCACGGACTTCCTCGCCGGGCACGCTCCCTTCGATGCCCTGCCCGAGCGGGTCCTGCGCAGCCTGCCGGCGCGGATGGGGGTGCGTTACCACCGCCGGGGGTCGAGCCTGATGGCCGTGGGCGTCGACAGCAATGACCTCTTCGTCGTGCGCTCGGGCGCGATCGAGATCCGCGACGCCGACGGCGACCTCGTCAGTCGGGGAGGGGAGGGCACGACTGCGGGCTCGACCACCCTCGTCGGGGACAACCCCTCGCGCTTCGACGTCGTCGCCATCGAGGACACCCTCGTGCTGCTCCTCCCGAGGGAGATCTTCCACGAGCTGTCGCAGGCGCACCCGGACTTCGCCGACCACTTCGACGCCGAGCGCGCGGACCGGTTGCGGATGGCGGCCTCCTCGGTCGCGACGAACGCCGCCGGCCAGGCGATCCTGCGGTCCTCCGGCCGTGACCTCGTCCGCCGGGAGCCGGTCGTCACCGTCCCGATCGGCGCGACCATCCGTGAGGCGGCGGAGGTGATGACGACGCAGGACTCCTCCAGCGTCCTCGTGCTCGACGGGGAGCGGGTGGCCGGGATCCTCACCGACCGGGACCTGCGTCGGCGGGTTGTCGCCCGGGACCTGGACCTGCACGGGCCCGTGTCGGCGGTGATGACCCCCGACCCCGTCGTCGCCCCGGCGGAGACCGCCGCGGTCGAGCTGCTGCTGACGATGGTCGAGCGACACGTCCACCACCTGCCGCTCGTCGACGGGGGGCAGCCGATCGGGGTGGTGACGTCGACCGACCTGATGCGCCTGGAGCGGGTCAATGCCGTCCACATCGTCGGCGACATCACCCAGCAGCGCGATGTCGCGGGCGTGGTCGAGATGGCCGGCCGGGTGCCGCGGCTCGTCGAGCAACTCGTCGAGCAGGACGTCGGCGCTCACGACATCACCCGGATCGTCACGTCCGTCGGGGACGCCATCGAGCGCGCGCTGATCGCCCTGGCCGAGGACGAGCTGCGCGAGGAGCACGGCCCGCCGCCGCGTTACTGCTGGATGGTGCTCGGCTCACGGGCCCGGCACGAGCAGGCCCTCGGCAGCGACCAGGACCACGCGGTGATCATCGCCGACGACGCCCCCGACGACGCCGAGGCCTATCTCGCCGCTCTGGCGGACCGGGTGGTCGAGGGTCTCGAGGCTGCCGGCTACCCCCGCTGCGAGGGCGAGGTCATGGCGAGCAATTCCCGCTGGCGCCAGCGACTCGACGGGTGGCGCCGCGAGTTCCGACAGTGGATCCACGAGCCGGTGCCGGACGCGGTCCTCGGGGCGAGCATCTTCTTCGACTCCCGACCGCTGCACGGCGACGAGGCGTTGCACGCCCGGCTCGCGGAGGACATCTCGGTGTGGGTGCCGCAGGGGCGCAAGTTCCTCGCCCACCTCACGAAGGAGGCACTCGCCCAGGAACCCCCGCTGGGCTTCTTCCGGGGCTTCGTGCTGGCCAGGGCCGGGGAGAACAGGGACACCCTCGACCTCAAGCGCGGTGGGGTGGGTGCCATCGTCGACCTCGCTCGGGTCCACGCGCTCGGGGCGGGGCTGGTCTCCGTCAACACGCGGGCACGCCTGCTCGCCGCAGGGCGCTCCGGTGCCATCGATGCCGACACGGCTGCCAGCCTCGTGGATGCGCTGGAGTTCATCTCGCACGTGCGGCTCGCACACCAGGCCAGGCAAGCCGCGGCCGGTACCCGGCCCGACTCGCGGCTTCGCCCCAGCGAGCTCACCGCCTTCGAGCAGCGCTCGCTCCGCGAGGCCTTCCACGTCGTACGGGGTGCCCAGCAGGCTCTCGCCCAGCGCAACCCGATGCAGTACTACACGTGATGCCCGGTCTGCGTCGCTCGTCGCGGCGGCGTCGGCAGTCCGCGGCGGCTGCCGCCCCGCCCGGCCCGCTGCGCGACTACCTGTCCACCCCCTTCCCCGACCCGAGGACGCCCCTGGACGAGGTGCCACTCCTGGCCATCGACGTCGAGACGACCGGCCTCGACGTCGAACGGGACCGCGTCATCGCGGCCGGCTGGGTGCCGGTCGACGGCGCCACCATCGATCTCGCCGGCGCCCGGCGGCACATCGTGGGGATGCGCATGGACGTCGGCGACTCCGCGACGGTGCACGGGATCACCGATGATGCGGTCGCCGCCGGCTCCGTCCCGAAGGAGGTCCTCGTCGAGATGCTCGAGGCCCTCACCGGACGGGTGCTGCTGGCCCACCACGCCTCGATCGAAGTCGGGTTCCTCTCGGCCGCGTGCCAGCGGGTCTACGGAGCTCCCCTCGTCGTCAGCTGCGTGGACACCCTCGCCCTCCAGCACCGCGTGCTCACCGAGGGGGTCGGTGCTCCGGCCGAGCCGCTGCCCGGTCAGGTGCGGCTGTGGGCCTCCCGCGAGCGGTACGGCCTGCCGCGCTACCACGCTCACGAGCCGCTCACCGACGCGCTGGCCTGCGCAGAGCTGTACCTCGCACAGGTGGCGGAGCTCTCCCTTCGCTCGACGAAGCCGTTGTCGCTCAAGGCCGTCCAGCGCGCCTGAGCAGGACGGGCGAGCGGCCGACCCCGGATTTGCGCCCCCCCGACCGCATCCATTATTCTGGAGGCATTCCAGAACACGAGGTTCTCCAGAGAAAACGTCGTGGGCGGGAACCCCAGAACCCGAGAGATGCACAGGAGACCAACGCATGTCCCTCATCAACACCAAGGTCCTTCCCTTCGAGACCACCGGTTACCTCAACGGTGAGTTCAAGGACTTCTCCGACAAGGACATCGCCGGCAAGTGGGCGATCTTCTTCTTCTACCCGGCCGACTTCACCTTCGTCTGCCCGACGGAGCTGGAGGATCTCGCCGCCGAGTACGACAGCGAGCTGAAGGACCTGGGCGTCGAGGTCTTCTCGGTCTCCACCGACACGCACTTCACGCACAAGGCGTGGCACGAGACCTCCGACGCCGTCAGCAAGGTCACCTACCCGATGCTCGGTGACCCGACCGCCACCATCTCGCGCAACTTCGACATCCTGCGCGAGGACGAGGGGCTGGCCAACCGCGGCACCTTCCTGATCGACCCGGACGGCGTCATCCAGTTCATGGAGATCACCGCCGAGGGCATCGGCCGCAACGCCAAGGAGCTCGTGCGCAAGGTCAAGGCCGCGCAGTACGTGCGCAACAACCCGGGCGAGGTCTGCCCGGCGAAGTGGGAAGAGGGCGCCGAGACGCTCGCCCCCAGCCTGGACCTCGTCGGCAAGATCTGATCGGTCTGCAGCATCTCGGATGAGGGGTGGCGCGCCACCGCGCGTCACCCCTCACCGACCCCACGCACGCCCACTTCGTCCCCCAGGAGTCGCTTCCGCCATGGCCCTCGATCCGAATCTCGCCACCCAGCTGAAGGCCTACCTCGAGAACCTCCGCGAGCCGATCGAGCTCGTCGCGACGCTCGACGACGGCGCCAAGTCCACCGAGCTCGACGAGCTGCTCATCGAGATCGAGGGCATGAGCGAGCTGATCGCCCGCCGCGTCGCCGAGGGTGCGGAGCGCGACGAGCGCGTCCCGTCCTTCGCGATCGCCCGCGTCGGCGCCCCTGACGTCTCCGTGCGCTTCGCCGGCATCCCGATGGGTCACGAGTTCACCTCCCTGGTCCTCGCGCTGCTGCAGGTGGGCGGCCACCCCAGCAAGGCCTCCCAGGACGTCCTCGACCAGATCGGCTCCCTGCGGGGACAGCACCGGTTCGAGACCTTCTTCTCGCTCAGCTGCCAGAACTGCCCGGACGTCGTCCAGGCCCTCAACCTGATGAGCGTGCTCAACCCGGACATCGAGCACGTCGCCATCGACGGCGCGGTCTTTCCCGACGAGGCCGATGCGCGTGGCGTCATGGCCGTGCCCACCGTCTTCCACAACGGCGAGAACTTCGGCTCCGGCCGGATGGAGCTGCCCGAGATCGTCGCGAAGGTCGACGAGCTGTCCGGTGGTGACGCCGCCGAGCGCGCTGCGGAGGAGCTCAACGCCCGCGACCCCTACGAGGTGCTCGTCGTCGGTGGCGGTCCCGCCGGAGCGTCCGCCGCGATCTACGCCGCCCGCAAGGGGATCCGCACCGGAGTCGTCGCCGACCGCGTCGGCGGCCAGGTCCTCGACACCATGTCGATCGAGAACCTCGTCTCCATCCCGCACACCGAGGGCCCGAAGCTCGCGGCCGACCTCGAGCGCCACATGTCCGACTACGAGATCGAGCTCGTGCGCAGCCAGGAGGCAGTCGGCCTGAGCGAAGGGGAGGACGGCCTGACCATGGTCGACCTCGCCAATGGTGCGGCCCTGTCGGGCAAGACCGTCGTCCTGGCCACCGGAGCACGCTGGCGCACCATGGACGTCCCCGGCGAGGAGGAGTACCGCAACAAGGGCGTCACCTTCTGCCCGCACTGCGACGGCCCCCTCTTCAAGGGCAAGAGCATCGCCGTCATCGGCGGCGGCAACTCCGGTGTCGAGGCCGCGATCGACCTGGCCGGCATCGTCGGTCACGTCACGCTCGTCGAGTTCCTCGACGAGATGCGCGCCGACGAGGTCCTGCAGCGCAAGGTCCGCTCCCTGCCCAACGTCGACATCCGTCTCGGCACCAGGACCACCGAGGTCATCGGTGACGGCGACAAGGTCACCGGCATCTCGGTCGAGCCCCGCGACGGTGGCCGGAGTGAGCAGCTCGACGTCGAGGGCGTCTTCGTCCAGATCGGCCTGCTGCCCAACACCGAGTGGCTCGGTGACGCGATCGAGCTGACCGAGCGCGGCGAGGTCGTCATCGACAGCGTCGGCAGGACCAGCCTCCCGGGTGTCTTCGCCGCGGGAGACTGCACGATCGAGCCCTACAAGCAGATCGTCACCGCACTGGGCGCCGGGTCGACCGCGTCGCTGAGCGCCTTCGATCACCTGATCCGCACCAGCGCGCCCTCCGAGGAGGCCGCCATGGCCGCGACGAAGGTGGCCGACGGTCCCATCGAGGCCGGGGACCAGATCGACGTCCCGGACTCCGTCGGTGCAAGCGCCTGAGCCCGACTACTGTCGGTTCGACCCCCTTCGCACACAAGGAGATCCACAGATGAGTGACCAGATCGACCTCTCCGACCACGGCCCCGCGCCCTACGTCGTCAACATCGAGGACGCGACGCTGCAGAACACCAACTACCGCTCCACGCTGTGGACCGGCAGCCACATGCAGCTGACCGTCATGGCGATCGCGCCCGGTGCCGACATCGGCCTGGAGGTCCACGAGGACCACGACCAGTTCCTGCGCATCGAGGAGGGGCGCGGTCGTGCTCAGCTCGGTCCGGCACAGGACGACCTGTCCTTCGACCGTGAGGTCGGCGATGACGACATCGTCATGGTCCCGGCAGGTCAGTGGCACAACATCACCAACATCGGCGACGTGCCGCTCAAGGTGTACTCGCTGTACTCCCCGCCGGAGCACGTCCACGGCACGGTCCACGAGACGAAGGCCGACCAGGAGGCCGACCCCACCGAGGACTGACTCGCTGCCCTGTGGTCGGGGGCGTGTGGTCACGAGGGAGTGAGCTCCGTCGGCTTCTTCGACGGAGCTCACTCGTCGCCGAGGTGTCGACTGTTCGGTCGGGCGGTGCGCGACTCGTGCGGAGGCGTCGGCTCCCCGCCCGGACCGACGTCGTCCAGTCGCTCCACTTCCTCGGAGCTGACGGTCTCGCGCAGCCGCCGGGAGGTGGCGTCGCTGCGCAGCCGGCGGACCACCTCCAGACGTGCCCGGGCGGTCTCCGACTCCGGCCACACGCGGTCGCACGCCGCATTCAGTGCCGCACCGATCAGGACGGCCACGGCGGTGAGGTACAACCACAGCAGGACGGCGATCGGCGCGGCCAGTGGACCGTAGATCGACGTGCCCCCGATGACGCTCTGCAGTGCCCACCGCAGCGTGTAGCTGCCCAGGATCCACAGCAGCACGGCCAGGCCCGCCCCGGGCAGGTCGTGGCGCCACGAGGTCCGCACGGGGACGGACAGGTGGTACAGCGAGGTGAGGAACGCGACGCTGAGCACGATCACCGTCGGCCAGTAGAGGATCGTCACCCCCGGCAGCTGGTCCGGGAGCACCGAGTCGATGATCCGGGGACCGAGCAGGATCAGCGGAACCACGATCACACCGATCACGAGACCGATGAGGTAGAGACCGAACGACAGCGCACGGGTGCGGACGAGGCCGCGCCGTCCGGCCAGGCCGTAGAGGATCGTGATCGTGTCCACGAAGACGTTGAGGGCCCGCGACCCCGACCACAGGGCGAGCACGAAGCCGATGGACACGACGTCGAAGCGCCCGCCCTCGAGGACGTCGTCCAGCGTCGGCCGGATCACGCTCTCGATGCTGTCCTCGGTCAGGACCTGGCCGGCCAACCTCAGGGTGGTGTCGCGCAGCGTCTCGACCTGGGCCACGGCGAGGGTGCTGACGAAGAACCCGATGCTGCCGGCCAGCGCGAAGATCAGCGGCGGAAGCGACAGGATGGCGAAGAAGGCAGCCTCGGCGGCAAGCCCCATGACCCGGTGACGGAACGATGCTGCCACGGTCGAGGTGATCAACTGCCAGGCGGTGCGCCGAACCCGGGTCCACGCAGCGGTGCGGCTGCGTGTGTCTCCTGCCCCGTCCGGCTCCATGGCGACACGTTAGCGGCGCCCGTCGGCCGGAGCGCGTGATCTGTGCGTGAGAGCGCACCGCCCTCGCCCGCCTGTCCCGGCGGAGCGCCCTCGCCGCAGGAGGTGACTAGGAAGTAACATCGGAGTCATGAAGAGCACCATCGCCTACTCCCACCTGCCCGGCCCGGGCGAGCCGGTTGCGCTCGTCCACGGGATCGGTCACCGTCGCCAGGCGTGGGGCGAGGTGCCGCAGCTGCTGAACGACCGGGGGTACGACGTCTACGCCGTCGACCTGCCGGGACACGGCACCTCACCGACACCGACCCGGCCGGACGGGTACTCGATGCGCAGCACGGCGGAGCAGCTCGAGCGGCTCTTCGCCTCGCTCGGACTCGATCGGCCGCACGTCGTGGGCAACTCCCTCGGCGGCGCCGTCGCGCTCGAGCTGGCCCACACCGGCGCGGTCCGTACCGCCACGGTCTTCTCCCCGGCCGGATTCTTCCCGGTGCACCACCTGCCCAACATCGCCGCGAACCTGCTCATGATGAAGTTCGGCAGCTACCTGCCCGAGGCGGTGCACCGCAGGCTGGCCGGGCAGGCATGGTTCCGCAGGGCCGCCTTCCGCTCGCTGTACACCCACCCCGAGACGGTCACGGTCGAGGCCGCGGTCGACGACACCCTCAACCTGCGCCGGTCGAAGGGGTTCTGGCCGCACTTTGTCCGGGCGACCGTCATGCGCTTCACCAAGGACGTGCAGGTCCCGACGACCGTCGCCTGGGGCGACACCGACCGACTCCTCCTGCCCTCCGAGGCGCACACCGCACGCACCCGCCTGCCCGGGGCCACTCACGTGACGCTGCCGGACTGCGGGCACTGCCCGCAGCACGACCACCCGGAACTCGTCGTCGACGTCATCATCGCGTCGATCAACCGGGCCGCCCCGACCTCGGACGCGAACACGGCCGGCCAGCGGCCGGGCGGCTGACCGCCCACCGTCCCTGCGGACGCTCAGTCGCCCGGCGGCACCTCGGGGAGGCGGTCCGCGCCCCAGGTGCGCGTGATGGCCGCCACGACTCGCTCGACCTCGTCGGAGGTCACCGAGCCGTAGTCGCCGGGTTCGAGCGGGTCGAAGTGGAAGATGTACAGCCGTGAGGCGAACTGCTCGAAGGGGAGGGACGCCTCGCCGAAGCGTTCCCCGGTGCCGGCCGTGCTCACGACGACGTCATCGCCCCAGTCCTGGCCGCTGTCGTTGTTCGGGTTGTAGAAGTAGACGCGCATCGTGCCCGCGGGATCCAGGGCCACGCGCAACACCGTGATCGCGTGCCACCCGACGAAGCGGGCAGCGGCGTCCGTGACGGCGATTCCTGCCGGCTGCGGGTGGATCAGCGGCTGACCACCGTTGTGGAAGGGGTGATAGCTGGCGTAGAAGTGCCGGACGAACCCGTCCAGGTCGGTCAGCCTGCCGGTCCCGACGTCGACGTTGATCCGGAACCCCCGGCCCGCCCACCACCCGTGGAACTCGGGGTTGATCCACCGGTGCGGGTCGCCCTCACGCTCGGCGCAGCGGTGACCCATCTCGGCGTAGATCCGATCCAGGTGGGGGACCACGAGCAGCGAGGCGGCGTCGAGGTCGATCGGCAGTGTGGCCGCCAGACCGACTGCGGTGTCGCGGGAGGAGATCGTCTGTCCCTCGAAGTGCATGACGACCTCGTCGTCACGGGCAGCCCAGACGATCGTCTGGAGGAGGTAGTCGGGGTCGTTGTAGGCCCACATGGACATGGCCCGGGCCGACTGGCAGGTCGGGTTGTCCCCCTGCCCGATGCCCAGTGGTTGGCCCAGCACGGACAGCGTCCCGGCGAGCAGCCAGACGCGCGCATCGTGGGCCGTGCCGAAGGCGAGCTCGAGGCGCTCACGAGCGTGCGCGGACAGCGGCAGGGACAGCTGCCGCCACAGCGCGGGAGCCACGGGTGGCTCGAAGAGCACCCCCCGCTCCAGCATGAGCGCCAGCCCGTAGACGTCCTGCGCCGTCTCGGGATGCACCGCCTCGTCGATGAGCTTGTCGACGAGGTCGTGGAAACTCAGCAGGCTCTCCCGGCCGGTGCTCGACAGGCCCAACGCCTCGCTGAGGAGGAAGTTGCTGCGCTCACGCAGGAAACGCAGCAGGACCGCGTGGTAGGCGGACACGAGTCCGGTGTCGTGCATCGACCGGGCGAAGCCGCTGGCCTCGTACTGCAGCGCCATGTCGTCCATCGACTCCAGGCGCCGCCGGTACTCACCGACGCCCGGGTCGTCCCGGGATGCCTCGGTCGGACCGAAGAGGCTGCTGACGAGGCGATCGACCCCGAGGGGCAGGTGTCCTGCGCCGGTGTCCGGATCGGTCACCGCCACGGCGATCTGCGCGATGGTGGCCTTGATGTGATCGACCTGGACCGGGCGCTGGCGAAGGATCCGCCAGATCTCCTCGACCACCTGGTCGAGGACCGAGCCATAACCGAGCTGATCGACGATGTGCTGCATCGCGGCCCGGGTCACCTGGGCCATCCGGCCCTGCTGCTCGCGCTCGGCCTCCGTGGGAGTGGAGAAGAGCAGCGAGGTATTGGCCGCCAGCACCTGCAGGACGTGCTCGCGGGCCTCGTCCGCGCAGATGTCGGGATGCGCCAACTCGCCGAGTGCGATGGCCACCAGACGCAGGTCGCTGACGACCTCCATCACGACGGTGTCGGTGTCGGCGCTCCTGAGCGAAGCGGGACTGAGCGCGGGGACCAAGGACCTGGGGCTCGCCCAGTCGGTCCCCGCGAAGATCCCGGCCGACTCGAGCTCGCCGGCACGTGCTTGCACGGCCGCCGGCCCACCCGGCTGCCGCAGGACCAGTCGGAGCCCGTCCAGGACCCGGCGCAGTCGGGTGGTCTTGCCGAGGTCACCGGCGTCGTCGAAGGCCCGGACCGCGTCGGTCAGGGTGCGCAGGCGCTTGTCCAGTAGGGAGGTGTCCGAGTCCACGCGGATCACTCCGTCAGACGTAGAAGTCAAGGTCTTCCTGTCGCGACAGCAGCTCGCGCATCGTGTGCGGCTCGTCGCCGAAGAAGTAGAGCAGGCCCCAGTGGGTCCCGAAGGCGGTGCGCTTGGTCACCGTCTCCTCCAGCGGGGTGGACAGCTCGTGCGACTCGAAGTACTCGTGGTCCTCGGTCTCCTCGGGCATCTCGAGCGTGCTCACCACGCGCCGTCGCGGGTACACCCCGAAGCACCCGGCGTATCCGGTCGCGTCCTCGACCTCCCGCGGGAAGAAGCTCGTGATCTCCTCCTCGGTCGTCTTGGGGTCGAAGGCCAGCACGAGTGCCTGGTAGGCGTTGAACCCGTAGGCGCGCTCGAGGAGCTCGAAGACCTTGAAGCCCGGCGGACGGTAGGCGACCTCGCCGAAGTACATCTCGCCGTCACTGGTGACGAAGTACTCGGGGTGGACGAAGCCGAAATCGATGTCGAAGGTCTTGATCAGCTTCTCCAGCTGCCGGGTGATCTCCGGTCGGTATCGCTCCAGGTCCGGCGAGGCCGGGACGAAGACGGAGTACCCGAGCCGGACGTACTCGGAGATGTTGAGGAAGCGGATCTTCCCGTCGTGCACCCAGGCCTCCACCGCGAACTCCCACCCGTCCAGGTGGGACTCCATCAGGACGGGGAACTCCTCCTCCGGGATGGAGTCCACCTCGTCCGGGGTGCGGATGATCCGGTGGCCGAGGCATCCGGCCTTGTCGAGCGCCTTCAGGTGGATCGGGTCGTTGGGGTCGCCGTCGAGCTTCAGCAGGGTCTGGTTGACGCGCTTGAGGAAGCGGATGACGTCCTCCTGCTCGTAGGCCTCCTCGAAGATGCCCACGCGGATGCCGCCGAGCTGGGCGCGGCGCTTCATCAGCGCCTTGTCCCGCAGGAGCATCGCCTGTCCGAAGAGCTTCGGCTGGTCCATCACGACCGCGTTGATGGCGCCGGCCCACTCGACCGTCTCCTCGAACAGCGGGATCGCGACGTCGACACCGAGCCCCTGCAGGGTCTCGGCGATCTCCATGGAGCGGTCGTTGAGCCGCTCGAAGTTCCAGGGCACGTAGGGGATCTCGTGCTCGCGGCAGTAGTCCTCGGCCCAGTCCGGCGCCACGACGACGTAGCGCCGGTTGAACTGCTCGACGGCCTCCACGGCGTTGGGGCTCCAGCCCAGCAGCGCCACGAATCCCTTGCTGGGATCGCGTCGCTCCGGGTGCGGATCGCGTGTCGTGCTCTCCGCCCGGTCCTGCTGCTCGGATGTGGTGGTCGACTCGTGAGTGGGGGTCACTCTCGGGCTCCCTCCTGCCGCCGGCGTGGCGACGCTTGCTGGACCGCATCGTGGGGATGCGCGGGGTGTGGTCCCGGAAGGACCACACTACAGACGCACGACCTCAGCGCACGTGGACGATCCCGTGTGCCCCCTTCTCCCCGGCGGTCATCACGTGGTTGACGAAGGGGTAGTGGCCCGGCTCGGGGAAGGTCAGCTCGACGAAGCCGCCCTGCCCCGGGAGCAGCCCGAGCGCCTGGGACCCGGTGTCCTGCCCGCCGACACGATCGGGCCCGCCGACCCGGTAGGCGCCCTCCTCCCACACGGTGTCGAACTGGCCACCGATGACGTGGAAGGACAGCGGGCCGTCGGGCCCGGCGTCGAGCACCCAGAAGCGCACCCGCTCACCGACCTTCGCCGTCAGCTGGTCCGCGTCGTACTGGAAGGCCCGCCCGTTGAAGGTCGTGACGGCCGGCGCCCCGTCCGTGGACTCGCCGCCGTGGATCTCGGAGGCGGTCAGCACGTACGAGCGATCCGCCTCGGGCAGGTCCGGGGGCTCGATGACCACCGCGCCGTGCATGCCCTTGGCGATGTGCGTCGACATCGGCGCCGTGGCGCAGTGGTACATCCAGATGCCCGCGCGCTCGGCGGTGAAGGTGTAGGTCAGCTCCTCACCGGGAGCGATCGTGCGCATGGGGCGATCGGGAGCCAGGGCGCCGGCGTGGAAGTCGATCGAGTGCCCGATGCTCCCGTCGTTGACGAGCGTGACGACGAACTCGTCGCCGACCCGTCCGTGCAGTACCGGCCCGGGGGCGGTGTCCCCGAAGGTCCAGCGGGTCTGCGTGACCCCGGGCGCGACCTCGACCTGCAGGTCCTGCACCCGCAGCGTCACCCGGTGGGTGGCCCCGTCACCGAGGGGCGGCAGGACGGGGTCGTAGGCGTCGAGGTCCTCGGGCCACTCCCGGCTCGGATCCAGGGCGAAGGGGGCGTCGTCCCCGGACGTGGGCCCGTCGCCGCCGCTCCCGCCGTGCATGCCGTGCCTGCCGGGTCCCGTGCGTCCGTCGGCGGACTCCGAGGGGTCATCGTCGGCGGCTGCGCCGCCGATGACCTCGACGTCGAAGGTCATCCCCATGGCCTTGTGGCCGGTGACGGTGCACCAGCCCTCTCGGTCCGCGCCGACGATGCCGACGTCGAGGGTGGCGCTCTCCCCCTTCGTCAGGCGCGGGGTCTGGTGCTCGTCGTCGAAGTAGAGGTCGTGGACGGTGCTGCCGTCCTCGCTGGTCAGCTCGATGACCAGCCGGTCGCCGGCCGGCACCTCGACGCGGGAGGGGGAGTAGCTCATGTCCTCCTGGGCGACGACCTCGACCGTCGTGGTCTCGCCGGTGGGCTCGACGCTGGTCGCCGGGGCCGCGGTGGCGCCGGCGGTACCGTCGAGAACCGGCTGGAGGGTCGGCCCGGCGGCGAGCGCCAGGGCGACGAGGGTGACACCGGCCATGAGCTGAGTGCGTGGGAACGGCGGATCGAGCACCCGGGCGGCCTCGGCCCGTCCCAGCTCGGGGTCACGGCGTGGGGCCGGGGTCGAGGCCGCGACCTCGCGTCGGGCCGCGACGAGCTGCGTGATGCCGGTGAGCATGATCGGGATGAAGGCCGCGAGCCCGATGAGTACGAGGGCGGTCAGCACGACCCGGGTCCCGGACGGGACCGGCAGGAGGGCCAGGGCGAGCGGGACGTTGATGATGACGATCCGCGTCATCCCCAGCCGGTCGAAGGCGCTGATCCCGACCCGCACGACCTTCGGTCCGCCGCCGATGACCGCGGGCATCAGGTGGCTGAGGGCACCACAGAGCACCTGCAGGCCGAAACCGACGATGAGCACTGCCGCCACCCGGCCGTACCCGATGGTCACCGCGGTCATGTCGGGTGCGGTGGCGACACGCCAGGCGATCATCGCGATGCCCACGAGGAACCACGCCGCTCCGGCCGCCACGGACCAGGACGCGAAGTGCATCGGTGGCTTGGCGCGGGCGGGGGCGAGCAGCGACCGCCCGGTCCACAGCAGGGCGACCAGGTAGCCGAGCACACCGGCGAGCAGCACCCAGCGCCACCCGGCGAGCGCACCGACGACGGCGAGGGAGAGGCCGGTGACCAGGCCGGGCAGGGCCTGCGTGGCGCGCTTCTCGGCGGCCGGGTCCATGCGCACGCGCAGGATCGTCGGCCACAGTGTGATCAGGGTGCCGGCGACGGTGATGCCCACCCAGCCGAGCACGTTGACGAGGGAGTGCGCCAGCGTCATCCGCGCGTGCATCTCCTGCGGGTATCCGCGGGCGAGGAGCACGCCGAGGGTCGCGCCGACGGGCAGGAAGGCGGCCGAGGCGAGGTAGTGGTGCACGACGACCCGGAACCGCCCGGGGAGGGCGCCGCGCAGACGCCGCAGCAGCTGCCACCCGTGCCACACGACCGCGACGGCGACGCCCGTGGCGCCGAGGAGGGTGAGCCACCACCACGTGGTCGGGACCCCGATGAGCACACCGATGATGCCCAGGTGGAGCAGCACGAGGCGCCGGTTCTGCGTGGCGCGGACGTCGATGTCGGGGCGGTTCTTCAGCAGGCTGACCGTGAAGTGCGTGCTCCACACCATGATCGAGTGGGTCAGCGCACCCAGGGCGACCATGTGGACCATCAGCCAGGTCGAGTCCGGGACGAAGGGGTGCACGACCGCCGTGATGACGGCGGAGATCATCCACAGCAGGCCGGGACGGTCCCGCATCGCCCAGCCGCCCCCCTTCGGCCGGGCCCCGGGTGCCGGCTGCGGCGAGGAGAGGTCGGGGCTCATGCCGAGCGAAGGGGGGACACGGGGACGGCGGCGGCGGTCAGCTCGTCGACCTCGTCCCACTCGGCGCCACCGAGTGTGGTCAGGGAGGCGGGGAAGAGACCGTTCTCCTCACGCTGGATGTGCGACCGCAGCTCCGCGTCGAAGCGGTCGACGAGGTGGCTCTCGCCGGCACGGATGCGGGCAAGGAGGTCGTCGAGGCCCACGTGCTCGCCGCACAGGGTGTCGATGTGCCCGGTGAAGTCCTCGTCGCGACGCAGCACGGCGAACAGACCGACCTCTTCCGCGTCGGTGTGCGGCCGGAGCAGACGGGCGACGTCGTCGACGAGCGCGACGACCTCGTCCCTGCGGTCCGCGCCCACGGCGCGTCGCAGCAGGCCGGTCACGTTGATCAGCTCGTCGTGCTCGGTGCTGAAGCGACCGATGACGCCGATGGAGCGGCACCCGCAGTAGGAGCACATCGTCGGGTCAGGGCTCGGCTCGGGTCAGCCGCAGGGTCCAGGTGTCGGGGCCCTCCTCGAGGTACTCGACGTTCCAGGTGTCCGGCTCGAGACCCTCGACCTGCCGCAGCAGGGGCCGTGGGTCGTGGGGGGCGACGAGGTCGAGGGCCCGGCCCGGCCCGATCGCCGAGAGCGCACCGATGACGGTCGCGTGCCGGATGGAGCGCGGGATGGGCCGCACGTCGAGGACGGGGATCTCCTGGGCGAGGGGCAGGTGCGTGGACATGGTGCTTCCTTTGCCGTCGACTCGGGTCGGGGAAGGGAGTTGCTCGACCCCGTCCCAAATTACTACATTAGGTCTCGTGGAAAACAAAGACCTCGGGCCCGGGCCCGCGCCGGAGGCGGACCCGAGCGATCTCGGGGCCGCGGTGCGGCAGGTGCTCGAGGCGCTGCGCGCCAGCGGCCGCCCCATGCGGGTCGCCGAGATCGCCGCCAGCGTCGGCTCCCACGAGAACACCGTCCGCAGCCACCTCACGCAGCTGCTCAGGCGATCCCTCGTCACCTCCGACACCGCCCCCGCCGAGGGCCGCGGTCGTCCCGCCGTGCTGTACGAGGCCGGTCCGCAGCCGGGTGTGCGGGTGGAGGAGTATCGGGCGCTCGCCGGTGCCTTCGCCGCCGACCTCATCGCCGGCGGTGACGGCCCGCAGGTGCGCGACCGTGCCCGACGCATCGGCCGGGCGTGGGGTGAGCGGTTGGCCGCGCCCGGGGCCACGCTGACCGAGCGTGAGCACCTCGACTCGACCCTCGCCGACCTGGGCTTCGGGCCGGTGCGCGACGGCGCGACCGTGCGCCTGACCACCTGCCCCCTCCTGGACCTCGCCGTGGAGAACCCCGACGTCATCTGCCAGGTCCACCTCGGCCTCGTCGACGGGACCCTCGACCGCGGTGACGACGCCGAGCCGGCCGAGCTGATCCCCTTCGCCGAGCCGGGCGCCTGCCTGCTGACGGTGCCGGAGCGGTAGGTTACCGACGAGGAACGTCCGTCGAGGAGAGGTCGAGGATGACCACCGAGCCCCAGACACACCGTGAGCTGCCCGAGCGGGTCGACGTCCTCGTCGTCGGCGCCGGCCTGTCCGGGATCGGGGCCGCGCACCGCATCCGCGAGGCCAACCCCGACATCGAGCTCGCACTCGTCGAGGCGCGCGGGGTGACCGGCGGGACGTGGGATCTCTTCCGATACCCCGGGGTGCGCTCGGACTCCGACATGTCCACGCTGTCCTTTCCGTTCCGGCCGTGGACGGGCCGCAAGGCCATCGCCGACGGTGCCGACATCCTCGACTACATCCGCGAGACCGCCGAGGAGACCGGCATCGCCGAGCTGGTCCACACCGGCTGCCGGGTGAGCAGCGCGACCTGGTCGAGTGACCAGCAGGAGTGGACGGTCCACCTCGAGACCGCCGACGGCCCGCGGCAGGTGCGTGCCGGCTTCGTCCACCTCGGCAGCGGGTACTACGACTACGAGCAGACGCACGACCCGGGCTTCGACGGGGTCGAGGACTTCGCCGGGCAGGTGGTCCACCCGCAGTTCTGGCCGCAGGACCTCGAGCACGCCGGCCGGCGAGTCGTCGTCATCGGCTCCGGCGCCACGGCCGTCACCGTCGTGCCCGCGATGGCCGACGAGGCCGCGCACGTGACGATGCTGCAGCGCACCCCGAGCTACGTTGTCGACCAGCCCTCGGTCGACCCCTTCGTCCGGCTGCTGCGCCGGCGGCTGGGACCCCGGGCCGTGCAGTCCGCGACGCGGGTGAAGAACCTCGCCCTGCAGACCTTCCTCTATCAGCTCTCCCGGCGTCGGCCGAAGGCCGCCAGGCGGATCGTCCGGGGGAACCTCGGGCGCCACCTGCCCCAGGACGTCATCGACGAGCACTTCGACCCGCCGTACGACGTGTGGGACCAGCGTTTGTGCGTCGTGCCGGACGGCGACCTGTACGCGCAGATGCGCCGCGGGCGCGCCTGCGTCGTCACGGGGCACGTCGACCGCTTCGTCCCCGAGGGCATCCGCCTCACCGACGGCAGGATCGTGGAGGCGGACATCGTCGTCACCGCGACCGGCCTGCTGATGAAGGCCCTCGGCGGGATCCGTTTCGTCGTCGACGGGCAGGAGGTCCCGTTGGCCCGACGCTTCGCCTACCGGGGCCTGATGCTCGCCGGCGTCCCGAACGTCACCATGACGGTCGGCTACGTCAACGCCTCGTGGACGCTGCGCGCGGACCTCGTCAGCCGCTACGTCGCGCGGCTCGTGCGGCACATGCGTGACCGCGGCCTCGGGGTGGCCGTGCCCGTCGCCCCCGACGGCATGACCGCCGGCCCGATCCTCGACCTGACGTCCGGCTACGTGCAGCGCGTGATCTCCCGGTTCCCCAAGGTCGGTGACCGGGCGCCGTGGACGATGCCGCAGAACTACGTCAAGGACCTGATCGCCTTCCGCCGCGCGGATCTCACGCAGGACATGCTCTTCGTCCCGATCGGCGCGAAGGGGGAGCAGGTGCCCGTCGGCGCGCACGCACCGGAGGAGCTGCCGTTGCCGGGCAGCTCGAGCAACCTGGACGACTCCCTCGGCGACCGTCGGCCCGCAAGAGCCTGAGCAGTTGCGCAGAGAGGCTGCGTCGGATCTGCAAGAGCCTCGGCAGTTGCGGGGTGGGGGCGGTCGAAGCGCCTCGGGCGAACAAGTGAACAATGGGGCCATGACGATGCCCACGCAGCTTCGGGGGCGCCTGCGCCTCCCGGTGATCTCCGCACCGATGTTCCTCGGCTCCGGCCCCGATCTGGTCATCGGTGCCTGCCGCGCGGGGGTGCTCGGCACCTTCCCGGCCCTCAACCTGCGCACGACCGAGGACTTCGACGACTGGTTGACCCGGATCGAGGAGGCGCTCGCCCAGCCTGACGGTTCCGGACGCGAGCCCGCTCCGTACGGTGTGAACTTCATCGTCCACCGGACGAACAAGCGCATCGAGGCCGACCTGGAGAGGATCGTCGCGCACGAGGTCCCGGTCGTCATCACCAGCCTCGGCGCGGCCAAGGACGTCGTCGACGCGGTCCACTCCTACGGCGGTCTGGTCTTCCACGACGTCACCAACGCGAGGTTCGCGACCAAGGCCGCCGAGGCCGGCGTCGACGGACTGATCCTCGTCTCTGCAGGGGCCGGCGGGCACGCGGGCGGGCTCAACCCCTTCGCCCTGATCACCGAGGTCCGCCGTGTGTGGGACGGGCCGCTCATCCTCGGTGGCTCGCTGAGCACCGGGCGCGACGTCCTGGCCGCCCAGGCGGCCGGCGCGGACCTGGCATACATGGGCACGCGCTTCCTGGCGACGCAGGAGTCGATCGCCACCGAGGAGTACCGTGAGATGCTCGTGCGGTCCGGCGCCGAGGAGATCGTCTACACACCCTCGATCAGCACGATCCCGGGGAACTTCCTGCGCGAGAGCATCATCGGGGCCGGTCTCGACCCGGACAACCTGCCCGTCCCGGACGCGATCGACGTCTCCCACGTGACCAACCCGCACGCCCGGGAGCAGCCCACCGGCCCCGCACCCAAGGCGTGGAAGGACGTGTGGAGCGCCGGGCACTCCGTTGCCGGCATCACCGAGGTCCTCCCGGTGGCCCAGCTCGTCGACCAGCTCGAGGCCGAGTACCTCACGGCGAAGGGGGATCTGCTCGCCGTCATCGACGGCTGACCCACCGCGCGCAACGCCCACTGCGCAGTTCGGCTGCGTCCCCTACGTTGGGGACATGGCTGAACTTCCCACCCGCACCCTCGGGGACGGCACGTCGGTGCCGGTCCTCGGCTTCGGCACCTACCCCCTTCGTGGCGACACCGGCGTGCGCGCCATGGCCTCTGCACTCGAGGCCGGGTACCGCTTCCTCGACACGGCGGTGAACTACCGCAACGAGCGCGAGGTCACCGAGGCCATCCGGGCGAGCGGTGTCGACCGGGGTGACGTCTTCATCCAGACGAAGATCCCCGGTCGTGACCACCGGGGTGCCCACCGCAGTCTGCGCACGACGCTGCAGGTGATGGACCTCGACTTCGTCGACAGCGCCCTGATCCACTGGCCCAACCCCTCGCAGGGCACCTTCGTGCGTGCGTGGGAGCGGCTCGTCGAGGCGAAGGAGGAAGGGCTCGTCCGCTCGATCGGGGTCAGCAACTTCACGCCGCACCACCTCGACGCGATCATCGAGGCCACCGGCGTCACGCCCGCGTCGAACCAGATCGAGCTGCACCCCTTCTTCCCCCAGGTCCAGCAGCGCGCAGACAACGAGCGCCGCGGCATCACCACCCAGTCGTGGGCGCCGTTGGGTCGCGCGGGTGAGGTCCTGACGGCCGAGCCGGTGGCGACCGCGGCGCGGGCCCACGGGGTCACGCCGGCCCAGGTCGTCCTGCGCTGGCACCTGCACCTCGACGCGCTGCCGCTGCCGAAGTCCGCGGACCCGCAGCGCCAGGCGGGCAACCTCGAGGTGCTCGGCTTCGACCTCTCCGCCGCGCAGGTCGAGGCGATCACCGCGCTCGGCCGGCCCGACGGTCGTCTCTTCGACGCGGACCCGGACACCCACGAGGAGATGTGAGCCGCTGGCCCGTCGCGCCCGCCCCGGGAGAGGCGACGCCCGCCCCCTTCGGCATGTCGCAGTACTGCGTGGCCGACCCGGCCCGGCGCGCTCCTGACCGCCCGGCACTCGTGGTCGTGCACACCGGCCCGGGGGACGAGTCGTCGTGGACCTTCGCGCAGGTCGACGACACCGTCCGTGCCGTCGCGGCCGGGCTGACCGGGCTCGGCCTGGAGCGCGGTGACCGGGTGCTGCTGCGGATGGGCAACCGGGCGGAGTTCCCCTTCGTCTTCTTCGGTGCGATCGCCGCCGGCCTCGTCGCCGTCCCCACCAGTGCCCAGCTGACGAGCGAGGAGGCCGCAGGTCTGCTCACCGACTGCGGCGCGAAGGCGGTCGCCCTCGACGAGGACCTGCCGCTGACCGTCCCGCCGCACATCCCGACGATCACGGCACACACGATCGGCGAGTGGGTCGCCGGCGACGAGCGCGCCGAGCACGATGTCGGCCACCCGGACCGGGCCGCGTTCATCAGCTACACCTCCGGCACCACCGGCAGGCCGAAGGGGGTCACCCACGCCCATCGCAGCGCGTGGGGGCGACGTCCGATGTACCGCGGCTGGTACGGCCTGACCGAGGGCGACGTCATGGTGCACGCGGGGGCGCTGAACTGGACGTACACACTCGGCGTCGGCCTGAGCGACCCGTGGGCGAACGCCGCGACGGCAGTCGTCCACGACGGCCCGCGGGACCGGCTGCTCTGGCCTCGTCTGGTCGAGGCGTACGGCGCGACCCACCTCGCTGCGGTGCCCGGCGTCTACCGGCACCTGCTGCGACACGGTGACCCCGACGAGTGGGACCTGTCCTCGCTGCGGGCGGCGCTCGTGGCCGGTGAGGCCCTCCCCTCGCCGCTGTGGCGGGAGTGGACCGAATCGACCGGGGTGCCGCTGTACGAGGCGCTCGGGATGAGCGAGATCTCGACCTTCGTCTCCAGCGGCCCCGACGTGCCGGTGCGACCCGGGAGCCCCGGCCGCGCCCAACCCGGTCGCCGGATCACCGTGCTCGACCCCGACCGGCTCGACGACCCGACCCCGCTGCCGGTGGGGGAGAACGGTCGCCTGGCCGTCCACCGTGACGACCCGGGTCTGATGCTGGGCTACTGGCGTCGTCCGGAGGAGAACCTCGAGGTGCTGCGCGGTGAATGGTTCGTCACCAATGACCTGGCCTCCCTCGACGCCGACGGGTACCTGACCTATCAGGGCCGCTGCGACGACGTGATCACCGCGATGGGGTACCGGATCTCACCGAATGAGATCGAGGGCGCGCTCTCCGACGTCGATGGTGTGGCCGAGGTCGCGGCCGGTCCGCTGGACGTCGGTGACGGCGTGACCCTCGTCTGCGCGTGGGTCGTGCCGACCGATCCGGCGACTGACGCGGTGACGATCCGCGAGCGCGTGCTCGCCCGGGCCGGTGAGCGACTCGCCGCCTACAAGCACCCGCGCGAGGTGCGCGTGATCGATGCGCTGCCACGCACGACCAACGGGAAGGTGATCCGCCGGGAGCTGCGGTGACCTCCCGACCCGAGGTCAGCGGCGGGTCAGTCCCACTCGGAAGCCGACGGGCATCAGCGTCAACCTCTCGGTGATCGTCAGCTGGTAGTCGGGCTCGGGCATGATGTCGAAGCGGTGCAGCAGCTTCGCCAGGACGATCACCGCCTCGTGGAGCGCGAACTGGCGACCGATGCAGGCGCGCTCGCCGGTGCCGAAGGGCTTGTAGGCGTGAGCGGGACGCGCCCGGTTGTGCTCCGGCAGGAAGCGGTCGGGGTCGAAGCGGTCCGGGTCCGGCCACACGTCCGGGTCGCGGTGCAACTGCGGGATGAAGACGAGCATCGAGTCCTGCGGCGTCATCGTCAGCCCGCCGGGCACGCCGGCGCTGCCGTCGACCCCGATGACCGTCGTCTCCCGCGGGGAGCGCGCGAAGCCGGGAGCCGTCGGCCACAGCCGCAGCGTCTCGTCGACGACTCGGCGCAGGTAGCGCAGCTTGGGCACCTGCTCGAAGGTCGGCGTCGCCGTGGGATCCGTGCCCAGCACCTCGTCGAGCTCGGCGCGGACCCGGGCGAGCACCTCCGGCTCGCGGGTGAGGTGGTACAGCGCGAAGGACAGTGCGCCGGAGGTGGTCTCGTGCCCGGCGACGAGGAGGGTGAGGATCTGGTGGCGCACGTTCTGTGCCTCGAGCATCGTCCCGGCATCGTCGACCGGCACCTGCATCATCCGCCCGAGCAGGTCGTCGACCTGCTCACCGCTCGCCGCGCGCTCGGCGACGATCCGCTGCAGCAGGTCGTCGATGTAGCGGTGTCGGTCCAGCGCTCGGCGGTCGTGCCGGCGCACCAGGTGCCGGCCGACGAGCGGGAGCGAGGCGAGGTTGGAGCGGCCGGCCGCGTAGGACATGGAGGCGACGAAGGTCGTGACGAAGGGGTCGACCTCCTCGGTCTCGAAGCTGGCGAAGGTGTGGCTGAAGGCCGCGCGCGCGATCGACTCGAGGGTGAGCTTGGTCAGCCACGGGGAGACGTCGACGTGGTGCCCGGCGCTCCCGGCCTCCTCCCACACGTCGATGAGTTCGTCCGTGGTCTCGACCATGACGTCGTGGTAGCGCCGCATCGCGGGCTTGGCGAAGGCCGGGACGAGCAGGTCGTGCGCGAGACGCCAGTTGGGCTCGTCGGTGTGGGCGGTGAAGAGACCGTCGCCGACGAACATCCGCAGGTCGTGCACGCCGGGGGCGAGGGTCTTGACGAAGCGCTTGTCGTCGCAGAGCTCGCCGACGAGGTCGACCCCGGCGACGAAGACGAACTTGCGCCCCAGGGCGAGAATCTCGTAGACCGGCCCGAGGTCGCGCGCGACGGCCAGCATGTTCTGCACCGGCGTCGTCGGGTCGGCGCCCTTGGCGAAGGCGTCCCCGAGGACACGGCGACGCCCGGGCGGGTGGGGGAAGTCGTGGCCGGACCATCCCATCCCGGTGCTTGGTGGGTGGGTGGTGAGCGTGTCCCGCGAGCCTGCGGAGACCCGTCGCAACCGGGTGGACACGGCCATCGGGGCCACCTTTCGTCAGGTGTAGCGATCCAGTTCACCGTAGCCGCGCAGGATGTGCGGGTCCATGGTTGCGGTCCCTGTCCGACGGGGGCGGGGGCATGGGATGATGTCGCCATGAGCAAGCATCCTCGTCTTCCGCATCCCCCGACGGGCCCGCACTCCGTCGAGGAGTTGGGCCACGCACAGAACCCTGCGTGGTGGACCGTCATGGCCATCGGGATCCTGTCGGGCGGCATCGGCACGCTGGCCGTCATCCTGCTGAGCCCCACCTTGGGGATCGTCGCCGCCATCCTGGCCGTGGTGACGATCGTGGCCGGCGTCGTGATGGCCCGGATGGGCATGGGCAGCTACACCTACAGCAAGGGCGGCGACTCCGCGACCGACAGCGAGTCCCTCGGCATCCAGTAGCAGCTCCCGCACACTCGCGCGACGTGGCGGGTGGTCATCGCCCCCGGGTGGTGACCACCCGCCATCGTTCGTTGGTCAGGCCCCGGGGACCTCGTCCTCGATCTCGGCCAGCCACCGCGCCCCGGAGACGTCGCTCGGCATCCGCCAGTCACCACGCGGCGACAGTGACCCGCCGGGCAGCACCTTCGGGCCGTTGGGCATCGCCGACCGCTTGAACTGGTTCGCGAAGAACCGCTCGACGAAGACGACCAGCCAGCGGCGGATCATCGCGAGGTCGTACTCCCCGCGATCCTCCTCGGGCACGGAGGCGGGCCACGCCCCCTTCGTCGCGTCCGACCACGCCTGCTCGGCGAGGAAGGCGATCTTGCTCGGGCGGTAGCCGTGCCGCAGCACGTGGTAGAGCGTGAAGTCCTGCAGGGCGTACGGGCCGATCTTGTTCTGGGTGGACTGGGGACGGTCCCCGTCCGTGCTCGGCACGAGCTCCGGGCTGATCTCGGTGTCGAGGACGGAGCGCAGTGTGTCGGAGACCTCCGGCAGCTGCTCGGAGTCGGCGACCCAGTGCACGAGCTGTTGCATCAGCGTCTTGGGGACGCCGGCGTTGACCCCGTAGTGGCTCATCTGGTCGCCGACCCCGTAGGTGCACCAGCCCAGGGCCAGCTCGGAGAGGTCGCCCGTGCCCAGGACGATCCCGCCGCGCTGGTTGGCGATGCGGAAGAGATAGTCGGTGCGCAGCCCGGCCTGGACGTTCTCGAAGGTCACGTCGTAGACCTCGTCCCCGTGGTCGGCGTCGGGGTGGAGACCGAAGGGATGGCCCATCTCGCGGAGCATCTGGCTGGCGGCGGGCCGGATGTCCAGCTCCTCCCACGTGATGCCCAGGGCTTCCATCAGGTCGACGGCGTTGGTCCTCGTGCGGTCACTCGTGGCGAAGCCCGGCATGGTGATGCCGATGATGTCGGTGCGTGGCCGCTCGAGGCGGTCCATCGCCTTGGCCGCGACGAGCAGCGCGTGGGTGGAGTCCAGCCCGCCGCTCACCCCGAGGATGATCTTCGGCTGCCAACCGGGCCGGCCGATGGCGCGCAGCCGTTGCTCCAGACCGGAGACCTGGATGTTGTAGGCCTCGAAGCAGTCCCGGGCCAGTCGCGCCTCGTCGTCGGGGACGAAGGGGAAGCGGTCCACGTGGCGCCGCAGCCCCAGGTGGCCGGTCGGCGGGTCGAGCTCGAGGTGGATCTCCCGGAAGGGAGCCTCGGCGATGCCGGCGGCGATCGCGTTGTCGTCGAAGGATCCCTGCCGCAGACGCTCCTGGCGCAACCGGTCGACGTCGATGTCGACGACCGTCGCGCGGGGACCACGAGGGAAGCGCTCGGACTCACCCAGGAGGTCACCCCCTTCGTAGACCATCGTCTGGCCGTCCCACGACAGGTCGGTGGTCGACTCACCCTCGCTCGCGGCCGCGTAGACGTAGGCGGCGTTGCAGCGCATCGAGGCGGCACGGGCCATCAGGTGGCGGTCGTCGGCCCGGGCGACGGTGATGGGCGAGGCGGACAGGTTGAGCAGGACGGTGGCACCGGCCAGGGCGGCTTCGTGGCTCGGCGGGAGGGGGACCCACGCGTCCTCGCAGACCTCGGCATGCACGACGAGACCCGGCACGTCGTCGACGTGGACGAGCACGTCGGTGCCGAAGGGGACCCCGTCGAGCAGGTCGACCGCGTCTCCGGTCGCAAAGGTCGGGCGGAACCACTCGTCGGCGATGCCCGCGCCGGAGGCGAAGTGCCGCTTCTCGTAGAACTCGCGGTAGTTGGCGGGGTAGGACTTCGGCGCGATGCCCAGGACCTCGCCGCGGTGGATGAGGACCGCGCAGTTGTAGAGGCGATTGCGGTGGCGAAGGGGGGCCCCCACCGCGACCAGCGGCATCAGGTCGGTCGTCTGCTCGGCGAGGTGGACGAGGGCGGCCTCGACGTCACGCAGCAGCACGTCCTGCAGGAGCAGGTCGTCGATGGCGTAGCCGCTCAGGCCGAGCTCGGGGAAGAGGGCGACGGCGACGCCCTCCTGGTGGAGGTGCCGGATCTGCTCCAGCGTCGCCCCGGCATTGGCGAAGGGGTCGGCCATCGTCACCGGCAGCGTGCACGCCGCCACCCGCGCGAAACCGTGGCGGTAGAGGTTGCGGAAGTCCCGGTCCGACGAATCGCTCATGAGCCCGACCCTATGGCCCCCACCCGGCCGACGTGGCCGGAGCCGGTGGCACGCGTGTGGGGCGACGACCTGGTCGGCGCGGGTCAGCGCCGGTGGTCCCAGCGGGACGGGTGGTGCTCCAGCGCATCCCGGTCCCAGTGACCGCGATCGGCAGCGGCCTCGTAGGTGGTGTGCAGGAACTCCAGCAGCGCCTGGTCGGGGTCGGGCGCGGTGCGCACGGCCTCGTAGGGCAGCAGGAACAGGCCGCTGTCGGAGCTGAAGTACGCCTCGCCGGGGCCGACCGGGTACTCGGTGAAGCCATCCGGCTCCGGGTAGGCGTAGGCGTAGAAGGCGCCCTCGTCCCCACCGCCGGGCCAGAACCCGCAGCTGCTCAACTCGTGGGAGTAGCCCTCCTCCATCACCCAGTCGGCGCAGTTCGGGGCGCCACCGGGGTGCGTCGGTGCGGTACGCCCGGAGAAGCGGGTGCAGGCCAGGTCCATGCCTCCCCAGAAGAAGTGCACCGGGCTGACCTTGCCGATGAAGTGGGCGCGGAACTGCTGCATCACCCGGTCGGCCTGGACCAGCTGGCGCCAGAACAGCCGAGCCGCGTCGGGGTCGTAGGAGGCGTGGTCGCGGTCCTCGGCGAAGGGGATCGAAGGGTCCACCTCGTTGGGTCGGGCCTGGATCCGGGTCTGCAGGCCCAGCTCGTCCAGGGCCGTCATGAACTCGTCGTAGAAGTCCGCGACCGCCTTCGCTTCGAGGGCGATCTGTCGCGTCGAACCATCATCGACGCGGATGCGCAGCTGGTGGTCGATGAAGTCGAACTCGATGTCGAAGACCCGGGTGCCGTACGGAATGGACGAGGTCGTCAACCCACGCGGTCCGACGTAGAGCGGCACCTGCCACCAGTGGTTGACCAGCGGCGAGTGCGCCATGCGGATCTTGCCGACGATCTGGGTCCACATGTGCAGGGTGTCGCGGGTGTCGGTCCAGTCCTCCACCCGCAGGCCCGGCCAGGCGCTCTGTGCGGTCATCGGGTCTCTCCCATCGTCTGCTTCGCCCAGTCGGCGAAGGATGTCCAGCCGATCTCGGGGTGCTCGGCGTGCAGGGCGGTGAGGTCGACGCGGTAGCCGGGCCCGCGCAGGAAACTCCACATGGCGTGCATGTCCGCGTTGTCGATCGTCTCGAGGTCCACCTGCTCGTGCCGGACGGGGCGGCCCAGCGCCGTGCCGAGAGCCTGCGCCATCTGCGTGGGCGTGGGCCTGTCGCTGGCGAGCTCGATGCGCTGGCCGACGAAGGACTCGGGCGCCGTCAGCACGGCTGCGGCGAAGTGCCCCAGATCGGCGCGGGCCATCTGCTGCAGCGGACGGTCGGGGTCGAGGGGCAGGTCGAGGACCCCATCCCGGATCCGGTCCTCGCCGCCGAGTGCGTTGTCGAAGAAGTAGGTGGGCCCCAGGATCGTGTGGGGCACGTCGCCCACGGCGAGCTCGCGCTCGATGACGGCCTTGCTCTCGAAGTGCGGCACGCCGCTGTCCTGATCGGCGCCGGCGACGGAGCTGAACACCAGGTGCGGCACCCGGGCGGTGCCGGCCGCCGCGAGGATCGCCCGCCCCTGCTCGATCTCCGCGTCCGTCCCCGCCTCGAAGGGGGTGGTCAGGGCAAACACGCCGGACACCTCGCGCATGGCCGCGGTCAGGGAGTCGCGCTCGTCCAGCGAGCCGGCGACCACTTCCACGGCTCGGTCCTGCAGCCGCCGGGCCGAGTCCTTGGCCGGGTCGCGGACGAGCGCGCGCACGGGGAGCCCGTGGTCGAGCAGCGCGTCGACGACGGCGCCGCCCTGGCCGCCGGTCGCTCCGAGGACCAGTACCGGTTGTTGTGCTCCTGCCATGACACTTCCTTCATCGTTGGGTGGCACACCGCCACCACGCCGGATGCGTCGTCACAACGGTAGCCGCTCAGCATCCGTGCCAGCCCCTGCGGCGGCACTGAGGACCCGGGTGGCCAGAGCGTCAGGGGTGCATCCGGAGTCGATGAGCCCGGAAGGCGACGTTCCGGGGCGTGCGTCGGTCACTACAGTGAGCAGATGGGTGTGGCGGACGGCGGACGATCGGACTCGGGCCCTCACCCGAGCGCCGAGGACCCCGGGGCCGATGGGGTGACCACCCCGCACAGGTGGGCGGCACTGTGGGTCCTGGCGTTGGGGCTGGGCATGATCATCCTGGACGGAACCATCGTCGGGGTGGCGCTGCCGGCGATCATCACCGACCTCGATCTGGACCTCACCGAGGCGCAGTGGATCAACAGCATCTACTCGGTCGTCTTCGCAGCCCTGCTGCTGTCGACCGGCCGGATCGGTGACCGACTCGGCCGCAAACGGCTGTTCCTCGCCGGGACGACCACCTTCGTGGTCGGCTCGGTCCTGGCAGGGCTCTCCGGCTCGGCCACCCCGCTGCTGCTGGCCCGGGTCGTGCAGGGCGTGGGCGGGTCGATGGTGCTGCCCGCCACCCTCTCGACCGTCAACGCAGTGTTCCGTGGCAAGGATCGTGCTGCTGCCTTCGGCGTGTGGGGGGCGACGATGTCCGGGGCGGCCGCCGTCGGGCCGCTGCTCGGCGGGTGGCTGACCGACTCCTTCTCCTGGGAGTGGATCTTCTGGGTCAACGTCCCGATCGGTGTTGCCGTGATCGTCGCGACCGTGCTGCTGGTCCCGGAGACCCGGGGCACGATCACCTCCCGCGGGCTCGACGTGGACGGCTTCCTGCTGTCGGCCCTGGGCGTGGGTGCCCTGGTCTTCGCCATCATCGAAGGACCGTCGATGGGTTGGTGGGCGCCGACCCGGGAGGCGACGTTCCTGTTCTGGACGTGGCCCGAGAGCGCCGCGCTCTCCCCGGTTCCCGTGCTCGGGTTGCTCGGGCTGGTGGCCATCGCGCTCTTCGTGCTGTGGGAGCGACACCGGGCCCGAGTCGGCCGGTCGGCGTTGTTGGATCTCTCGCTGTTCGCCCTCCCCAGATTCAGTTGGGGCAATGTCACCGCTGCGATGGTCGCAGTGGGCGAGTTCGCGCTGATCTTCGTGCTGCCGCTCTACCTCGTCTCCGCCCGTGGGCTGAGTGTCCTGCAGGCGGGCTTCGTCCTCGCCGCGATGGCGATCGGCGCCTTCATCGCCGGCGCCCAGGCACGCCATCTGGCCGACCGGATCGGGCCACCGGCAGTGGTCGTCGTCGGTCTCGCTCTGGAGGTGATCGGCATCGGCGTGATGGCGCTCCTGCTCGCGCCCTCGGTCAGCGTGTGGCTGATGACCATCCCGCTCGTCGTCTACGGGCTGGGACTGGGACTGGCCTCTGCGCAACTCACCTCCCTCGTCCTCGCTGACGTGCCGACCGCGGAGTCCGGGCAGGGGTCGGCGACCCAGAGCGCGGTGCGGCAGGTCGGCATGGCCATCGGCACTGCCGTCGCCGGAGCGCTGCTGTCGGTGGGGCTGGGGCACTACCTGTCAACCGGTACCCCCGTGGACGAAGCGACCCGGACCTCTGCCGGAGGGGCACTGCAGGGCCTGCGTGAGAAGGGTGGCCAGCCGGACCTGGTCGCCGAGCTGAGCCGTCAGTTCGCGCAGGCGACCCAGGTGCCTCTCCTGGGCGCAGTCGCCTTCCTGGCCCTGGGTCTGGTGGGGGCGCTGATCATGCTGCGCCTGAGCAGACGCAACCACCCACCTCAGTGATCACTGTCCCTCAGTCGCGCTCGCTCCACCGCGCGGACTCCAGCAGCGCGTCCCGGTCGTGCAAGGTCGTGCGGGCCCGGCCCCGGGACTCCCCGAGCGCGATCTCGGCGGCGTCGATCGCGCGCCACCCGTCGACGGTGACGTAGCGGACGCCGCGATCCGACAGGTGGGTGGTCACCGCGTCCGGGTCCGGTTGTGCCGCCCGCGGGAGCCGCGGCGCGTCGGCGATCAGCGAGTGCACCGTCGCGGTGGCGTCCTTCTTGTTCGTCCCGATGATGCCGGTCGGTCCTCGCTTGATCCAGCCGGCCACGTACTCACCGGGGACGACCGCGTCGTCGTCGAGGACACGGCCCTCGTGGTGGGGGATGATGCCGCGGGCGGTGTCGAAGGGGACGCCGGCCAGCGGCATCCCGCGGTACCCCACCGACCGCACGACGAGGTCGGCGTCGATCGTCGTGTAGTCACCGGTCCCACCCAGGGAGCCGTCGGCGTCGAGCCGGGTGCGTTCGACGCGGACGCCGGTGACCCGGTCGCGTCCGATGATCTCGACCGGCTGGGAGAAGAAGCCGAGCCTGATCGTGCGCCGGCCCCCGCCCTTCGCCCTCGTGGACCAATCCGCGAGGACCTGCATGTTGCGCTCTCGACGCCGCTCACCCTCGATGTCGGCCTCGCTGACCGGATCGAGCGCGAGGTCGCGTGGATCCACGAGCACGTCGGCGTCGGCGAGTTCCCCCAGCTCCCTGAGCTCCTTGGTCGTGAACGCGGCCTGGGCCGGGCCCCGGCGTCCGAGCACGGTCACGCTTCTGATGCTGCTCGTGGCCAGCAGGTCGAGCACGTGCTGCGGCATGTCCGTGTGCTCGAGCTCGGGAGCGGTCTTGCTCAGCACCCGCGTCACGTCGACGGCGACGTTGCCGACACCGATGACCACGGCGGATGTGGCTGCCATGATCGCGGCCTCCACGCGCTCGGCCGCCGCATCCGGGTGCCCGCAGTACCAGTTGACGAGCTCGGTGGCGGAGATGGTGCCGGCCAGGTCCTCGCCGGGGATCTCCAGGTGTTGGTCCGTCGCCGCCCCGTAGGTGAAGACGATTGCGTCGTAGAACCGGTGCAGCTCCTCGACGCTGATGTCCGTGCCGACCTCCACATTGGCCAGCAGCCGCACCGCGGAGTGGTCGAGCACGGCCGCGAGGGTGTGGCGTACCGAGCGCAGACTCAGGTGATCGGGAGCGACCCCGTACCGCGCGAGGCCGAAGGGGGCCGGCAGCCGGTCGAGGACATCGACGCTGACCTCGACATCGTCCTGGCTCGTCAGGGCCTCGGCGGCGTAGAGCCCCGATGGTCCCGAGCCGATGATCGCCACCCGCAGCGGGGAAGTACCGGATCTGCTGTCTGGCATAGGTGCTGCACCCTCCTCGGCCCAGTCTAGGAGGAGGGCCCGCCATCCGTGGGCACTTCTCGACGGATCCCGGCATCCGGTCGGCCGAGCCGGCCAAGAGCGTCCGGCGGCGCCACCCCCTTCGCCCGAGTGCGGCCGCGCAGCGTGGCTGAGCAGGACTTCCTCGGGGGTCACCCGGGTTTCGAACTCGTGTGAAGGCGGGGTTTATCGGGTGGCCCGAGAATCGAGTGACGGGTGGGGCGTGAAGCCTACCGCCGACGGGCGCTCGCGGCGGCGACCTGCTGGAGCAGATCCACAGCCAGCGTGGCTGCCTCGTTGGTGCGCGCCACGGGCGCGGTGAGGGCGACCAGGTCCCGGACCGGGTTGGGCTTGGTCAGGCGCAGCCGGCGCACGGTCTTCGGCAGCGAGCGACTGGCCATGTCCGGCAGGACCGTGATGCCGACTCCGGCCGCGACGAAGGCCGTCGCCGTGTGGTGGTCCTGCGCCTCGACCGTGTACCGCGGACGGAATCCCGCTGCCCGACAGGCCCGGTCGACCATGTCCTGGGTGATCCCGGCGGAGATGTCGTTGCTGATCCACTTCTCCTCGGCGAGCTCGGACATCTCGACCCGGCGTCGGCCCGCGAGGCGGTGGCCGGCCGGCACGAGCGCGACGAAGTGGTCGGTCATCAGCGGAGTGACCAGGTGACCCGGGCGCACCGAGGTCGTCGGGTCGACGGGGACGACATCGATGTCCACGGGCGGTGACTCACCCACCGGGTATCCCTCCGTGAGCACCATCCGCAGCGTCAGGTCGGGCATCTTCGTCTGGATCCGTTTGGCCAGCTGCGGCATCCACCGGTAGCCGGCCGATGCGAAGTAGCCGATCTCCAGTGATCCGGTCGCCCCCTGGCGCAGGTCGTCGACGACGGCGTCGATGCGCTTGAGTTCCGACAGCAGCGGTGCGCTCTCCTGCGCGAGGGTGTGCGCCGCGGGAGTGGGGGCGATGCCGCGACCGTCGCGGGTGAAGAGTGTGAGTTGTGTCTCCTTCTGCAATGCAGCGATCTGCTGACTGACTGCGGAGGGGGACAACCCCAGGTGCTCTGCGGCGGCGTTGACCGAGCCGGAGGCCATGACGGACAAGAAGATCCTCACGCGATGTGCATCGACCATGTGCAGGATCCTAGCCAATAATGAAGTAGAACTGCATGATCATTCGGAACTCTGAATTTGAGAAGGATAGTTGAACACAGCAGTATCAAGGTCATGAAGAAGATCTGGATGACCACCAAGAACGCACTCCGTCCCGGGTCCGAGCGCAGGCACGCGCCCCGGCACGCGGCCGAGCACGACCCGGAGCACACCTCGCACACCCCCTATGACCAGCGCATGAGCGACCGCTTCCGCCCCTCGCTCTCCACACGCTGATCCTCGGTGGGGTTCGGGGGACATCCAGCCCGACCCCGCCCATGACGAAGGGGGCTTCGCACCACACGGCGCGAAGCCCCCTTCGTCATGCGTCACCGCGCGTCCGAGGTGGCTCCCCCGGGGTTTCTCCGGGTTCGCCTGAGTAGGGAACTCGTGGGGAGCGGGTGAATACCGGGTGACCCGATAATCGAGGGGCGGGTGAGGCGGCGGCCCTACTTGGTCCCCACCTCGTCGGTGAAGACGACCGCCCGGCCGGCCTCGAGGCGCGCGACGGGCACGCGGAAGGGCGAGCAGCTGACGTAGTCCAGTCCGGCGTTGTGGAAGAAGTGGATCGACTCGGGGTCGCCGCCGTGCTCGCCGCAGACTCCCGACTTGAGGTCGGGGTTGGTCTCGCGCCCCTTCTCCACGCCGATGCGCACGAGCTCGCCGACACCGAGGGCGTCCAGGGTCTCGAAGGGGGAGATCGTCAGCACGCCGTTCTCCAGGTACTTCGGGAAGAACGCCGTCTCGACGTCATCGCGGGAGAAGCCCCACGTCGTCTGCGTCAGGTCGTTGGTGCCGAAGGAGATGAACTCCGCCGTCTGCGCGATGCGGTTGGCCGTCAGGGCCGCGCGCGGCAGCTCGATCATGCAGCCGATCGGCAGGTCCAGCGACTGGTTGTGGGCCTCGGCGACCTCGGCGATGATCTTCTCCGCCTGGGCACGGACGATGACCAGCTCACGGTTGGACCCGATGAGCGGCACCATGATCTCCGGCTGGGGATCCTTGCCCTCCTCGCGCAGCCGCACGACCGCCTCGGCGATCGCCCGGATCTGCAGCGCGAAGAGGCCCGGGATCTTCAGCCCGAGACGCACGCCGCGCAGGCCGAGCATCGGGTTGGCCTCGTGCATCGAGCGCACGGCGTCGCGCAGCTTGCGGGCCCGGTCGATCTCCTCGCCGGTCTCGCCGCGCTCCTCGGCCAGGGCGACCTTGACCGTCAGGTCGGTCAGGTCGGGGAGGAACTCGTGCAGCGGCGGGTCGATGAGCCGGATCGTCGTCGGCAGCCCGTCCATCGCGGTGAGCAGGTCGACGAAGTCCTCGACCTGGGGCTGGAGCAGCTCCGCCAGCGCGGCATCGCGCTCCTCGTCGGTCTCGGCGAGCACGACCCGTTCGATCTGCAGCCGTCGCTCCCCGAGGAACTGGTGCTCGGTGCGGCACAGGCCGATGCCCTCGGCGCCCCGGTCGCGCGCACGCTGCGCGTCCTCGCCGGTGTCGGCGTTGGCGCGCACCCGCAGCCGACGGCGCGCGTCCGCGTGGGTGAGCAGGCGGTGCACCGCGTCGATGAGCTCCTTGGTCTCGTCGTCGTCGGCGATCGCCAATGCGGCATCGACGCCTTCGGAGATGTAGGTCATGACGGGGGAGTCGATGACGTGGACGTCACCGAGGAAGACCTCACCCGTCTTGCCGTCGATGGCCAGGGTGTCGCCCACGTTGATGACGTGCTCGCCGACGCGGATCTGCTGCTTCGCGACGTCGACGACCAGGTCCTCGGCGCCGACGACGGCACACTTGCCCATGCCGCGGGCCACGACGGCCGCGTGCGAGGTCTTGCCGCCGCGCGCGGTGAGCACGCCGGCCGCGGCGATCATGCCGGGCAGGTCCTCGGGCGAGGTCTCCCGACGCACGAGGATCACGGAGTCACCGGCGGCCTGGGCTGCCTCCGCACTCGCGTTGTCGAAGGCCACCCGTCCGACGGCGGCACCGGGCGAGGCGCCCATGCCCACGGCGATGAGGCTGCGGTCGGCGTCGCGGTCGAACTGCGGGAAGAGCAGCTGGTTTAGCTGCTCACCGGTGACCCGCTCGAGGGCCTCGTCCATCGTGATGAGGTCCTCGTCGACCAGCTGGGTCGCGACGCGGAAGGCGGCACCGGCGGTGCGCTTGCCCACGCGGGTCTGCAGCATCCACAGCTTGCCGCGCTCGACGGTGAACTCGATGTCGCACAGGTCCCGGTAGTGCGTCTCGAGTCGGCGCATGGCGGTGCGCAGCTCGCGGGAGACGGCAGGGTCGCGGTCCTCGAGGTCGGTCAGGGCGAGGGTGTTGCGGATGCCGGCGACGACGTCCTCGCCCTGCGCGTTGGGCAGGTAGTCGCCGTAGATGCCGGAGTGGCCGGAGGAGGGGTCGCGGGTGAAGCAGACGCCGGTGCCCGAGGTCTCGCCGAGGTTGCCGAAGACCATGGCCTGGACGTTGACGGCGGTGCCGAGGTCGTCCGGGATGCGCTCGCGGCGGCGGTAGAGGCTGGCCCGCTCGGTGTTCCAGCTGCGGAAGACCGCCTCGATGGCCAGGTCGACCTGACGGCGCGGCGTCTGCGGGAAGGGGGAGCCGGTCTCGTCGAGGACGATCTGCTTGTACTCGGCGACGATCTGCTTGAGGTGCTCGGCGGTGAGGTCGACGTCGGCGGTGACCCCGGCCTCCTCCTTGTGCCGGTCGAGGACGTCGGAGAACTTCTCGGAGTCGACGTCCAGGACGGTCTTGCCGAACATCTGGATCAGGCGCCGGTAGGAGTCCCACGCGAAGCGCGCGTCACCGGAGAAGGAGGACAGCGAGTGGACGGTGTCGTCGTTGAGGCCGACGTTGAGGACGGTGTCCATCATGCCCGGCATGGAGTACTTCGCGCCGGAGCGCACGGAGAGCAGGAGCGGCTCCTCGGAGTCGCCGAGGGTGCGGCCGATGAGGTCCTCGACGTCGCGCAGGCGCTGGGTGACCTCGACGCGGACCTCCGGCGGGACCCGCCCCTCGGACAGGTAGGCACGGCAGGCCTCGGTGGTGATGGTGAACCCGGGCGGTACGGGCAGGCCCAGCTTCACCATCTCGGCGAGGTTGGCTCCCTTGCCGCCGAGCAGGTCCTTCTGGTCCCTGTCTCCGTCGCTGAACATGTGGACGTACTGAATCACCGTCTGGCCTCCTGTGCGCGGTCTGCAACCCGCCCACTATGGCACCGACGTCGCGCGGCGCGCCCGCCGGTTCCGTCTGCGGGGGCGCGGGGGCGGTGAACGGTCGGGCGCGAAGGGGTCAGCCCCGGCTGTCGTCCGTGCGGCGCCCGTCCTCCAGCTCGCTCCTGAGGCGATCGAGAGTGCGTCGGATGTTCCCCTTCTGGAACTGCGCGAAGGTGCGTCCACCGGTGGCGACCGTGTCGAAGACCGTGGCCACGACGTCCGGCCAGGGGCGGTCGTCGGTCCACGTCTCGGTGACGCGCGTTCCACCGTCCACGGCCTCGAACCGGTAGTCCCAGGTGGCGATCTTCCCCGTGATCCTCGGGGCGCCGATCCCGATGCGGTGCACGCGGAAGGCGAAGCGCTCGCCCGGGTCGGCGGCCGTGACGGTGCACCCGGTGACCCACTGCGCCCGGCCGCGCCGGTTGCGCCCGATGAAGGAGGTGCCGACGGTGACCGATCCGGTGGCCGGGCCCTCGGCCCCACCGTCGAGCGTGCCCCCGAGGTTCTCCGGGCTCCACCGACCCATCTGGGTGATGTCGCTGACGGCTGCGTAGGCGGTCTGCGGGTCGACGTCGATGACGACGCTGTCGGAGACGCTCTTCTGGCGGGTCATCACGCCACGGTAGGCGTCGGCGCGCCCACCCGGGTCAGCGCGTCCCCGTCGAGGCGGTAGGTCTCCCACTCGACCTGCGGCATCGCCGCGAGCGACTCGTAGAACGCGATGGCCGGCTCGTTCCAGCGCAGCACCGTCCACTCCAGCCGTCGGTACCCGCGTTCGGTGGCGACCTGCGCGAGGTGCACCAGCAGTGCCTTGCCCAGACCCGACCCCCGGTGCTCGGGCTCGACGTAGAGGTCCTCGAGGTGGATGCCCTGCTGCCCGGTCCAGGTGGAGAAGGTGAGGAACCACAGGGCCATGCCGACGACGCGACGGGTCCCCCCTTCGTCGGCCTCGACCACGTGGCAGAAGGCCGTCGGCCCACCCTCGGTGGGGAAGAGGACGGCCGCGAAGTCCGCCTCGGTCGCCTCGACGGCGTCCGGCTCCCGCTCGTAGACCGCGAGCTCGTGGACGAGCCGGAGGATGTCGGGGAGGTCGCCGGGCGTGGCCGGCCGGATGTCGGGATGAGTCATGCGCACATTCTGCGCCACCCCCTTCGCACGGCCCCGGGCAGTTGCGCGGCGAGGAGCTCAGTCGAGCGTGGTGCGGCCCCGGTGGATCCGCAGCGAGAGGAGGAGGATGAGAAGGCCTGCGGCGGAGAGGCCGGCGCCGACGAGCGAGGGGGCGCGCCAGCCCCACCCGGCGGCGAGGACGACGCCGCCGAGCCAGGCGCCCAGGGCGTTGGCGATGTTCAGGGCGGCGTGGTTGCCGGCGGCGCCGAGGGTGCGGGCCCTGCCGGCGACCTCCATCAGTCGCAGCTGGAGGGCCAGGACGAAGGCCGAGACGGAGATGCACACCAGGAGCAGCACGATCCCCGCGGGGACGGCCCAGTCGGCGGCCCAGGCGAAGAGGGCCAGGCTCGCGCCGGTGGCGACCGTCGACCACACGAGCGTGTGCAGCACCGAGCGGTCGACCAGCCGGCCGGCGACGATCGTGCCGAGCAGCCCGCCGATGCCGTAGATGAAGAGGTAGATCGGGACGGCGTCGGCCGGCAGGCCGGTCTGGTTGCGCAGGATCGGCGAGATGTAGGAGTACATCGCGAACACCCCCCCGAAGCCGACCGCGCCGACGAGCAGGGTCAACCACACCTGCGAGTCGAGGAAGGCGGCCAGCTCGCTGCGTACCCTGGCCTCGCGGTCGCCGGGCTGGTGGGGGACGAGCGTGCTGACGAGCAGCGCGGTGAGCAGGCCGATGGCCGCGACGAGCCAGTACGCCGAGCGCCAGCCGGTCTGCTGACCCAGCCAGGTCGCGAGCGGTACGCCCGCGACGTTGGCGATCGGGATGCCGAGCATGATCCGGCTGACCGCCCACCCCCCGCGGCCGGGGGCGACGATGTCGAAGGCGACGATCGAGGCGATCCCGAAGAAGGCGCCGTGCGGGATGCCGGCGACGAAGCGGGAGAGCAGGAGCGTGCCGTAGCCGGGCGCGAGCGCGCTGGCGGAATTGCCCAGCGCGAAGAGGAGCATCAGCGCGACGAGCAGCTCCCGTCGGGGGAGTCGGTTGCCCAGGACGGCGATCGTGGGGGCGCCGACCACGACGCCGAGGGCGTACGCGGAGATCGTGTGCCCGGCCCGGGGGATCGAGGTGTCGATGCCCGCGGCGATCTCCGGGAGGAGTCCCATGGTGACGAATTCCGTGGTCCCGATGCCGATCCCGCCCAGGACGAGGGCAACCAGCGCCAGCGTCGTCGAGTGGCCCCGGCCACCGGTGGCGGGGGAGGGCGAAGGGAGGGGCACGCCGGACATCCTCCCGCACCTTTGACGTGACGCCGGAACCGCTCTACATTTGTAGTAAAGGCTTGCCCACCTCGTTCATGACCCCGGGAGTTCTTCCATGGCCCTACGCCTGCACCGCCTCGGCCGGTGGTGTGCCACGCACGCCAAGGCCGTGCTCGCCCTCTGGCTCGTCGTGCTGGTGGGCGTCGGCGCTGCGGCTCTGGCCTTCTCGCGCCCGATGACCAATGAGGTCACCGTGCCCGGCAGCGAGTTCGAGCAGGTGCTGGACGACCTGCAGACCTCGATCCCCGAGGCCGCGGGCGGATTCGGCACCGTCGTCCTGCACAGCTCGCAGGGTGAGTTCACCCCTCGGCAGCGGGCCGCGATCGACGAGGTCTTCGCCGAGTGGGAGGACACCCCGCACGTCAAGGACGTCCTCAGTCCCTTCGACAACCAGCAGCAGCTGGACGAGTCGGCCACCACCCTGGAGGAGGGCGAGGAGGAGATCACCTCCGGTCAGGAGCAGCTCGACGACGCCTGGACCCAGATCTCCGAAGCACAGGGGCAGGTCGACTACGGCAAGGCATGGATCGAGTTCTTCGAGGAGAACGACCCCGACTCCGATCGCCTCCCGCAGATCCGTCAGCAGGTGGCCGACGGCCAGGAGCAGCTCGCCGAGGCCAAGGAGGAGTACGAGGCAGGTGAGGAGGAGCTGGCCGACGGGCGCGCCGCCCACCGGGCCGGGGAGTCCGTCCTCGCGGGCGCCGCGGACACCGAGTTCGTCACCGACGACGGGTATGCGCTGACCCAGATCCAGTTCGACACCAACACCCACTCGGTCGACCCCGAGGTCAAGGAGGCCATCCCCCGGATCGGCGCGCAACTGCAGGATGCCGGCGTCGAGGCCGAGTACAGCGTCGAGATCACCCAGGAGAACTCACTCGTCGGTCCGGGCGAGGCCGTCGGTCTCGTCGTCGCCGGCATCGTCCTGCTGATCGCTCTCGGGTCGATCATCGCCGCAGGCCTGCCGATCGCCGGGGCCCTGCTGGGTGTCGGCGTCGGACTGGCCGGCGCGATGGCGACGACCCACTTCTTCGACATGCACTCGATGACCCCGGCGCTGGCGCTCATGCTCGGCCTGGCCGTCGGGATCGACTACTCCCTCTTCATCGTCAACCGCCACCGCAACCAGCTGCTCGGTGGGCACGAGATGACCGACTCGATCGCGCACGCCGTCGGCACGGCCGGATCGGCGGTCGTGGTCGCGGGGACGACGGTCGCCATCGCCCTGATGGCCCTGGTCGTCGCCCCGATCCCGCTGCTGGGCCAGATGGGTCTGGTCGCGGCTGCCACGGTCGCGGTCGCGGTCGCCGTCGCCCTCACGCTGACCCCGGCGCTCCTGGGGCTGGCCGGTCGTCGGGTGATCTCCCGTCGCGGCTGGCAGAGGGCCGGAGCGGACGAGGAGCACGGTGGTGGCTACGTCCGCGGCGTGACCCGGCGTCCCGGTCTCGTCGTCGCGGCGGTCATCCTCCTCTGCGGCGTGGTGGCGGTGCCGGCGCTCTCCCTTCGACTGGCCCTGCCGGACGGGTCGAGCGAGCCGGCCGGGACGACGGCCCACAGGGCCTATGTCCAGGTCGACGAGCACTTCGGGGCCGGCGCCAACGGTCCGATCATCGCCGTGGCCGACCTGGACGAGCCGGCCGCCGACCAGGACGCCGTCCTGCTCGAGCAGGCCGATCTCGTCGACCGCCTCATGGCCGTCGACGGCGTCCACGCGGTCGTGCCCTTCGGCGTCGCCGAGGACCGGCAGACACTGGCCTTCCAGGTGGTGACCGAGTCCGGACCGGCCGACGCCGAGACCGCGCAGACGGTGCGTGAGCTCAACGCGAGCACCGCCGCGATCGGCCGGGCCACCGACTCGCAGATCGGCCTGACCGGCCAGACCGTCGCCAACGTCGAGGTCTCCCGCCAGCTCGCTGCAGCCCTGCCGACCTACCTGGCCATCGTCATCGGGCTCTCCCTGGTGCTGATGACGATCGTCTTCCGCAGCCTCCTCGTGCCGCTGGTGGCCACGGCCGGGTTCCTGCTGTCGGTCGCCGCCTCCTTCGGCGCCGCCGTGGCGGTCTACCAGTGGGGGTGGCTCGGCGCGATCTTCGCCGTCGACACCCCGGGGCCGATGCTCAGCTTCATGCCGATCATGCTCATCGGTGTGCTCTTCGGGCTGGCGATGGACTACCAGATGTTCCTCGTGTCCGGGATGCGTGAGGCCTACACCCACGGCAGCACCGCTCGCGCGGCGGTCCGTACCGGCTTCACCCACGGCGCGAAGGTCGTCCTCGCGGCGGCGCTGATCATGTCTGCGGTCTTCGCGGGCTTCATCTTCGCCCACCTGACGATGATCCGACCGATCGGCTTCGCGCTGGCCGTCGGTGTGCTCGTCGACGCCCTGCTGGTGCGCATGACGCTCACCCCCGCAGTGATGCACCTGCTGGGGGACAGTGCGTGGTGGATGCCGCGATGGCTGGATCGGATCCTGCCCAACCTCGATGTCGAGGGCGCAGCCCTCGAGGCGCAGCGCCCCGGGGCCACCGAGGGGTCGACCACCGGGGTGGAACCGGTCACGAGTGACCAGCTCGAGGCTGAGCCCGCGCATAGGGTCAATGCATGACGACCACGAACGCACCGCTGCTCGAGACCGAGACCGAGATCGCCGCCCCGCCCGAGGCCGTGTGGGCCGTGATCGCCGACCCGCGCGCCCTGGGTGGGCTGAGCGACCAGGTGCTGCGCACCCACGTCGTCGGGACCGCGCCGGTGGGGCTGGGCACGCGCACGATCAACATCAACAGGCGTGGGCCGCTGCTGTGGCCCACCCGCGCGAAGGTCGTGCGTTTCGAGCCGACACGCGACTACGCGTTCCGGATCAAGGACAACGCGAGCATCTGGTCCTTCGAGCTGACCCCCACGGCCACCGGAACCCGGGTGGTCCACCGGCGCGAGGCGCCGAACGGCACGACGAAGGTCTCCCGGATGCTGCAGGAGAAGGTCCTCGGGGGTGTCGGGGAGTTCGACCAGGAGTTGACCCTGGGCATGGCCACGACCCTCGAGCGACTCAAGGCGCTCCTCGAGCGCAGCTGACGGCGAAGGGGGGGGAGATCCCCCTTCGTCCTCTCCCGGGTGCCCCCGTAGGAGATGGGTACTTCTCCTCATCGACCCCCCGGCCAGTCCCGCCATAGGTTGTGTTGTGGCGGCAGGCGAAAGGGGAATCGCCCGCCACCACCGGACCGTGGACCGCAGGGGGGCCACGGCAGACGCAGGCGGGACTCCGCAGGGGAGAGTCCCGCCTGCGTCGTCATGTCGGCCGATCCGTCGGCGTCGGACACGCGATGCCGCCGCCGGGGAGGTTCCACGGACGCGCCGCGTCCTGTGTGACCATGCATGTCATGGCGTACCCACCCACCGGTTCACCCGCGTCCGCGTCCGCGGGTGGGTCGGGTGGTGGGCAGCCGCCGTCGGGGCCGCACGGTGGGTCGTGGGACGAGGAGCGTCCCGAACCGGGCCCACCCCCGCGCAAGCGACTGACGGGCGGTGTCCTCGCGGCGATCGCCGGCCTGGTCGTGCTCGTGGTCATCCTGTGCTGCATCGGCGGCTTCTGGGCGGTCAGGGACGATGACGCCGAGGCGCCGGAGTCGATGACGAGCCCGTCGGAGTCCGCCTCCACCCCGAGCAGCACGAGCACCACCACGAGCAGCACGTCGACCTCGACCACGACGTCGAGCACGTCCACCTCGAGCGCCACCTCCTCGACGAGCAGCACGACGAGCTCGCCCTCGGACGACACCTCCACCACGCCCACGCCGACCTCGTCGTCGCCGTCCTCAACCGGAACCGTCCCGTCCGTGGCCTTCCCGGACTCCTTCGGCGACTGGACCAAGAGCGACAGCGCGACGGACACCCTGGCGATCTACCGCAAGGGCGACGACGAGGCGCTGAGTGTCGTCGCCATTCCCCGCGACCAGGTCGAGGGGTTCTACGACCGGATCTGGGAGGACACCTCCAAGCACGGCGAGATCACCTGCGGCAAGTTGAGCACGAGCGCCAACTACCAGTGCGTGGGCGTCGTGGCCGGCCACGGCGTGCTCGTCTCCGGGTCCTCCGAGACCGCCGCCGAGACCGCCCAGATCCTGACGGACCTCCTCGCCGCGATCGCGGACGCATAGGCTGGGGCGCATGCCCCGCCACGTCACCACCACGATCGAGGACGGTGTCGCGCACCTGCGCCTGGACCGGCCCGACAAGCTCAACGCGCTCACCCTGGAGATGCTCGACGACCTCGCGGCCGCGGCCCACGGGCTGCGCAGCGACCGCCGCCTGCGCGCGGTCATCGTCTCCGGGGAGGGCGACTCCTTCTGCGCCGGACTGGACTTCGGCTCGGCGATGAAGGACCAGGCGGGGATCTTCGCCCGCTTCGTACCGCGGCCCTGGCGCGGGACCAACACCTTCCAGGAGGCGGCTTGGGCGCTGCGCCGGATCCCGGTGCCCGTCATCGCCGCCGTCGACGGCCACTGTCTCGGTGGCGGCCTGCAGATCGCGCTCGCGGCCGACTTCCGCATCTCCCACCCCGAGGCGACCTGGTCGGTCCTCGAGGGCAGGTGGGGGATCATCCCGGACATGTCGGGCGTGCACGCACTCTCCCAGCTCGTCGGCATCGACGTCGCCAAGAAGCTGACGATGACGGCGGAGAAGATCTCCGGGCAGCAGGCCAAGGAACTCGGCCTCGTCACCGAGCTGGCGCTCGACCCCGTCGCTGCGGCGACGATGCTGGCCACTCAGCTGTCCGAGCGCTCGCCGGACGCACTCGCCAGCACCAAGCGGCTCTTCGACGACACGTGGCACAAGGGCCCACGCGCCACCTTCGTCCGGGAGCGCGTCGAGCAGCTGGGGCTGCTCTTCGGCGCGAACACCCGACGTGCCCGTCAGGCCAATGTCCAGCGGCAGCCGCCCGAGTACCTGCCGCGCAGCCGGAAGCTCGTGCGATGACCGAGGGGGACCCGCAGGCCGGCTTCCTCCCGATCGTCCCCGCGGGGCTCCCCGAGGGCTGGGTGAGTCGCGCGCCGGAGGAGGCGGACGTCGAGGAGATCGTCGGGCTCGCCCTCGCGGAGAAGCTCGAGGTCGAGGGCTCCGGCACCGTCCAGGCGGACGTGATCGCCGGCGAAGCCGTCGGGCAGGGCGCCTGGACCCGTCGTCAGGTCGTCGTGCTCGACACCGAGGGGCGGATCCGGGTGTGGGCCCGCGTCCACGACCGGGCCGCCGGACGGACCAACGTCGACCTGACCGCCGACCCCGGGCTCACCCGCGAGCAGGAGCAGCACCTCGCCGGGATCCTGCTCGACTGGGCCGAGCAGGTCGCCCTGAGCATCGCCCGCGGACGCGGCCTCGGCGGCACGCGACTCGATGTCTCCGTGCACGAGGCCGACGACCGCCTGCGCTCGATGCTCGCCCCGGCCGGGTACCACCTCGCCCGGACCTGGCTGCAGATGACGCGCCCTCGCCGACCCGGTGACGAGGACCTGGCCGAGACCCACCGCCGCGAGGGGGTCGTCGCCCGGCGGATCGCCAAGCGTGAGGACGGCACTCCCGTGGCGGCCGACCTGCAGTCGGTCTACCGGATGATCGAGGAGTCCTTCGCGGACCACTTCAACTCCTACCGGGAGTCCTTCCCCGAGTTCCTCGCCCGGTTGCGGGAGTCCCCCGGCCACCGCTGGGACCACTGGTGGATCGCCGACATCGACGTCGAGGGCCAGTGGGTCCCGGGCGGTGCCGTCGCCGCGCTCGTGCTGCCGCCCGATGAGGGTGGCGTCGAGGGCACCTACATCGACTACATCGGCGTTCACCGCCTGGCGCGCGGGCGGGGTGTGGCCAAGGCGCTGCTGCACACCGTCCTCGCCGACACCGCCAGACGTGGTCGCAACCGCGTGTCCCTCGAGGTCGACGCGGACAGCCCGACGGGCGCCGACGGACTCTACGAGTCGATGGGGTGGACCACCCGCTACCGCACCGAGTCGTGGCACCGCGACGTGCGTCTCGAGGGCACGGACGACCCGGTGCCCTCGGCGCGCCTGGACGACTGACGACCCCCTGCGCGACTGCTTGGGCGCGTGCGAAGGGGGGAGTGCGGGTCAGTCCAGGCGGCGGGTCTCGATGACGAAGTCGTGCTCCCGCAGGCGCTCCACGAGCGCCGGGCCGAGCGCCACCGCGGGGGTGAGCACGCCCCCTTCGCTCGTGAGGTCGTCCTCGGCGAGGCAGAGCGCGGACTGTCCGAGCATGATCGCCGTGCCGTTGTAGCCGGGGTCGGCCTTGGCCGCGACGGTCGTGGCGTACCGCGCCCCGCTCGTCGTCGTGGCGACGACCTCCATCCGGAAGCGGCCGTTGGCGCGTGCCTCCTCGTCCGGCCCCTCTCCGGGGGCCGGCAGCACCTTGGCGAGCAGCGCCCGGGTCGGCCGGAAGGACATGCCGCCGACGAGGCCGAGCAGTCCGGCGGTCATGCCGGTGGCGGCGAAGGGGGAGGACCGGCGCGTCCCGAAGTCGCTCACCTCGTGGTAGCGGAAGGCTCGTCCGTACCGCCAGTCCAGCAGGGCGTTGCTGCGACGCACGATCCGTGTGTTGTAGGAGGCCATGATGAAGGGGCCCGTCCAGTGGCCGTCGTCCGTCCGACGTACCGGGAGGCGGGAGCCGAAGCGCTTGAGCGGGCCTGACGACTCGTCCTTCGTCCCGGCCTCGATCCGCTCGGCGCGGGTCGGCTCGGCCGCCCGGTCGGGACTGAGGCCGTAGGGGTCGGTCATGGCACGTCGGGCCTCGAGGGACTCACGTGCGGCGATGGCCTGCTGGCGCATGGAGTCGATGGTGCCGCCGGAGAGTGCACCCTTGAGGCTGCGCACGTAGAGGACCGTGTCGGTCAGCTGCCCGGCCCCCTCCTCGGCCACCACCCGCGCGGTCTCCAGGACGCCGAGGTCGGAGGGGATGGAGTCGAAGCCGCACGAGTGGACGACCCGGGCACCGCTGCGGTGGGCGACGTCGTGGAAGGCCTCGCTGGTGTCGCGGACGAAGAGGACCTCACCGGTCAGGTCCGCGTAGTGCGTGCCGGCCAACGCGCAGGCCTTGACCAGCTCGTAGCCGTAGCGGGCGTAGGGGCCGACGGTCGTGACCAGGACGCGGGTCGACGCGGCGATGTCGGCGCACGCGGCCGGGTCCGTGACGTCGATGATCAGGCGTGGCCACGAGCCGGCGGCACCACCCATCTCGGCAGCGACGGCGTCCAGCTTGGCCCGGGAGCGCCCGGCCAGGGCGATGCGCAGGCCCTCGGGTGCGTGGTCCCGCAGGTGGGCCGCCGTGAGGCGACCGACGAAACCGGTCGCGCCGACGAGGACGATGTCGTACTCGCGCCGGTCAGTGGGGGAAGTCATGACACGACAGTAACCGTTGTCCTGCAAGCCCTTTGCACACCCGAGGGCCCGGGGGCTTTTGCCGGGGCCGCCTTGTGGGTAGACATGGGGGTGACGGCGGTGCAGCACGCACCGTCCACCAAGAGCAAAGGAGAAGCACCATGACGCAGCCTCCGCAGAACACTCCGGACCTGTCCGACGAAACGATCGGTGGGATGCCGACCGACCAGCCGCTCACCGCTGGCGGTGACGGTGGCGCTGATGGTGGTGCCGGTGACGGTGGCGCTGATGGTGGTGCCGGTGACGGTGGCGCTGATGGTGGTGCCGGTGACGGTGGCGCTGATGGTGGTGCCGGTGACGGTGGCGCCGACGGTGGTGCCGGTGACGGTGGCGCCGACGGTGGTGCCGGTGACGGCGGCGCTGATGGTGGTGCCGGTGACGGCGGTGCCGACGGCAGCGCCTGAGTGAACGACACCCCCGGGGCCGGTGCATCGACGCGGTGCACCGGCCTGCGTCGCATCACCGGCCTCGACCCGGACCGGCTCGCGCAGATCTGGGGCCGGGAGCCCCGGCACGTCCCGGCGGCAGCGCTGCCGACCCCCTTCGCCGACCTGCTCGGTCCCGGTGACGTGGACGACCTGCTTTCCCGTCGGGGCCTGCGCGCGCCCTTCCTCCGGGTGGCACGCGACGGGCGCACCCTGCCCGATGCCGAGTTCACCCGAGGTGGTGGCGTCGGCGCGGCGATCACCGACCAGCTCGACGACACGGCCCTGCTGCGTCTCTTCGCCGAGGGCCACTCCCTCGTCCTGCAGGGGCTGCACCGCACCCACCCGCCGTTGCTGGACTTCTCGCAGCAGCTCGCCGCCGACCTCGGGCACCCCGTGCAGGTCAACGCCTACATCACCCCCGCGCAGAGCACCGGCTTCTCCGCGCACTACGACGTGCACGACGTCTTCGTCCTGCAGGTCGCCGGGGAGAAGCGCTGGCGCCTGTACCCGCCCGTGGTGACCCACCCCCTTCGCGACCAGCCGTGGCAGGAGCACGCCGAGGCGGTCGAGCAGGCCGCGTCGGCGCCGCCCCGCCTCGAGGTCACCCTGCGGCCCGGCGACACCCTCTACGTCCCTCGCGGGTGGTTGCACGCCGCCACCGCGCTGGGTGGGGTCAGCACGCACGTGACGGTCGGTGTGCACGTGTGGCACCGCGGGCACCTCGCCGAGACCCTCCTGGACCGGGCGCGCAGGGAGGTCCTCGGCCGCGCGGACCAGCGCACCCCCCTTCGCCCCGGGGTGGACGTCGGTGACGCGGATGCCATCGGGGACGAGGTGGAGCAGGTGCGAGCCGCTCTGCTGGATGCCCTGGCCGATGTCGACGCACAGCAGGTGGCCCACGGCCTGGCGGCCCGCCACCGGGCCGGGCAGCGACCCGCGCCGGTACCCCCGGTCGCCACCGTGGCGGCGGCAGACGGTGTGGTGGGTCCCCGGCTGCGGCCGCGTCTGCACCTCGCGGCCCGGATCGAGCGCGGCGACGACGGGTACCTGCTCGTCTCCCGGACCGGGCGACTGCCGCTGCGCGAGGGGGAGGCGGTCACGGTGGGTCGGTGGCTCGACGGTGAACCCGTCGACCTCGATGACGGTCTCGCCCGCCGCCTGCTCCTGGCCGGGGTGGGGACCCTGCCCGGGTTGCGGGAGGAGGGTTAGGGTCGATCACGTGAGCACTCCCGCAGACTCCCGCAACCGGTGCTCGCTCGCCGCCCGCGAGCGGGGGGATGTGCCTGTCGGGACGGCGGTGCCGGCCCCCTACTGGTTCCTCGTCGGGCACCCCGGGCCGTGGCCGCAGAAGGCCATCAACGCAGAACCGCTCACCGAGGTCGCTGCCGCGTTGTCCCAGCAGCTGAACCGCTTCGGAGCGCGTCTGCAACTGGTGCGCCGCCATGGTCGCCTCGAGGGCCCGCTCGTCGAGTCCGAAGGGCTGCAGCCGGTTTTCCTCGTCGACGTGCGCCGCGGACTCGTCGGACGCTCGACCTGGCGGACACCGCAGGATCTCGTCGAGCTCGCCGGACGCTTCGACGACCTGCCCGACGCGAGCCGGGAGCCCCTCGCCCTGGTGTGCACGCACGCCCGCAAGGACGTCTGCTGCGCCATCGACGGGCGGGTCGTGGCTGCGGTGCTCGACGACGTGCTGCCCGGCGCGGTGTGGGAGACCACCCACCTGGGCGGGGACCGCTTCGCGGGCAACGCGGCACTGCTGCCCGAGGGCTCGATGTACGGGAGGCTCGACGGCGACAGCGCGCCGCGGGTCGTCCTTGACCACTTCGACGGTCACGTCGACCTCGATCGCTGGCGCGGGCGCAGCTGCTGGGCACCGGTCGTCCAAGTGGCGGTGCACGACGTGCTCGGGTCGGTGCCGGACGCCCGACTCGCGGACGTCGCGGAGCCGACCTCGACCGATCTCGGCTCGGGGACCTGGCGCGTGGACATCGATCTGGCGGGTTCGGTCCACCGCCGGCTGGTGACCCGCACGATGAGTCAGGCCCACGTCCTCACCTGCAACGGGGCGCCCAAGCAGCAGGCGCTCTTCACGGTGACGACCCCCGCCTGACCCGGGCGGCCCCCTTCGCCCCCGGTGGTCCTCGCGTGGGCGGACCCGAGGCCCACGCCGGCGCCGTCCGCGACTACTGTGTGGTGCCATGACGACGACGCAGCAGACGAGCGCCGCAGCGGACGACCACCTCGCCGACTGGGCAGACCGACAGGCCAAGGCCGAGGCCATGATCCCCCTCGTGGGGCGCCTCTACCGGGAGAACGGCGTGGTCACCTCGATCCACGGCCGCACGCTGCTCGGCCAGTCGCCGACGGACATCCTCAAGGCCCACCGCTTCACCCGTCGGGTGGACGTCGAGCTGACCGTGAGCGACACCCTTCCGGTGCTGGAGGTCCTGTCGACCCTCGACCTGGGCCCCGCGTCGGTCGACATCGCCCGCCTGCACAACCGCCGCCTCGAGGCCGGCAGCGACGTCCCCCTCGAGGACTTCCTGCGCAGCGAGCTCGCGGACGTCATCAACGGGGGCGACGGGGACGGTCAGGGCACGACCGACGTCGTCCTCTACGGCTTCGGCCGGATCGGCCGGCTCCTGGCCCGCATCCTCATCGAGCACGCCGGCGCCGGGCACGGTCTGCGCCTGCGCGCGGTCGTCGTGCGCAAGGGCGCCGAGAACGACCTGGTCAAGCGCGCCAGCCTGCTGCGCCGCGACTCGGTGCACGGGTCCTTCGACGGCACGATCACCGTCGACGAGGAGAACAGCACGATCCTGGCCAACGGGACCCTGATCCAGGTGATCTACTCCAACGACCCGACCACCGTCGACTACACGCGGTACGGCATCGACGACGCGATCGTCGTCGACAACACCGGCCGGTGGCGCGACGAGGAGGGCCTGTCCCAGCACCTGCAGTGCCCCGGCGTCTCGCGCGTGCTGCTCACCGCCCCGGGCAAGGGCTCGGTGCCCAACATCGTCACCGGCATCAACGACGCGATGATCGGCGACGACGACCGCGTGGTCTCCGCCGCCTCGTGCACGACCAACGCGATCGTCCCGGCCCTGAAGGCCGTCAACGACGAGTACGGGATCGTCGGCGGGCACATCGAGACGGTGCACGCCTTCACCAACGACCAGAACCTCACCGACAACTTCCACAAGGGCGAGCGGCGCGGTCGCTCCGCCGCCCTGAACATGGTCCTCACCGAGACCGGGGCCGCCAAGGCCGTCGCCAAGGCCCTCCCGGAGCTCGAGGGTCTGCTCACCGGCAACGCGATCCGCGTGCCCACCCCCAACGTCTCGATGGCCATCCTCAACCTCACGCTGGAGACGCCGGTCGAGGCGGACGCCCTCAACGACTACCTGCGGCAGACCTCGCTCTACGGCGAGATGCACAAGCAGCTGGACTTCATCGACAGCCCCGAGGTCGTCTCCACCGACTTCGTCGGCAACCGCCACGCGGGCATCGTCGACGGCCGGGCCACGATCACCGCGGGCGATCGCTGCATCCTCTACGTCTGGTACGACAACGAGTTCGGCTACTCCTGCCAGGTCGTGCGTGTCCTCGAGCAGATGGCCAAGGTCCACCCGCCGGTCTTCCCGCGCATCTGAGTGCAGGGGTGGGGCGGCCCGCTCGCCCAACCCCCACGATTATCGGGTCACCCGGTAAACCCCGGGTTCGCACGAGTTTCATACTCCGGCGCACCCGGGGTTTCTGCTGTCCACCGCATCCGTGGGTCGTCTCCGTCGACGTGCCCGGGACAGCGTGAGCCGGACGCGATACCTCCCGCCGACCGAGAGGCAACGCAGCTCGATCGGGGTGACCGGGCCACCGTGCGGTGACCCGACCCGACGAGCGCTACCGACCGTGGGCGAAGGGGGTGGCTCAGGGCGCCGGGGCGCCCAGCGGCTCCACCTCGACCGAGTCCCCGCCACAGGTGCGTCCCTCCTGGGCCGGCTCGGCCACGCGCCCGGCGTTGAGCACCGATACCGAGTCGTAGGTCGGTCGTCCCTCGATGACGGACCGGTACTCGTAGCGGGTCAGCCGCTTCGCCTGGCACGCGTCGTCGAACGTGAGCACGTCGAAGGCGCTCGGCTGTCCGAGGCGTTCGCCGTCGGTGTTCCACGTGAAGCGGCGCAGGTTCCCGGCCCCGGTGAAGGTGCCGACCTGGATCCGGTTGTCCTCGAGGTCCGCGATGTGCATGTGACCGTTGATGCGCAGCCGACCCGGCGCGTCCTCGAGGGACTGTGGGTTGTGTGCGACGGTCAGGTCGGGCACCTGTCCGTCGCCGAGGGCCTCGACCCACGCGTCGCGGGCCTCGAGCTCCTTCTGGTGCATCTCCTCGCTTGCCGGATGGCCGAACGTGCGTGGGTCGTTGAACCCGGCGATCCGCAGACCACCGATGCTCACCTGCTGGTAGTCCCCGGGCTTCGGCTCCACCAGGTACACGTTGTCGACCTCGGATAGCCGATCGATCAACGCCGTGTCGTCGGGGGAGAGCGCGTCGTGGTTGCCCCGGACGAAGACGTAGGGGACACCGAGGGAGGCGATGCCCTGGTTGAGGTTGGTCAGCTGCGCCTCGGCCGAGTGACCGAAGTTGATCAGGTCGCCCGAGTCGATGACGACGTCGATGTCCTGCTCCTGCACGATCATGCGCATCAGGGAGTACTGGTTGGCCGAGTGGATGTCGGAGACGAGCAGCACCTTCAGCGCGCTGTCGTCGGAGATCTCCACCGGCGCGTACTCGGCCTGCACCGCGTTGGACAGCGCGAGCAGGTTGCGCAGGTACGGGGCGGCCTGGTCGGTGCGGTGCCGCACGTCGCCGAAGAGTCCCCGGTTGGCCACGGCCATCTCCAGCAGGCCGCTGGAGTGCAGGGCCGCGAGCCGCTCGGGAGTATAGGTGCGTTGGGTCGCCAGACCGGCGCCTGCGCAGGTGACGGCGGCGACGAGCGCCGCGCCCAGAGCCGTTCTGCCGCTGGGGACGCCACGCCGGTAGAGGCCGGTGCCGAGGGCGACGAGACCGAGACCGAGAACGGCTCCACCGAGGAAACGCAGACCGATGCCCGTGCCCGCCTCACCGATGAGCCGTTGGCGCTCGTCCCCGTCCACCGTGAGCGTGGACAGGTCGAGGTCGCCCGACTCCACGAGGTCGGTGATCTCTGGCTTGATGCGCGGTTCCACGCGGATCCCGGGCGCGAAGCCATCGAACTCCGCGGACATCCCGCCGACGACCGTCTCCGCGCCGATGCTCGAGCGCTGCTCCCAGACGGGCGAGAGGCGCACGTCGGCGGCGTAGTAGGTCGTCTCCACCGACACCGGCCACAGCGTCGCCACGGTCAGTCCGCCGGTGAGGGTGGCGGCCGCGACGAGCAGGGCGGCTGCCGCAGGGCGCAGGGCTGCAGTCCATCGCACGGGGTCACTGTAGGTCGTGCGGCTGCGGACTGTTGCTACTGACGAGTACGGGGATCTAGGGTCACCTCATGGATGCTGATGCCATTGTCGTGGGCCACGGCCTCGCCGGACTGGTCGCCGCCGCAGAGCTGACCGACGCGGGGCGCCGGGTCCTGCTCCTCGACCAGGAGAGCCGGGCCAGCCTCGGCGCCCAGGCGCACTGGTCCTTCGGCGGGTTGTTCTTCGTCGACAGCCCCGAGCAGCGCCGCCTGGGCATCAGGGACTCATCCGATCTCGCGTACTCCGACTGGATGAACACCGCCGGCTTCGACCGCGAGGAGGACCACTGGCCGCGCGAGTGGGCGAAGGCCTACCTCGACTTCGCCGCGGGCGAGAAGCGCGCCTGGCTGCACGAGCAGGGGATGCGCTGGTTCCCGCTCGTCGGGTGGGCCGAGCGCGGTGACGGGTCCGCCCACGGGCACGGCAACTCCGTGCCCCGCTTCCACATCACCTGGGGCACGGGGCCGGGGGTGGTCGCCCCCTTCGCCCGCCGCGTGGAGGAGGCCCGTGATCGGGGACTGGTCACCTACGCCCACCGCCATCGTGTGGACGAGCTGATCGTCGAAGGGGGTGTGGTCACCGGTGTCCGTGGGGTGCGGCTGGCCGAGGACGGCGCCGAGCGGGGAGTGGCGACCAACCGCGACCCGGTCGGCGGTTTCGAGCTGCGCGCGCCGGTCGTCCTCGTCGCCTCCGGAGGCATCGGTGGCAACCACGACCTCGTCCGGGAGAACTGGCCGCAACGCCTCGGTGAGCCGCCGACGCACATGGTCACCGGCGTGCCGGCCCACGTCGACGGCCGGATGATCGCCATCACGCAGGAGGCCGGCGGTCGCCTGATCAACCGCGACCGGATGTGGCACTACGTCGAGGGCATCCGCAACCACACGCCCATCTGGGACCGACACGGCATCCGGATCCTGCCCGGACCCAGCTCGGTGTGGCTCGACGCGGAGGGCAACCGCCTGCCCGCCCCGCTGCTGCCCGGGTACGACACCCTCGGCACGCTCGCCCACCTGCGCGCCACCGGGCACGACCACAGCTGGTTCGTCACCAACCGCTCCGTCGCCGGCAAGGAGTTCGCACTCTCGGGCTCGGAGCAGAACGCGGACCTCACCGGCAAGGACGTCCGGGGCGTGCTGCGCAAGCGCTCGCTGGCCGATGTCACCCCGTCGATGCAGGCCTTCCTGGACAAGGGCGCCGACTTCGTCCTCGCCGACACCGTCGAGGAACTCGTCGCGAAGATGAACGGCCTCGTCGAGGAGGGCGAGCCGACCCTCGACGTCGAGCACGTCAAGCGCCAGCTCGACGAACGTGACGCCCAGCTCGACAACGCCTACTCGAAGGACGCCCAGATCGCCGCGATGCGGGTGGCCCGCTCCTACATCGGCGACAAGATCTCCAAGCGCGCCTACCCGCCGCACAAGCTGCAGGACCCCGGGAAGGGCCCGCTCGTCGGCGTGAAGCTGCACATCCTCTCCCGCAAGACGCTCGGCGGCTTCGAGACGGACCTGTCCGGTCGTGTCCTCGGCCATGACGGCGCGCCGATCCGTGGGCTGTACGCCGCGGGCGAGGCCTCCGGCTTCGGTGGCGGTGGCCTGCACGGCTACCGGGCGCTCGAGGGGACCTTCCTCGGCGGATGCATCTTCTCCGGCCGCACCGCCGGTCGAGCGATGGGCACCGAGCTGGGCGACTGACCCCCTTCGCCCCGGGTCGGGCGTGCTCACCTCCGCCCGAGGCGACCCGGCCACATCGGTGCACCGGTAAACCCCCATCCCACGGTGTGGGCCTCTACCGTGGCCTGCGGCCGAAGGGAGAGCCGCACCGGATGTGGGCAGCGTTGCGTCACCGCAGGGGACAGGTCATCGCCCTTGCCCTCGTCTCGGCCCTCGTGGCCACCTGCGCCGTCTTCGCGCCGGTCTTCGCGCGCAGCGTCGACCAAGGGCTGATGCGGGTCGCCGTCGAGGAGGCCGGCCCGGTGGTCGCGGCCACCGCCATCTCGCAGGGGCGCTCTTCCGAGGACCGCGACGTCCTCCCGTCGGAGATCACCGAGATCCTCCCGGATGCCCTCACCGACGTGTCGCAGGACCCGATCGAGGCCGTGCGACACGGGACGACGGTCGTCCCGCAGGAGGGCAAGAAGCCCTCGCCGGTCGTCATCCGGTCCCGTACCGGGATGTGCGAGCACCTCGAGATCGAGGGCGCCTGCCCGTCGTCGGCGGGCGAGATCATCATCTCCTCGGCGGACGCGAAGGCGTGGGGGTGGAAGCCCGGGAGGACCTTCGAGATCGGCCAGCAGAAGTACACCCGGTTCGAGCAGGACCTACCACCGGTCGAGCTGACCGTGGTCGGCATCTACCAGGTGACCCGGGACGCTCCCGGCTACTGGCTCGGCGACCGCCCCGACGGCAAGTCCGGCGTGCCCCAGCCGGACATGGACAACGTGCCGGCGCTGGATGACTTCCTCACCGTCGACGCGACCTTCGCGGACTCCTTCCCCCACGCGGTCGCCTATGCCATCCTCCCGCTCGACCCCGACCGGGCCACCCTCGAGGCCATGCCGAGGGCCGCCGACGCGGCGACGGCCCTCGCCGAGAAGCACCCCGAGCTGCGGGTCGACGAGTCGGCGCAGGCGCTCGTCGACGGGATCTCGACCGGGCGGGCCCAGACCGATGTGATCATCCCCTTCGTCATGGTCCAGCTGGCACTGCTGTCGGTCCTGGTGCTCTTCCTCGTCGCCCAGTCAGCCGTCGACCAGCGTCGGCACGACGTGGCCCTCTCGCGCCTGCGGGGCCGCTCCCGCACGGGTGCGCGGCGCCTGCTGCTGACCGAGCTGAGTGTCCCGGTGCTGCTCGGCCTGCCGCTGGGACTCCTCGTGGCCCTCGGGATGGCCGTGGTGGTCCGGCGCTGGCTGCTGCCGCCCGACCTGCCCTTCGAGGTGCCCCTGACGGTCCTGCCCTGGGTGCTCGGTGCGCTCCTCGTCTCGGTGCTCGCGGTCTACTTCGCGGCCCGCCCCGTCCTGCGCGAGAGCGTCAACGACCTCCTGCGCTCGGTACGACCCTCGACCGCGGATGGGTCCATGGTCGTCGAGGCCGTCGTCGTCGTCCTGGCGCTGCTCGGCGTCGCCGGTCTGTCGACCGGCGTCCTGAGCGGCCCTGCCGCGCTGGCCACCCCGACCCTGCTGGCCATCGCCGTGGGCGTCCTCGCCGCGCGTGTCGTCCCGAGCCTGGCCGCGCGTCGGGCGAGCGCGGCGGTGCGTCGTGGCCGGGTCGCCGCCGCCATCTCCGGCCACGCCATCGCACGTCGGCCCGCGGCCCGCCGCGTGCTCGTCGTGACGACCGTCGCCACGGCGGTCGCGGTCTTCGGCGCCAACGCGGTCGTCGTCGCCGACCAGAACCGTCAGGCGAGGGCGGAGCTGGAGACCGGCGCCCACGCCGTCGCGTCGATCTCCGCATCGTCCGCGCCGGGCCTGCTCGATGCGGCAGCGGCCCTGCGGGACAAGGGCATCACGGCCGCGCCCGTCGCCGTGATCCGTCCACACGACGAGACCTCGTCGGCGACCATCGCCGTCGACCCCGAGCGCCTGCGGCAGGTCGCCCACCCCTCGGCCCTGCGGGACCTCGACCTCGAGGCGCTCGCCCTCCCGGAGCAGCAGCCGATCATCCTGCCCGCGGGCAACGCGACCGCCACGGTCGGCTGGGACCTCGAGGGCTCCGGCGGCGCGCCCCCTGAGCTGCGCGTGGAGATGACCACCCCCGACGGCGGCAACCGCTCCACGGCACTGGCGACCCTCGGCCCCACGAGGTCGGGCCGGACGAAGGTCGACACCTCCCTGTACTGCTCCGACCACTGCCGTCTCGCCGGCCTGACCGTGGCCGTCTCCGGGGACACCGGGTCACAGGTGCGCGGCACCGTGACGATCACCGACCTCGCCGTCGGCGGCGAGCGCCTTCCCGTGGCGGACGGGAGCACGTGGACCTCCGACCTCGTCGACAGCGGCACCGGCGTCGACGTGAGCGCGACGGGGGACCAGCTGCGCCTCCACGTCGGGGCGGCCGACGGCGCGGACGTGACGACCTACGTCACCGACGTGCCCCGGCCGGTGCCGGCGATCGTCAGCTCGCCCGAGGTCGAGGTGGGGGACGAGCTCGAGGTCATCGACGTCTCCGGCGGCCAGACGGGCGTCGTCGTCGACCAGCACGTGGCCGCCCTGCCGGCCGTGACCGACCGGGGTGTGCTGCTCTCCCTGCCCGCCCTGTCGCGGGTCAACGGTGAGATCGCCACCCGTGCCGACAAGCAGATCTGGCTCGCCGACGCCTCCCCGGCAGCGATCGAGCGGGCCGGTGACGTCCTCGCCGAGGAGGGCGCGCCCATCCGCTCGGTGACGACGACGCAGGACGCCGATCGCGTCTTCGACGAGTCCGCCTCCGGGTGGGGGCTGCAGCTGGCCGTCATCGGCGGCGCACTCGCCGTCCTGCTCGCCGCACTCGTGCTCGTCATCCTCGCGGTCACCGGCTGGCGGGCCGCGGCACGGGACCTCGCCGCGCTGCGCATCAGCGGGGTCGGCCAGCGCGCGATCGCCCGCTCGCTGCGCACCGAGCACCTGGTGACGGTCGCCGTCGGCGTCGTCCTCGGGGCCGCCTGCTCACTGCTCGGGTCACGGCTGGCGATGCCGTCGATCCCGCTCTTCACCACGCCGGCAGCGGTCCCCGCGCCGGACCTGTCCCCGCACTGGCCGACCGTGCTGGTCACGACCGTGGTGGTCGCCGCCGTGCTGCTCGGGCTCGC